>WRDS01000029.1 GCA_009779675.1 Coriobacteriia bacterium
GCATGCTGAAATACCGCAACGCCGACGGAGGCTTTTCCCAGCCAGACAACACCCCGAGTGACAAACCAGATCACAAGCAGGTGCATCCAGGTGAACAGGGTGAGCCCTACGGCAACCGTCACATCAAAGCGCCGTGTGTGCCGACTATGGACAAATGGGTTGCTCATGCCACGATGCTACCCCACGTAAAGGAAAAGGCCATACCACAGATGGGGTATAAACCAGCCACCTCTTGCTACAACAACGAAAGAAGTCCACGTGCGAGGCTTGAGCTACTTATACGTAAATGGAAACTCCAAAATGGGGCTGTTGTCTTGTGTTACGGCGTCAGTGTCCCAATATATTATGCTGTAGAAGTATTCGGCGCGCACATCCGGAAAGAGCACCGTACGCGTTTCTCCGTACACCTTGTTGTTATCAGCGTCGCGCACATAGGGCTTGATATCGAACCTAGCACTGCCGTTTTGAAACACGAGACCCGTATTTATTATGCATCGACTGCCTTTCTTTTGAATCTCGCCGGAGGTTTCCGTCTGCGCCTGACCGAACTCCTTACCGTTGTGGATGCAAGGGACATCATAGCCGCTTGCGCCCGGTATATCGTCGTAAGTAAGCAACATGCCCCAAGGTGCGCCTGGAGCGTAATAAACGGACATACTTCCCGTGATGTACCCATAATCCATCCACCCGTCATCGCCCATGTACGGGTACGACATTCCGGGTACTAAGTTGTAACAGGGTTTCCAGGTCGATTCAATTCTTCCATCACTCGTGCTTTCATTGGTGCCTCCCACATTGCGTGGGTGGTACAGCACAGGCGCCTGCAGTACCGATGCGTTGCTAGGAGGAGTGGCAGGGTTTGGGTATGCCGTGTACGCCTGAATACTGAAAAACCGCAAGCCCGTGTCGATACCGGTGAAGGTCAGCGTAGAGCCGGCCTGCGCCGATGTTATGACCCATTGGCGCGCAGCTTGGTTACCATAGCGATTTATTTCTGCACTGCCTGCCTTTAGCGTGCAGGTATTATCCCGTGTTTTAATATTGCTGGAAGCGAACAGTTGTGCCGCCGTCATGCCCTTTGTGTAGGCTACGTGTTCCGTTATTAAATAATGCGTTGCTCCTGTCGTCGGGGTTACTCCCAACGTGAGCGTTGCCTTGCCATTAGCAGTATGCGTTGCCTTGTTGTATCTCAGTGCTGCTTGGCCTAGCACCGGCTGGGAAACGGTCACATTGCAGGTGCTTTTTACTACGCCATCGATTTTGACCCGGACTTGCGCCGTGCCAGACTTGACGGCATATACCTTTTTACCGTTTTCTTCTACCCGCACCGTATTCGAGTCGGATGATTCCACCGTATAGGTTGGCAACGGCGATTTCCAAAAGTCCGGTGCATCCTCAGGGTATGCTTGCGGGGTGAGCGTGATTGTCGGCCGCCACTCCTCGCCTACGCTCATCGCCTTGGCTGATGGGATCTGCGCATCAGTTAAAGCCGGGCGAACGATAAATACCATATCGGCAAAAACGGCACTGGCAGGCTCTTCTGGCCCCCGCCATCTCGACCAGCATATCATCCCCCAGCCCTCATTGATGGCCTTGATGGATTCTGTTCCGTCCCCGTTATCGATTAGCTCAATAGCGTCTTGTGCTACTCCGCCCCCCTTGGCGTAGAAGCGACGGTGGAAGCCTGAGAAAGCGCCTTCCGGTTCAATCACATCGGGGAAGGGTAGAGGTACTACCTCGCCTTTTCTCATATCCATATAGGCATGGCTGCCCACGGTGAATCCAGCCGGTGTCCTCTGTCGTGCCGCTATGGAATACCCTACTTTCATGGCAAAAGGGGCGACTGTTACAACTATGTCGGCTTTTTTCCCGTTTTGCGTTGTGGCGGTGATCGTCGCCTGCCCGACATCAGCGGCCGTCACCTTGCCGTTACTGTCTACCGTTGCGACACTCGTTTGACTGGAAGACCACGTGATGTCCGTGTCTTTGCTTGCGCTTGCCGGTAGCACGGTCGCAACCAGCGTGCAGGTTCCTGGGGCTGCCGGAATGCCGAGCAGCTCGTCTTGGTACCGCCCTTCATAGCGAAGCGGCATATATGGGCTGCCTACGCTCACTCCTATCGACACGCCTGTAGGCGAGCCATCGCCGGGGTCGGGGTCAGGGTCGTCGGGGTCGGAGCCGGGGGCACCGCCGATAAGCAGCGCCTTAAGCGCGTCAAAGACCACGCCAGATACCACGTTACTCCCGCCATAGACCTGGACATCAGGCTTTATACCTGCGTCAACATAGGCCGCCTTTAAGTAGGGCCCCCAGACCGGTGAGAGCGCCTCTGGCCGAGTGAGCACCATGATGCCGCCGTGCTTGCCGGTGGCCATGCCGCCGGCAAGGGCATCAGGGAAGTCGAGCCCGGTGGCGACCCCGATAAAGCCCGTGGTGGCAAGGGAGTTATCGAGCGCATGCTCGGCGATGGCCTGCGCGGTTGCATAGCGGTCAGCGCCCTGAAGCCGCCTGGTGGTCGTGGCAAGATCCTTTACGTCGTCTTCGACATCTTTCGCGATCGCTGCGGTAGAACCGAGCATGGTGACATCTGTGATCTCCAAGTCCTTGATGGCATGTTTTGCATCCTCGGCGAGCACTGCCGAGCGGGTGAGGATGACTGGCACCTTGTTTTTGTAAGCGACCGGCGACGCTGAAAGACCGTCAGCGAAGTTGTCTCCCCGAGCCAAAAACGCCTTCTTCGTGAAAGCGGCACCTTCAAGGGACGCGACCTTTGATGCGATGGCCGCACTTGTGGCGTAGCGGTCGGCACCGGCGATGCGCTCGACAGACAGGCCCGCACTCGTAAGCGAGCCTTCCACTGCGTTAGAGACGGCCGCAGAAGAGCCCATGATGTAGGCTTTTTTGGCCTTCAAGCGCTGGATCTCGCCTAGAACGCCCGAGTCCAACGCATCCGGCCTTGCCAAGAGAAGCGGCGCTTTAAGGGAGCCGGCAAGAGCGGAGGCCGAAAGCGCGTCGGCGTAGTTCATGCCGGTTGCAAGTATGACGTTGTCGGCACTCGCAAAGTTCTTCTCGCTGGTCTTGATCGCGGTCTCGTAACGGTTTGCACCTGCGACGCGGGTTATGGAGCCTTCAGAGTCTGCGGCCAAGCCGTCGGCCAAGGCGGTGACATTCTTGTCCGCCATCGCACTATCGCCGAGCTGCCCGTAGCTGTTAGCCCCCCATGTACAGAGCAACCCGTCGCGCTCGATGCCGAGGAAGCAATCGCTCCCCGCACTCACAGCCCCCCAGCCGACGGATCCCGCAGCCGAGGAGAGGGTCGGTGTCGCCCGGGCCGTGCCACCGCCGAACACCGCGCTCGGCACCATGCCGAGGACAAGCACAGCCGCGAGGAGTGCCGAGAGGCGCGGCCTTGGCCTCATCGTCCTTTTGGGGAAATGGCCCATACAGCAACTCCTCCTCGATCAAAGACGGCTTACGGTAGGGTGGCTCAAATACTTGGCCTGATACGTGCCCTGACAGAAGATGGTTATAGATATAGGGTACCGCACAGGGCAGCAGGCTGCTAGCCTTTGGATTGACAGTCCAAGCCCCGTGTGCCCAAGAGGGATCCGCGTAAGAAGATATGACCGATGATCCGGTCGAGGCCTCCTGCGTGTTAGCCGTGGGTTGGACACCTCAGACGGGTGGGATCCAATGAACGAGGGAACCTATGAGTACGATGCGGTAATCCAACCTGCCACCATCGGTAGAGGTGGCGCGTATGTGCCGTTCCCGCATGATATCCGAGCGGAGTTCGGCAAGGGGAGGGTAAGGGTGCACGCCACGTTTGACGGCGAGCCGTATGACGGCAGCATCGTCAATATGGGCGTGAAAAACGCCGACGGCTCGGTGTGCTACATCATCGGCATTCTTAAGGCGATTCGTCTAAAGATCGGCAAACAGCCCGGTGACACAGTAAAAGTCACAATTGCCGAGCGCGAGTAGCCGGTGCCGGGCCGTACCGGTAATGGGGGGCGTAAGGGCGGCAAATTGATGCACACAATGATGCGTCTTGGGTACTCTGCCGGGCACACGAAAAAAGCGGAGACCGAAGTCTCCGCTGGTAGGTCATGGTGGAGACGAGCGGATTCGAACCGCCGACCTCTGCCGTGCGAAGGCAGCGCTCTCCCAACTGAGCCACGTCCCCATACGTACCTGCACCACGGATCCTTTGTAGGACTTCGTTGCGCTTCAGTACGGATGATAATCATACCAAGCGCGGGCTCCGAAGTCATCGGCACTACGTTCTCAGGCGCTTCCCGCAGTGCCGAACTCGAGCGCTATCGCCCCTGCCAGCGCCCCCATGTCCTGCACCGGAGCCTCGATATCCACGCCATACCCCAGCTCCCGGATCGCCTGGCTCGTCACAGGACCGATGCTTGCCACCTTCCCCGCCGAGAATACCTCGGCAGGGTTGACACCGTTTCCCTCAAGCATCCGCGCAAAAAAACGGGCGGTCGCCCCACTTGCGAACGTGATGACATCAAACGCACCGGACGCAACCTGCTCAAACACCGCAGGTTCGGGGATCTCGGCTACAAGCTGGTACAGCTCGACGGTATCCACATGCGCGCCTAGCTCACGCAACCCGGCGGGAAGTGTCTCGCGGGCCTCGGCGGCACGCGGGATAAGCACTCGCGTGCCCGCGTCGACACCAGCCGCGGAAAAGGCGGCGACCAGCCCCTCGGCACGGAAATCGCCAGGGATAAGGTCGGCGTTGAACCCGTATTCTTTAAGCCGCGCCGCCGTCGCCTTGCCGACAACCGCCACCTTTATGCCAGCAGGCAGCCAAAAACACGAGTACCTGTCCGGGTCATCGGCCGCAGCGTCCACCCCCGGATCGTCCAAGCTGGCCAGGCGGGCAAAGAACTGCTCTACGGCGTTTGCTGATGTAAGCACCAGCCACTCGTAGCTGGTAAGCCTCAAGAGCGCGGCGGCAAGCGCCATAGGGTCCGGAGGGTTTGCAACCCTGATCACAGGCAGGACGATCACCTCGGCACCCAAACGCATGAGGGGACCCGACAACGCCGCCGACTGCGCGGCGGTGCGGGTGACCACCACGCGCACGCCCGCAAGCGGGCTTGGGCCCGACGACATCCTAGCACAAGCCGCTGACATCCTCGGCATCCCTGATCTCGGCGAGGATCCCCGCTGCCCCGCTGCCAAGCAGCGCCTCCACCATCTGCTCGCCGAGCGCATCCGGCGCATCCGGACCGCCCTCCGCATGCTGGCGGCACTGCTGTTGCCCGTCCACGGATCCCACGTAGGCATCCATCACCAGACGGCCGCCCTTGCCGCCCTTGCCGTCCTTGTCCTTGCCGCCCTCGACAGCTTCGTCTTCGGCGGCCTCGACGCGGGCGTACGCCCCGATGGGCACCTGGCAGCCACCCTCAAGCCTACGCATGACAACGCGCTCGGCGATAACGCAGCGCATCGTATCGGCATGGGTCAGCTGTGCGCAGACCTCAGCCATGAACGCGTCGTCAGTGCGGATCTCGACCCCTATCGCCCCCTGCCCTACGGCCGGGACCATCTGGGTGGGCTCTATGCAATGGGTGATGCGATCCTCCCAGCCGAGCCGGAAGATCCCGGCGGCCGCAAGGATGACCGCATCGAGCTCGCCTGTCTCGGCCTTGCGCATGCGCGTGTCGAGGTTGCCCCGGACATCCACGATCCTAAGATCGGGCCTGAGCGCCATGACCTGGCTGCGACGCCTGAGCGAACTCGTGCCGAGCGTGCCGCCCTCGGGCAGCATGTCAAGCGTATACCCCGCCCCCGAGACGATGACATCACGCGGATCGACCCGCGGTGGCATCATCGCAATCGTGAGTCCTTCGGGAAGCTCGGTGGGAACGTCTTTCATCGAGTGCACCGCGAGATCGACCGATCCCGCTGCAAGCTCGACCTCGATCTCCTTGGTGAAAAGCCCCTTGCCGCCCACTTTCGCAAGCGGCACATCGAGTATCTTGTCGCCCGTCGTCTTTATGACTTTGATCTCGACACGAAGCCCCGTCGCATCCTCAAAAAGACCCCGCACGAACTCCGACTGCCACAGCGCAAGCTTGCTGCCCCGCGTGCCGATGACCAGCTTTTTGCGCTCAGTAGCCACACGCGCCCTCCATCCAACGGGTCTCTGCGTCAGTCGGCCTAACGCCGAGCCTCTCGCACTTGCCGGACCTCTCTCGCTCAGTAGCCATACGTGTCCCCCGCCTCTTCGCCAGGCTTGGCGGGCACAGCACGCCCGCCGCCCCTGCCAAGAATGCCTTTGAGCAGCCCGGCGTAGGAAGCCTTGGCCTCTGGGCTGGCATCAAGCCCGTAGAGGAAGCGCGCAGCCTCGACATAGCTGTAGCCGTCTTTTTCGGCAGATGCCGCTTTGAGCCGAGCGGTCGGTTCGTGCAGCATCTTGTTAACAATGGCATTCGAGAGAGCCTCGACCGCCTGCAGCTCCTTTTCCGAGAGGCCCCCCAGGCGCTTGAGGGCTTTTCCGAGCTCCTCGGCCCGCATCTTTTCCGCCTCGGCCCGCATAGCGGCGATAGTCGGCACGATCTCAAGCGAGTCCAGCCAGCGCTCGAAGCCGACGATCTCGTCTTTTATGATAGCCTCGGCACGCTTTGCCTCGACCATGCGCTCCTCGAGGTTGGCGGTGACAACGTTGTTTAGAGCGTCAATGTCGTACAGGAAGACATCGGCGATGTTTGCACACGCAGGGTCGATATCGCGGGGAACCGCAATGTCGATCAAGAAGAGCGGGTCACGGCGGTGGCGCACCACGCGGGCGACCTCATCACGCGTGATCACGTACTGTGTGGCAGCCGTCGACGAGATGACGATGTCGGCCTCGGCCATGCGCTCGAAAAGCATGTCGTAAGGGATCGCCTCGCCGCCAAAGCGCCGCGCAAGCTCCTCGGCACGCTCAAACGTGCGGTTAGCGACAAGCACGCGCCCGACGCCGTTGCTCACCAGATGCTTGGCGGTAAGCTCGCTCATCTTCCCCGCGCCCACAACGAGCACGCAGCGGCCTTCCAGCGTCTCAAAAACGCGCTTGGCAAGCTCAATAGCCGCATAGCTGATCGACACCGCGTTCTCGCCGATGTCGGTCTCGGTCCTGACCCGCTTGCCCACCTCGAAGCTCTGCCTGAAAAGCCGGTTGAAGATGCGCCCGCATGCATGGTTGGCGAACGCGGACTCATAGGCCTCTTTCACTTGGCCGAGGATCTGCGCCTCGCCGAGCACCATCGAGTCAAGCGAGGATGCCACGCAAAACAGGTGCTTGACCACCGCTTCGCCCTCAAGGGTGTAGAGATAGCGTGTGAGTTCCTGCTGGTCGAGGCCGTGATAGTCGGCGATGAAACTGGTAACGGCCTCCGGCCCATTGGCATCTGCCGAGGTGACCGCGTATATCTCGGTGCGGTTGCAAGTCGAGACGACCACCGCCTCGGCAACAGTGTCAAGCGCGCAGAGGCGACCAAGCGCATCGGGGAGCTGCTGTGCCGGAAACGTAAGCCTCTCCCGTATTGCCACTGGAGCGGTCTTGTGGCTAAGCCCCACAAGCGTCAAGTGCATGCCGGTCCTCGCCTCACTGTTGATCCCTAACCTCGTGCATCAATACGCAACTCCACACGACCCTACGCAAGCTCACGCAATCCTACGCGATCCCACACATCTGATACCCAACATCCCATCGCTGCCTGCCGAGCCGAGAATGAAAATAGGCACGACATCCTATTCTCGTAGCAGCCCTACGCATCAACACATAGGTACGCCCTCGCCGGTGCGGTGCGTTGGTGTTCAGGCAAGCAGGCCCCGGCGAGGGCGGTATCTTCCATCCTTGCGTTACGCACCAGCTTCGCGCCTGAACACTCGAATGTTACCATCCACGGGTACGACTTCCAAGCTTATGCTACGTGCGTCGCTCGCCTTGCGCTTATACGCGTCGTCCTGCCATGCCGCATTATGCTCGTCGCCGTCTTGCACTTATGCTCGTCGCACCGTTTCCGTTCGCAATGCCACATCACACGTCGCGCTGCGCATCGTTGAGCTTGCGCCGCTCACGCCGAGCCTTGCGCACATCGCTGTCGACAATCGCCTGAAAGACCTCAGGGGCGATCCCTTTAAGCCGGAAATAGAACGCCGAGAGCACGTCAGGGATCACCATGAACCGATCCCGACCGATTGCACGCACAATTGCTGTGGCGACCTTCTCGGCAGGTATGGGCCTGATGTTGCCGGCGACGGCATCGGTCTCCGGCGGTCGCATGGCACGCTCAAGCGCAAGCGCCGGCGTCTCCGTGTCCGGCGGGCACACGCAAGCAACGCGGATGCCTGCGGGACGCATCTCAAAACGCAGCGCCTCGGAGAAGCCCACAGTTGCATATTTCGCCGAAGAATACCCCGTATAGCCGTAGATCCCTAGAAAACCGGCGACGGACGCGACGTTAATGATGTGACCGCTCCCCCGCCCAACCATCGCCGGGGCAGCAGCCCTGCACGGATGCACGACGCTCCAAAACCCAGAGTCCACATTGATCTTGAAGTCCGAGAGCGGCATCGCAGTGAACTCGCCCGGGTAGATAACGCCCGCCGAGTTCACGAGCACGTCGGGCACCCCCTGCTCGGCGGCAAGGCACTCGAACACCGCACGTGTCACGTCCCAGTCAGACAAGTCCGCCGAGAAGGCCGCCACATCCACCCCCGGCGCTGCGCTTTGCGCGATCGCGCTTGAGGCGGCCTCGAGCTTGGCGGGGTCGCGTGCGATGATCGTGACATCCATGCCGCGTGCGGCCAGCATCTTGGCTGCGGCAAGCCCGATCCCGCTGCTGCCGCCAGTGACGACAGCAAGCCCCCGGTCACTGCGAACCTCGGGGAGCCTCATCCGGTGCCCGATGCGGGCCCGGCTTCTTCCTCGCCCTCGCCCTGGGTGGCCGCAGCCTCGGCTTCAGCCTCAGCCTCGGCTTCTTGGGCAGCCATCATCGCCGCGTGCTCGCTCAGCGTCTCCTCGGCTTTTGCGAGCATCTCCGCACGAAGGCCCTCTATCTTTGCCTGCCCCTGAATGGTACGGGCAGAGAGCCGCTCCCCGAACGAGATGCGCTCACGCGTCTGCTCGCTTAAGACGATATCGATCTCTCGCTCTAGCATCCCGGGCTTGTCGTCTTTTGGCCTTGGCTCTGCGCGCACCTCTGCAAGCAGGTTGATCCACTTCGCCCATTCCACGCCGAGCGCTGGCTCCAGGTGCTGCCGCAGTATCTTCGCAGCCTCCGGAGCGATGCCGCCAGTCGAGATGGCGACCTGCAGCGGCTCGCGATGGATGACACTCGGCAGCAGATAGTTGCGCAAGTCGGGCGTTTTGCCGGCATTCGCCAGGCACCCTAGCTCCTCGGCATCTTTGAATACCTTCTTGCTAAGCCTCTCGTCGTTGCTCATGCAGAGCACCAGGAATGCGTCGTCCAGGTCCCCGTGCTCGTATGTCCGCCCTATAAGACGGACGTTGCCCAACGCAGCGGCATCGCGAAGCCCTCTGCTTGGGCGCGAGGAGATGACGACAACGTCGGCACCGTAGCGCATAAGCTGTCGGATGCGCTTGTCGATGAGCGGGCTTTCGCCCACCACCACCACGCGACGGCCTTCAAGGTCACAGAAGACAGGGAAATAGCGTTTGGGCTCATTATTCATGCTCTACGGCACTCCAAAGACATGGAAGCCCGCTCCAACCGTGCGGGCTAAAACGGCCAAGACCGCGACGAACACAAGACCTACGACCGATATCCACGCGCTGGTGCGCGAGGACACAGAGTTGCGGTACAGGGTTACCAGGTAGATCACGTAGGTGCCCCAAACGAAACCCGACATCATCACGCGGGGATCCGCCCACCAGCCACCGACATCGGTCTGGGTCGCACGGATAACCCCGAGCATAAGCCCGGAAGTATACACAGGAAAGGCCAGCAGCACCGAGCGCCGAGCCACCGTCTGCAGGGTTGCGAGCGAAGGCAGCCTGCGGCTTACCCGGTTACTTTTATGCTGCTTGAGCTGGTTGTTCTGGTACAGGTAAAGTGCCGATGAGACCGCTCCGAACGCAAAGCCTGCGTTGGCGAACACCACAAGCAGCACATGGAATGCTATGCCGGCGGTACTGATCAAAAGCTCCTGCTCGGGAGTGTGTCCGCCCGAACTCCTCATAAGCACCGAGATCGCCATCAGCACTATCCCCACGGGGATGAGAAAGGTCCCGTAAACCCTGATCTTGAGCAGATGCTCGAGCACAAAGTACAAAAGCACTAGCGCCCACGACGCCAAGATCAGCTGGTTCTTGCCGGTGAACACGGTCCGGCCAGCTGCAACCGATGCTACGCCGATGGACGCGGTGTGACACAAAAAGCCAGCACCGGTCAGCAGGCGCGCCCACCACACGACCTTGGAGTGCTTCAGGATGAACTGGTAGGCATAGAGCACCGTCGCGCCAACATAAAGCGCGAAGGCAAACCAGAACAGAACCGATGAGGCTACTTCCACCGCTTAAAACCTCGTCTCAGACCTCGCTTGAGAGAGACTCCTCCAGCACAGCGATCTGCTTCTCAAGCGCACTCGTGCGCCGCACGCCCATAGCAATGTATACCATAAGACCGAGCCAAAGCAGCCCATACGCCCCTAGCACATAGGGCGCCGCGCCGAGAACCGTCGAATATATCTCTTTGAGAACCGGATCCATGCCTATCCTTTCTGCAATCAGCCTTCACGCACACCACAGTCAGCTTCCGCACATGTCACAATCAGCTTTCACGCGCAGCCTTGAGCGCCTCAATGCGCTCCGAGGCAAACTCCTGGCGCTCGCGGAGCTTAAACACCACCCAGGCGATCATAAGCATGCCAAACATGCCGAGCAAAAACGCCAGCAGCTGGATGCCGGTCAGCCCTCCCCCGCTTCTGAGCACCACCGGATGCATCTTGGTAGGGACCAGGCGGGTGATCATAAACGAGATCGGCGCGTCCACCGCCGCGATTATGCAAAACACTGCCGCGTAGACCGCTCGGCGTTCCTCGTCCTCAACCGAGTTGCGCAGCACGAAGTAGCCAGCCACCAAAAGCGTCAGGATGAAGTACGTGGTAAGCCGAGGCTCCCATACCCACCAGGCATCCCACTCATACCGTGTCCACAGGTCCCCGGTGATCAGCGTGAGCACCACAAGCATGAGCGTGACCTCAGTCGCAACACGCGCCTTGATGTCAAACCCTTTGTCCCGCGTCATCAGAAAACGGATGCTGTAATACGCGGCAAATAGGATGACAAGAAAGCTTGAGATCGCCACCGGTACGTGGAAAAAGAATATCTTTTGGCTGAGGAGCAGCTGGTTACTTACCGCAACCCCGTTTATCACTGCAGTCCCACCAGCGCCGGCACCAAGGACCAGCGGCGCGAAAAGGAATGCCAAGACAAGGTCGACCGTCGTAAGCACCGCCCCAAGCCCAAGCAACAGATACATCCACACATCTATCGAAAAGCCGAGAAACCCGGCCTTTTCCGCGGTCTTGCCCACGAACATCCTCCATCCGTCGCCATCTGCACCTTAACAGCAACTTTTCGAACACGTGCGACTACCTGGCACGCGCAGCTGCCTGCAGCTGCCCCTCACCACCCGCAACACCCGCGCCTGCTTCAGGCACCGATGATGAACTCGTACAGCCCAAAAGCGATAAGCAACATTATCGCATCATAACCGGCACCCAACCCAAGGGCCCGCCAGTACTCGCCTACCCATTCTCCAGGAAACAGCACCTCTCCTGTGATAACCGCACTTAATGCTGCAACCATGGCATAAAGAAGCGGGAACATCACCGGCACGAACAGCACTGCGAGTATGAAATCCTTGCCCTTGGTATTCACCGACATCGTCGCAAGCAACGTTCCGACCCCGGCAATCCCTAAAGACCCCACAAAAAGCGCCAAAGCAAGCATCCAGACCGCGCCTGACATCTCGATGTTTTGCAGAAAGAGGAAATGGAACAGCGGCACAATAATGACTTCAACGATAAGCAGGAAGAGCAGGTTGCCTGCTGCCTTGCCAAAAAAGATGACTGGCCGATCTATCGGGGAGAGCAGCAGCGCCTCCAGGCAACCCTGGTCCTTTTCATGCACGAGCGAGCGGTTCAGCCCTAAAAGCGAGGTGAACACTATCGCCAGCCAGAGCAGACCGGCTCCGATGGGTGTCACGTCGTAGCTGTCCACCTGCGAAAACGCAAGATGGTAGACGAGCAGCACGAGCAGCGCATACAGCCCCATCGACGTAAGCATCTCTTTGGTGCGCAGCTCCATCACGATGTCCTTGCGCAAAATAGCCTTGAGCTGCCTTGACGATGAGATCCTCCGAGCCATCCCTCAAGACACCCCCATGCCAACTGTCTGGCGATAGAGGCCCTTGAACTCCCCTACGTCGATCCGGTTGCGCTCTTCAAAGAGGACCACCTTGCCTTTTGCAAGGATCAGCGCATGGGAACAGAGTTCAAGCCCTTTCTCAAGGTCGTGGCTTACCATGACAAACGTGTGGCGCTTGCGAATGCGCGCCAAAAGCGCATCCAAGATATCAACAGCATGTGGATCCAACCCGGAATAGGGCTCATCAAGAAAGAGCATCTCGGGACTGTGAAGCAACGCCCGTGCAATGGAAAGCCGCTGCAGCATGCCCCGCGAGAACGTACGGACGATATCAAGGCAGCGATGATCCAGCTCGACAGCGGAAAGCAGCTCGCGGATCCGCTCTTGCGGACAGTCCAAACAGTAGATATCGGCAAAGAACTGAAGGTTCTCCTCGGCGGAAAGATCCGGGTAAAGCAACGGATTGTGGCTGATAAGGCCGATGTGCTCGCGCAGCTTGGAAGCATCCTCGAGCACGTCTTTGCCGAGCACGGTCGCCGTTCCTGACGATGGCGGGGCAAGCGTCGAGAGGACTCTCAACAGTGTTGTCTTGCCGGCACCGTTCGGGCCGAATATCGAAAGGAACGCGCCTTCGGGCAGCGTGAAGCTCACGCCATCAAGCGCCCGGCGGGCACCGAACACCCGCGAAAGGCCGCAAACCTCAAGGGATATCCCCAAGCCGCCTGAAGTCTCCACCGCTACGTGTTGTCCCTACTTGCCGCTTTTATTGCTCTTGGCACCTTTGTTTCCCGCGCCCTTGCCACCGGCACCTTTCGCGCCGGTGCCCTCGTTGCCAGCACCTTTGCCGCTGCCGCCTTTGCTCCCCGCGCCCTTGCCGCTGCCGCCTTTCTTGCCGCCAGTAGGCCCTCCGCCAGCCTTAGCCCTCCTAGCCGAGGCAGACGAAGCCGTCGCCGGAGCAAGCCGAGCGGTCTTTTTTGGCCAGGTAGCCAGAGCCGAGCCGAGCAACAGGATCCCAAAACCGCCCCAGGCGAACCAGATAAGCGGGTTGATCTTTACGTTGATCGACGAGTCATAGCCGCCATCCGCCGTCGGCTGCGTCCCCTCCCACACCATGAAGATATCCCGAAGCGGCTCGGAAAGCACCGCTGCGTTGAGACGCGTCTGGTTCTGCAGCGCAAACGTCGTCCTTCCCGGAGTCACCGTACCGACATTGCGGCCGTTCTTGCTGACAGCGAATGTCACCTGGTCGTCAACGTCCCCATTGTCATGCGTCTTCGAGTCGGCCGACTTAAACGTGAGCGTGTAGTTCGAGACCGTGAAAGAGGATCCCACATCGGCGGGGACAGTCATCTTGACATCGCGCACGTACATCGCCGAGCCAACCAAGCCTATGAGGATGATGCCCATCCCAATATGCGCAATGTAGCCGCCTGACTGCGAACGCGCCTTGAACAAGATGGCTTGAAGCGCCGTACCGATGCCCTCTTTTTTTGCAGCCGCACGCTGACGCGTGCCCTCGATGAAGAGCCACACCCCGTTGGCGATAATGACCGACGCGGTGGCAAACGCAAGCAAGGCAAGGCCGTGATAGACAAATGGCGGCCCAAAAGCCGTGAACCCGATAGCCTTTGTCCCGCCTTGCCCGACCATAAAGTCATAGATCGGCCTGAGGTTCAGCCACCACTCCGCGACAAGCGCGGCGAAGATCACCGCGGCTGTTGCGAGCGGCCAGCGCACACGCTTCCAAAACGTTGCGCCCTCTGTCTTGCGCCACGCAAGGATCGGGCAGACCGCCAAGATGATTGCGTATAGGATGCCGACCGGTCGAGCAAGCAGGTCAAAGGTGATCGCACTGATCGACTGCTTGCCAAAAGGAAGCCAGGCTGGCAACGCCGACGTGACCGTCAGGTATGCGACGATGGCTGCCGCAAGAAGCATGAGCACGTTGTTGAAGTAGTACGCAGACTCCTTGCTCGTAAGCGACTCGAACTCGTCGTTTCCGGCAAAGGACTTCCAGCGCAGCACAAGCCCGAGTCCAATGAAAACGAGCGGCCCAGCGATCATGAAGCCAAACAGCCATGTCGAGAACGAGTCCGGCTGGAAGGCATGCACCGACTGCACGATGCCCGAGCGCGTGATGAATGTGCCGAGCACCACGAGCGAGAACGTCATGGCGGCGTTAAGGAGCGCCCAGCGCTTGAACCCGCCTCGTCGACGGTAGACCGTGAAGCTATGTATCAGCCCGACCCCAGTGAGCCAGGGCAGAAACGAGGCGTTCTCGACCGGGTCCCACGCCCAGTACCCGCCCCACCCGAGCACCACATACGCCCACACCGAGCCCAACCCGATACCGATGCTTAAAAACAGCCATGAGAAAAGCGTGATGCGGTCGACGATCTCGACCCATTCCGACGAAGAGTCGTTCACAATAAGCGCCGCCATTGCAAAGGCAAACGGGATCACAAGCCCGGCATAGCCCACAAACAACGTCGGCGGGTGAAGGATCATCGCCCAATGCTGCAAAAGCGGGTTCATACCTGTATTCGCCAGCAGCTCACCACTCGCGCTAAGCATGTCTGCCGATGTCAATTTGAATGGATCGTTTATCTCCGCGCAAAGCATGGCAAGCGAGAACAGGCTGAGAACCACATTGGTGACCAGCAACCCCATGTTTGAGAGCGCATCGGTCTTTTCCATCCGGCGCCATGCGACATACGCCGCAAAGACCGCGATGAGCCATGTCCAGAAAAGCAGCGAGCCCTCACGCCCCGCCCATACGCCGGCAAGCTTATACAGCCAGGCTAGGCTTGAGACATCCGTCGAGCGGTTCTCGGCAACGTAAAGAAGCTTGTAGTTGTTGCCAAAAAACGCCGCAACCAGTGTAAGCACCGAAAGCGTGAAGGATATGAAGCTGGCAAAGGTCGCATAATAGCCGAGGTTGGTAGCAGCTTCACCATCCTTTCGGCCAAGATAGTGCCCCCACCAGAGCGCGCATATGGCGACAAGCGCCGTGATCAGTCCAAGCCAGAGTGCCAACTTCCCAAAAAACATACTGATCTCCCGTTCACCCGCACATTATTTGGACAGTGCGACATCTGTTGCGACAAACACCCCGTCGGACTCAAACGCACCGGTCAAAATGACTTGAACGCCGTCTTTCAACCCATCTGGGAGAGCGTTCTCAAAAGCCACCGGCACTTCAAAGCCGCCGTCTGACTTCGCCGTCGCAATGAACCGAGCATCACCGCCTGGCGGCTTGACCGAGCCAGCCTTGATGAAGGCTGTGACTTTCACGTGCTTTCCGATCATCGACTGGCCATTGCGCTCCAGGTCGTCAAGGGGCATCGCGCCCTCTGCAGACTCGTATTTCGAGGGACATTTGGTGAGAAGGTCATCGGCAGTGATAACGTGACCCTCGCCGAGCTTGCCGGTGACGATAGCACCCACCCCATCGCCAAACGTTGCAGGCACACCCTTGTCGTAAACGACCTTGATCGCAGGGCCCGTGTCCCCCTCGTCTTTCTCGTCACGGATAGAGAACCGCATCGGGTTTGACTGGCGATCCCACGAGCCGGCAACCACCACACCGCCGACCTTGACACGCTCCCCGACCAAAGAGCTGTCCGAGTACACCTCCTCGACGGTTTTGTAGTAAGCAGCACCTGTGCCTCCACTGCCAAGGAAGATGGCCACCACGACGATCAGGATAATAACGGTGACACCGATAAGCCGCATACGGGCACGCTTATTCATGACAACTCCTCACATGCGGCACTCGCCGCTTCGACATAAGGGGAAGCGTCACGCGAGCGAGAAAGCACGCATCGCAACCCTGCTTGCCTGAACGCTTAGATATTAGCACCAATGTCGCGTGCGGAACAGGTGCCCCCGTGGCTTTCGCGGGCATTTCTTAATGAGGCACCACAGGTGTTATATGCGTGTGTTATGCGCCGAATGCGGAGGGCACCTGCGCCGTGTGTTACGTGCCGCGTGTCATATGCCGCGTGTTACGCGTTAAGCCACTGATAGTCCGGCGCAAAGCCGATCTCGCGCAGCAGCTCCATGTAGCGCTCGGCTGTGAGCGCGCCACCTGCACCGTCCAAAGCGACCAGCATCGCCTCGATAACGTTGGTCCCAAAACTTCGCCCTGAGAGCCGAGGCGTAGTCGTCAACAACAAGCTTACGCCGCGTGAGCGCAAAAACCCCACGTCGGCAGCGGTGGTCGTATTGGTCACCACCCACTTGCCCGACATCTCCTCAGGCATATAGCGCCGCACATACTTGTAGTCGCCAGCGATAATATCCGCCGAACGGTACAGGTCGGCGTGCTTGCTTTGCGCCTTCGTCTCGGTCGTATCGTCGGCCTCCGCCTCGTAAAGCCATTTGAACGGCAGTTGCACAGCGACCGGGGCGAGGACGTGCACGACCCGCTCAAGCCACTTGCGGCTGCGCAGCATCTTTGGAATGCCGAGAGCCCAGAGCAAGTCGCCATAGACCATCTCGCATCCGGCATCCGCAAAGGCCATCGCCATGCCCCATCGGTCGACCGCCGAGGGCACAAGCACACGCTTGCCCTCAAGCGAAAGCCCGAGGTCCTCGCGCATGAACCGGACGATATCGCCTTCGGCAGCCCCTTTAAGGCCCGAGCCGTCTAGGATAGGCGTCTTTTTGGCAGCTTGCCGAAAACGTCTCGCCTCCCGGAAATAGTAGTCGCGCCCCGCGGCGTGCAAAAAAAGGTCGATGCCGCCGAGCCCGAATGCGTCGACGTGACCGTCCAGCTCGGCTATGCGGGCAACAGCCCGCCCTATGTCCCCGTCGGTACCCTCGCGGCTGAGGCGGAACACCTCACCTGCCAGCTCGATCTCGACGCTATGGTCCCGTCGGGACGATCCTATGCTTACACCGGCGATCTCTTTGACTGGGTCCACCTCCCGGCGATCTCTGTGACATCTTTTATCGCTTTGCCCATTCGTCCGGTGCGTCCACGCGGCTGCTCTGGTGCCTTGCCCATGACTATGGAAAGGACGTGTTCCAGCTCGGCAAGGTCGGCAGCCACATCCTCCCTGATCGGGGTGTGCCCGAGCGAGATGCCGACCACCTCGGTGCCAAGGATCTTTTCCACGGTCGACACGCGCCAGTCGCTCGCCACGATGATCACCGTATCGAAGCCCCGTAATGCGGCGAGCGTCTCCAGCAGCTGGTTGAAGATGCCGCTTGCATCGCCGGACTCGATGGACTCGCGCTCAGCCTGGTTGACGACTAGCGCGAAATCGAGCGAGTACTTCTCGGCGAGTTCACGGACCTCCGCCCCATTGGCGACGGGAAAGGCAACGAGCGCGACACGCGGGCCTCGCCGGATCTCGCCCAAGGACTCGAGGAAGCTCACGAAGGAGCGCTGCACCCCGGCCTGACGGGCCGCCTCTTCCTGGGTCGCGCCGGACTCACGCTCCTCGAGGATCGCTTCAAGCGCCTTGAAGAGCTTTTCTCGGCTTATGACCTTGTCGCCAATGCGGAACAGTCGCATTTTTGCGCCCTTTTGCAGAGTGTGTACAACTTTGTCTACGTTATTATACACTCGGAGCGCCAGCAGCGTACTGCGTCTGATGTTTTTTGAACCGTGCCTGGGCCGCATCCCGAACACGCGCCCGATCCGCGGTGCCCGAGCATGCCGCAAGCTCAGAGCCAGACCTCATCCGGGTAGCACACGCCGATGAGCGTAAGCCCTTTTGCGGGCGCAGTGGGCCCGGCGGCCTCCCGTGCGCAGGCATCCAGGGCCTCGGCCACCCAGGCGCACGGACGGTGCCCCGACCCGACCTCGACGAGCGTGCCCACGATCACCCGGACCATCGAGTGGAGGAACGCGTTGCCGACAACCCGGATCGAGAGACAGCCCTCGCCCAGGTGCTGCTCGGCGGTTATCTCGATCGTCTCGACCCGCCTGACGGTGTTCTTGCCCTCCGCCGAGGCCGCCGTGCAAAAGCTGCGGAAGTCGTGCTCGCCGATGAGCGCCCTCGCAGCCGCTCCCATCGCCTCCGCATCGAGGGCTGCCGGCACATGCCAGGCGAACGCGTCCAGGAACAGCGGAGCAGCCGGGCCGGGAACGATGAGGTACCGGTACTCGCGCGCAAGGGCATCGAACCTTGCCGAGAAGCCCGGCACGGTCGCCCGCACGCTGCGGACGACGATCCCCTCTCCGGCAAGCGCGTCCAACGAGCGCCTCAGCGCCGACGTGCCCCCGAGCGCACCAGGGTGACTGGCATCTTCGGGCGACCCGAACGCTTCGGGTGGCTCGGGCACCGCGGTTACCGCAGACACTCGAGCCGCCGCGCTCGCCGCAAACGCCTCGGGCACGCTAAAGCCCACCACCTGCCCGAGCGCATGAACCCCAGCGTCGGTCCTGCCTGCGCAGACGGTCTCGACCTCGTGTCCGAGCACTGTCAACAGCGCTTCTTCGAGACGGTCCTGCACCGTGACAACCCCTGGCTGCCTCGCAAAGCCGTGAAAGAGCGCGCCGTGGTACGCAATGGTCAGCGCAAACGAGCCCTGGGACATGGCCTCCTGGTTCAAGACCTGCGCCTCTTCATCGTAAACGCGCTTCATCTATTTTGAAACAGGTACGCATATCAGCGGTTGCGCTCGCGCACCAGACAAAGCCCCTTCAGCGTGAGGTCCATGTCGGTGTGCCCGACCGTCTCACAAAGCGGAGCTAACACAGAGGCGAGCCCACCGGTCGCTACTACCGTGGCATCGCAGCCAAGCTCGGCCTGGATCCTGCGGACAAGGCCGTCAACGCGCTCGGCCTCCCCAAGGACCAGGCCGGCCTGGATGCTTTCCCGCGTGTTGGTGCCGATAGCGTGAGCAGGAGGGCTGATGTCCACCTTGCTCAGCCGTGCCGCTTTGGAGAACAGTGCCTCGGCGCTGGTCTCGAGGCCGGGCGCTATCACCCCGCCCAAGTACGCTCCGTCGACCGACACGACATCTAAGGTCGTGGCCGTGCCAAAGTCCACCACCACTACCGGCCCACCAAAGGCATCATATGCAGCAACGCCGTTGGCGATCCGATCGGCACCCACCTCATGCGGGTTGCCGTAGCGGATCGGCATGCCGGTCTTTAAGCCAGGCCCGACAACGAGCACCGAGCAACCCGCACCCTCTTTAACAGCATCTGCCCACGAATGCGTCAGACGCGGAACCACTGAAGAAAGGATGGCATCGGTGACATCCGCCCATGAGAAACCCGAGAGCACAAGGAGGCCGCTTGTCTTGGCACGCAGCTCGTCGCCGGTGAGCGCCGGGTTGCTTGAGACCCGCCAGCTAACGACAAGCCGACCTTCCTCGAACAGCCCTAGCACGCTTTGTGTGTTGCCGACATCTATGGCAAGAAGCATCCCGTCGCCCCTTTTGTGTTCACCCACTGGTTTTATGCTGGTTTTATATAGCTGGTTATAGCTGGTCTTTTGACACTGACATTATGCCACGCTGCCAGCCCTTGGTGTTGCGTGCCCTGGTGTTGCTGTCCTGGCGTTGCCTGCCCGCACTGCCACCCTGCACTGCGCTTGCAGCCACGCTGCCAGCCCCTGGTGCTGCTGTCCTGCTGCAGCGCAAGCGTGACAACTTGGTGACGCCTGCAAGGTGGTGCCCTGTGTCTGGTGTTATCATCGGCCACACCACTGCCAAAGATCCCTGGTTGCTAAAGATACCTGATTCCAAAGGCACACGGAGCATACATGAACGAGCCCACAGCCCGCACCCTTGAACCCACGACCCGCATCCTTGTCGTTGACGATGAGCCCGCGATAACAGAGTTTGTGACCTACAACCTGCGCAAGGAGGGCTGGGAGGTCGAGGTCGCAACAGACGGCGACAGCGCACTGACGATTGCGCAGCAAGCGGACTTCGACCTGGTGGTGCTTGATGTCATGCTCCCAGGTATGGACGGCTATGAGGTGTGCCGCCGTCTACGGGCGGTCTCCGGCACGACCGCCGATGTGCCGGTCCTGTTCCTCTCGGCGCGAGACACCGAGCTGGACAAGGTGGTCGGCTTAGAGATCGGCGGCGACGACTACCTGGCAAAACCCTTTGGCGTGCGCGAGCTGATCGCCCGGGTCAAGGCGCTCTTGAGGCGTAGGCAGGGCACCGGGCGCGAGGTGATCGGCGCGGGCGAACGTATGGAGGCTGCTGGCATCGTCTTGGACGAGGCATCGCATCAGTCGACAACCGCCGACGGCGAGCAACTCGACCTCACCCCGCGGGAGTTCGAACTGCTCGCCTGCCTCATGCGGCATGTGGGCAAGGTCCTCTCACGTGACCAGCTGCTGCGCGAGGCATGGGACTGGGAGTACCTGGTTGAGACCAAGACGGTGGACACGCACGTGAAGAGGCTGCGCGACAAGCTTGAGGCTGCGGGGATCGACCCTGGGAAGGTGGAGACCGTGCGCGGCTACGGATACCGCTTCAAGGCCGATTAGGGGGCCGACGGTGAAGGGCACCCTCAGACGCAAACTCTTTTGGGCGATGCTCGCAGGCATAGTCGGCGGCGCAGTTGTGGCCGGACTGACTCTGGCAACCCTTGCCTACCTGGGCATTCAGCCCGGTTCGCCGGATCTTTGGTGGGCAAGGTACTGGCCTTTCGCCCAGGCACTTGCGGGCGTTGTGCTAGCGGGCATCATCGCCATCCCCGTGTCAGCCTCCATTGCCCGCCGCTACACCGCCCCCCTCCAGCGGCTGGCCGCCGCCGCCGCGTCTTTTGCCGCAGGGAACAGAACCCGAAGAGCGCCTTCAGGAGGCCCACGCGAGATCCGGATGGTCGCAGAGGCGTTCAACAAAATGGCCGAGGATGTCGCCGAGGTGATGGAGGAGCTCAGCTCTGAGGAGCGCAGCAAGGGCCGGTTCGTCTCCGATGTGAGCCACGAGCTACGCACACCGCTCACGGCGATCAGGGGTGCGGCCGAGACGCTGCTCGACGGTGGCGTAAGCCCTGACGACCAGGTCCGCTTCCTCTCCACCATAGCGACTGAGGCATCTCGGCTTACACGCCTCGCAAACGACCTGCTCCAGCTGCAGCGCATAGAAGGCGCGACCGGCGAGCTCCCGTTCAGGCGGATTGACGTGAAAGGCGTGATCGAGCGGGCCGTCGCAATGTTAGAGCCGCTTATGGAGGACCGCGGCGTGAGCATCGAGATCAGCGGGGCCGCTCCCGTCGTGCTCGGCGATACCGACCGCCTCCAGCAGGTGGTCGCCAACCTCGTCGACAACGCCAGCCGAGTGGTGGGCGAAGGCGGCCACATCGAGATCGCGCTGTCCCAAGACGAAAGGCACGCGGTGATCGAGGTGATCGACGACGGCCCCGGCATACCGGATGCCGATATCGACCGGCTGTTCGACCGCTTCTTCCGCTCTGACGCAAGCCGCAGCCGCAGCCGGGGAGGAACCGGGCTTGGGCTCTCCATCGCACGCGCTATCGTCGTCTCACACGGCGGATCGTTGAGCGCGAGAAACCTCGCCGAAGGCGGGACGGTCTTTACGGTCCTTTTGCCGAGGCTCGCCGAGTAACACCAAGCGCTCGGCGGACGGCGGCGGCAATGGCCACGGCGGCGGCGGCTTTGGCGATGTCCGGCAGCACAAAGGGCAGCGTCCCGATCACGAGCGCCCCTAAAATCCCCGTCCCTGTGACCGCGGCGAGCCATACGGTCCCGAAGATGTACGTGAAGGTGATCACTATGGCGGCCGCAAAACAGTCCGCGACCGCCTGGCTGACCCGCCCCCGCTTCTTAGACGGTGCCCCCCGCTCCTCGGCCACAAGTTCCTCGAGCACAATCTGCCCGTGCGCGCCCTGCTCATGCACGTTCTCATCGTGTGCGTCCCCCTCGTGCGTGCCCCCCTCGTGCGTGCTCTTCTCAAGCACAGCCCGCATATACGCCCCCGCGGGAATCCCAACCAGAAAGCCGACAAGGTAGCCCCCTGTTGGCCCAGCGATCACACCCAGACCCCCCTGCCCAGCCGAGAAAACCGGAAGCCCAAGAGCCCCCATTGCCAGATAAAGCGCAACTGCTGCCGCAGCCCACTCGGGGACAAGCAGGAGCGTCGCCAGCACGACCACGAACACCTGAAGGGTCACCGGCACAACGCCGAGCGGGATGGTTATGTGCGCAGATGCCGCCAACAGCGCGACGATGAGCGCTGCAGCGGCCATCTGTTGTGTCCTATGAGGCTGCACGCAATGGCTGCTTTCGCTGTTTGCCCACGGGAACCGCAGAAGGGCTGTGGGTCTTCTCGGCTGCACGCAAGGGCTGCTTTCGCTGTTTATGCACGGGAATTGTGAGAGGTTACCAGAAGCGTCCTGGGCTTTTTTGGCTTTGGTTCTTCGGCTTTTTGGCTTTGCGCACTGCATTTTCACGTATTGTAAACCTGATTGTATACTACCATCAACAATGTAGTTGACAATGATGTTGCACGGACGCTGTTCAGCTTGTGCTGCCCAAACACGTGCTGTCCAAATACTTGTCAGCCGTACATTCTAAAGGCATTCTATTCCTGCGGGGTCGCAAAACACCCGCTTACTTGATATTTTTCGCCTGGGATATGCAACGTTTTTAGCAGGACTATTAAGAGGAGACCTACGTGAGCAGCAGTCTTGATGATTTGAAAAACTGGCAGGATAAATACTGCGAGGCTTTCGGGGATGACCGCCTTGCTGATTTGACGCTTTGCCAGGATGAGTATAGAGAGATACTTGGAAATCTTTTTGGCAATGAGATCGCAGGCGGCACACTCGATTCTGCTGTCGCCGACGCTGCCATCAAGAAAATAAAGAAGTGCCTGGAATCAGGAAAGCCCTACGAGTATAAAGATTATACGGACGAAAAAGATGCCGGCCAGCAAGACCAGTGAGTGACTCCAGCAATGCCAAGTACAACGATAACGAGCCTATTGAGACAGAGACGGAGCGCGGGATATTTATTTTCCGTGATACTAATGGAGACCCACGCCGTTTGATCGTCATATCCCCATCTGATGGCATGGACGGCAACCTGCTTTTCGTAGATGACAGCCCACCGTTTTATGTTGAGATACCTGACAACATCCTTGCCAAGTTCAAAAGCATGATGTCGGCTTAGCGCTCCTTGTGCCCATGCCGATGGCAGCGCAACGATGCCTCCCCCGCAGAGACATGCGTCACATTCCCTGTCGGCGTCCGGATCGCAAGCCTCCCAAGCTCGTCCACGCCTAAGACCTTGCCCTCGGCGGTCATCGCACCGGTGATGTCGCGAACCACCACGTTTTGCTTCTGGAGCACATGAAGTGCGATGAACCCCTCGCGCAGGACAGAGAAACCGCTTTTTTGCCATAGCCGATAAACGCGGGCGATCTCATCGAGCACCATGGCGGCAGCCTCGGCAACACGGACGTCCACCACCTCGGCGAGGAAGGCACCTGCGGCGAGGCTGTCGGCAGGCTTGTCGGCAGGCTCCGCAAGAGCCCTAGCGCAAGAATCGCTGCCGGAGCTACTGCCGGAGTCGCTGCCAGAACCGCTGCCGCCACCGCCAGAGCCACCACCGGGCGGCAAGACATTGATCCCCACGCCGGCGATTACCCAGTCGATCCGGTCGGGCTGCCCGCTCACCTCAAGCAGGATGCCTGCGACTTTGCGCCCGCAAAGCAAGATGTCGTTAGGCCACTTGAGGCCAGGCTCCGCCCCGGTTTTTGCGAGGCCGCGCGCTGTGCCGAGGGCGATCACCAGCGGAAGTGGTGCCAGATCGCTCATCGGAACCGCTGGCCTGAGCACCGCCGAGAAGTAGATCCCGCCAGCCGGGGACTCCCATGTCCGCCTGAAACGACCCCGCCCTCTCGTCTGCCTGGCAGCCAGCACAACGGTTCCCTCGCAAGCGCCCTGCTCGGCAAGGGTGCGGGCGTCGTCGTTTGTCGAGCCCGTCTCCTCCCGCCCCTCCACATGGGTCCAGAAATCGCTTGATAACAACGGCGCGACCTCTGCGGGAGTCATCAGATCGGGAACAGAAAGGAGCTGATAACCGCCCCCTATCCGACTGTCGATCGCGTAGCCCGCCTGCCGAAGCGCCGCAACATACTTTGAGACTGCAGACCTTGAAATGCCGAGGCGCTGGGCTATCGCCTCGCCGCTCACCCGCCTGCCGTCGGCACTGCGTAAGGCAGCGAGGACTTGATCGCGCTTGTTCACTGTCTGGCTCCCCTTGTCGTCGTCTCGGCAGCTTGCACCTTGACCGCCACGGTTTCCGCCTCGACCGCCACTGCTGCCCCCGCC
>WRDS01000030.1 GCA_009779675.1 Coriobacteriia bacterium
GGCATCGCAACGCGCTATGCCAAACGTAGCGCATCCTTTCTCGCCGCCATCCAGATTCGCTGTATCGCCCTCTGGTTGAGTATCTTGTGACGACACGCTCTAGGAGCCTCATGTCGTAGCGGAGCCCTATCCCTTCGCATACGTCCCTTATCGTCTCGTCCACCTGCCCGTCAAAGACCACGCGCCGGTACTTTGCCGGGCACACGAAGTGGTATACCAGGACCGAGACGTTGTGTGAGAGCCGAATGGGGGCACTCATGTCCGGGAGGCCTCTTTCTGCCCCCTGGATTCTACCGCACGCCGACTTGCCGCACCGTCGCAAGCGACGGTGTATTCGCCCCAAGGGGCGGGGTATTAGACCCTCAAAGGAATAAAATATCCGCGTGATATCTCCAGCAAACCTGATTCGCAGTTCAAACAAACCTTTTCCTACCACCTTTGAGTACGGCTCCCGAAGCGCAGTGCCAAACTCTGCAAGTATGTCGATACTCCCCAACGCTTTCGCACGCATTTTAAAGTCAGGGCTGTCAAGGAACTGCTCGACAGGCTTTTCGCCATTTGAAAATTCGTAATACTCCACATCAAACAAAAGGTTGTCTCCTCATAGTATATTCCTTTTTTGATATATTGTCAGGATGCCGTTTCACACTCTGTCATTTCGCGCATTTTCTTGTTACTGAATCCCACCATGCGGCATAATCAGAGCTATTTGCTCCGCAAAACCGCAGGTAGATGATAGTACTCAATAACCACTTATGCTGTATGGTGGGATTCAGTTTCTTGTTTGATGGCTTTTCCAAACGATCAGGCAGCAATAAGCGCCCGCCGCGAGCCGCCACATGGCCTCGCACGTCGCACCGCACGCCCTGCATCTCGCGCCCTGCACGCCCCTCCCTTACAGCTGGGAAGTGAATAGCTCCTTGATCTTCATGATCACGTCGTTGCTCTCTGCGGGCGTGTAGTACGCCTCGTTAATGGCCGCCAGCTCTTCGAGCGTTGTAAGCTCGGCGTTATAGCCGATGGTGTAGATCGGGATATTGAGGCCGCCGATCACCCCGCGCACACTGTTGAGGCTGTAGCCCTGGTTCTCCAGCCCGTCACTAAGCAGGAAGATGCGCAACTTGGCATCAGAAAGCCCAAGCTCGTCACGCTTTTTGACGAGCATGTCCATCGCAACGACCAGGGCGCTGTTGGTCGCTGTCTGCCCGTCTGCCTCAAGGTCGCGCACCGCACCGTAAAAAAGCGAGTGCTGCTTGGCATCGAAGCGGTCGATGGGAAGATCGATGGTGATGTCTTTGGCATTCGCGTAGCTCACCATGCCAACGTAGTGATTCTCGTTTATGTAGTTGCTTCCGTTGAGGAGCGATATCTTCAGCTGTTCGAGGGGCTCGCCCGCCATGCTACCGCTGCGATCGGCGACAAACACGCTCAGAACCGCTTTTCCCGCGTCCTTGTTCTGTTTCCAGAAGTCAAGCGCGGTATAGAGCTCAGTGCCCGACAGCCCACTTGCCACGCCCTCGTACCCATCTGTAGGGTTAAAACCGAGGGACGTCGCCGATGCCTGTGCGGCAGGCGTAGCACAAAACTCGGCAAAGGCCTCTAACACTTTGCGCTGGGCGGGCGTAGCGTTCTCGGCGACCACATAAAGCGGGCTATCATGCCTGACCCCCATCGGGACAAACACCCAGTCTTTGAGCGTAGGATCGGATTTCCACGACTGGTATTCGCTTAAGATAGCATCGGCAAGCCCTTTGTTGGCGACCTCGACCGTCTCGGCAGTCGTTGGGCTCACGGGAGGGATCTTATCGACGAACTTGCGCATCATGTCGCGCGAAGCAGCACCAAACGGGTCGTTCCTGTCGAAGGCGGAGAGCTCCTGGATCATGATGTTAAGCCCCGTCGAGGAGACGTTAGGATCGGTGTGGGCAACAACGAGATCGCCGGCCAGCACCGCCTCGACGACCGTATCAATCGTCACTTCCTGGTACTTCTCCACGATCTTTTTGTGGACGTTGGGCTTCATCAGTATGCCGGCGGTGTTGCCCGTGAGCTTCTCGGAGATGAGCGCAGACTCTACCCCTTTCGCCTTGAGCATCTCGACCCAGAGCACGTTGGACGGGGTATATGCCTCCGGGACATGCTTGCCGCTCGTGATGTATCCCACCGCGGAGCCGGAAGCGATGGGGCGGACCGACACCGACATGTCCTTGCGCGCGGCGTTGAACGCTTTTGCCTGTATATCGAGCCACCCGCTGCCGTCCTTCGCCGATTTCTCTGTCGAAGAGAAGATCTCGACCGTCGTGCCGCCCTTCCCAGAGACGCTTACCGGGTACTTCAGGTCGATGTCGGGCAGCTCGTCGATGGAGCCGCTGGAGCCGACCCAGCTGTTGTCCGGGCTGTGGCCGACCTCTCGCGCCTTCACCTTGCTGGCAAGCGCGCTCAGCTTCTCTTCGGCCTGCTTCTGCGAGAGCTTGTCGTCTGAGAGCCTGCAGCCCGCAAGACACAGCGAGACAGCGAGCGCCATTACGATAACTGTTGATAGGATCCCTTTGCGCCGCTTCATGGGAGTTGCCCTTCTTCTTTTCTTTCCGGATTGTTCCGATTCACCATGTCGCGTAGAACCGACAGGTATGCCTCCAGCTCAACCATATCCTCGGCACCGGTATTGTTGCCGATCAGGTCGGCGACATACGCAAGCGTCTCCTTGCACTTGCCGAGCAGCGCCTCGTTCTTCCTCAACTGCGCGGCGATAATCTGCGCGTACTCCTCGCCGCTCAAGTCGGTGTGGTCGTACGCGATGCCCCGCAAAATGACGACCCGCATGTTCTCACAGATCGTCCCCTCGACTGAGCCGAGCAGGCCGACCACATCACCCCAGCTCTCACCTGTATCGGTGAGCCTCAAGATCTCGTCAAGCTGCGCCTGCCACTTGTCCATGCTGTCCATCTGCGCTAGACACCTATCGATGCCGGCGCTCGCTTCCGGATGCGCCTTTGCCAGCTTCGCGGCCAGCCTCGTAAGCTCCTTGCGGACAATCGCGGGGTTATCGGCTGCGACAAGCGCACCGCTCCGCTTTGAGTCCGCAAGCGAGCCAAGCGCATTCCTTGCAACGGGTATGCAGCCGAGGGCGGCTGATACCAGCCCTACGCCTAAAACCGCCCATGCTGCCGTCGAGATGGCGTTCGCGCCCACAATACCCACGCTAATAATGAGGTGCACCCTCACCCTCGGTGCGAGCGACACCAATACACCCGCTGCGCCGAGCGCGGTAACAGACAGCCCGAATCGCAGCGCTTTATGCACGCCCGCTGACCTCCAGCACCTTGCGCTTCATCTCCTCCTCAAGCACCTGGAGCTTTGCCTCTCCCTCAAGGCGCTTTTGCCTGCCATCCGCCTGGATCGCAAGAACCTCGTCAAGGGTGCTCAGGATGTTTTGTTGCGTCCTCTCCAGCGTCTCTATGTCGACAACACCGCGCTCGGATGCCTTGGCGACTGCAATAGTTCCCGTCTTGAGGTTCTCGGAGTTACGCCTAAGGAGTTCGTTGGTGGTCTCGTCGACTGCGGCCTGCGCTCGGATGGCCTCTGCTTGGTTCGCCAGGCAAAGTGCAATCTGCATCCCCTGCTTCCACAGAGGGATCGTGTTTGTGACGGTGCTTTCGATCTTGGCCACCATGGCGGCGTTACCAGCCTTGATGAGCCGCAGCTGCGGAGCGGTCTGCATCGAGACGACGCGCGTCAACTGAAGGTCGTACAGCCGCTTATCAAGCAGGTTGATGGCCTCGCTCAAGCGCTGCGCCGCCTCAATGTCGGCTTCGTTGCCCGTCGTCTCCGCTTTCGCCTGAAGTGCTTTCAGCTCGGCATCTGCCTGCGTGAGCCGCTGCTTGCCAGCTAGGATGTAGAGTGTCAGATCCTGATAGTAGTCGAGGTTGTTGTCGTACATGGTGTCGAGCACATTGTTGTCTGCTTGGAGCTGACGGCTGTGCCCTTTTAGTTGCTCGGCGACCTTGTCGACGCTCGACTCCAGCGTGGCGTACTTGGCTTGTAGTTTCGCGAGGCTGATCACACCCTTGCGAATCAGCCCAGCGATACCCCTTGGCTGCTCGTTGGGGTTGAACCCTTTGAGATCGATCATCAGGTTGCTGATCAGCGTCCCGACCTCGCCGAGGTCTTTGCCCCGTGCCCTACCAAGCGAGGCGGAGATCTTCCCCTGCGCAGACGCGCCGTACGCCTGGATCTCGTTGCTGTTAAGCACAATGCTCGCAGCACGCTGCTCCACGAGGCTTTGCTCGGCAGGTGTCAGAGCTACCGACTTCTCAATCGCGTGAAGGTTGCTTTCAGGAGTCTCGCTGCTCTCTTGGAACTCTAGCATCTCGGACATTGTGCGCTCCTTCATTTCGTGTAGCGCTCTCCTGCGTAGCGCCATACTAATTATAGAGCCATTGCTAGAGGAGCAGGTATGCAGCATCGCGTTTGTTGTGTTTATTCATAAAGTCGCTACAAAAATAGGGTGCCCCGCCTATTTCATTCTCGGTCGTGGCAGGCAGTCACGACATGCTGCCCGCCCTATGCCCTATAAGACCATCTGCTGATACAGCCCGTTGTCCCTAAAGCCGAGGCCTCGGTAATACTCCCGCGTGCCGACAGAGCTGATGACGTTGACCTTTGCGTATCCCTGGGCTCTTGCGATATCGCACGCGGCCTCAATAAGACGCCTGCCGAGGCCGAGGTGCTGCGCGCCCTCGCCGCCCGCACCTGCGCCAGGCCTACGCGCCTCCGTGGCAGCCGCGCCCTCGTGTGCTCCGGCCACATCCTCGCCACTCGCACCCTCGCCAGGCCTACGCAACTCGGCGACCTTGCCGTAGACGTGGACCTCCCTGATCATCGCCTCGCCGAGGCCGATAGGCAAAGCAGCCTGCTGCTGAGACCCTGCGTATGCCTGCTGCTGCCCCGCGTGCGCGGCCTCTACGCACTCGGCCTTTGGCAGCGATAGCCTCAGGAACCCAGCGATCCTGCCCTCATGCGTCACCCACTGCAAGAAGTGTTCGCTGGTGACAGTGGTCTCGTAAGGCAAAGTCTCGAGCGCAAGATGCCCGATGTCGATCTCGCTCGTGCTGATCTCTCGACAGCGGATCTCAGAGATGCTTCCACCTCTCTCTTTGGCTCGGCGTTCTACAAGCTGCCTGAGATTGGCCCTCTTGTTCCCAGCCAAGATATCGTGGGCGGAGATATCCCTGATCATCCGGGAGATCCTCATGAACGGTGGCGTTATGAGCATGTCTGCCACCAGGAGATCGATCAACTCCTCCTCGGCGTACGGCCGCCATGCCGCAGGCGGGGTCATGCTAGTGGTAGCACCCGCGACCGCATCGGTGCCCGCAGGCGGGGTCGTGCTGGCGTTATGCGCACACAGCCCCGTCCCATCGACGAGGACACAGGGGTAGAGCTTCACCTCGTCGGGCAGGTACATCTTCTCGGTAACGAACTGCCGGTAATCGCGCTTGTCCTCCTCGCTTGACGACCCATAGAGGTTCAGCATGAAGTGCGCGTGTATCTTAAAGCCAAAAAGACGCAGCAGCTCAAATGACGTGCGGATCGTGCCCACATCCATGTTGCGGTTGTTCAGGCGCAGGACAGAGGGGCTCAGACTCTGGATGCCCATTTGGACCTTGGTGCAGCCGAGCCGCCTGAGCAGCATCAGACTGCTACAGGTAACGGTATCGGGACGCGTCTCAATGGCCAGCCCGACAACCCTGTGCCGAGCGGTCTCGTTTATGCCCTGCTCTTTGACCAGCTCGTCAAAGTCGGCCGCTTGCATAAAGGCGATGGCCTTCCAGACATCGCTGTTCCCGTACAGCTGCTCTATCGCCTGGTTATAGGTGAGCTGGCCGAGGCTTACCTCGCGCTGCTTCTCGCCGACAAACCCCTGTAGCTCCTCACTCGTACTGCCAAGCCCTTTGTTCTTGTAGAACCTGCGCCGCCTCTTAACGTGGCGATGCATGTTGTCGCCATCGTTGAGCGCCCTGAACAGCTCGGCAACAAACCAGATCTGGTACCCGGTCGGGTAATCGCTCCAGGTGCCTCCCAAAATGATGAGCTCGACCTTATCGGTGTTGTGCCCCATCTGCGTCAAGGCGCGCAAACGGGATGCTACCTGCAGATACGGGTCGAAGTAGTTCCGCTCGGCTCTCTGGCATGCAGGCTCATCGCTTAGGTAACTTTTGGGCATCCTCAAGTCATTTGGGCAGTACAAGCAGTTGCTCGAACACTTCCAGGGCTTTGTTATGACGGTGATTGTCGCAACGCCTGAAGCGGTTCGGCGTGGTTTGACCCGCAGCGCACGGAGCAGGTGCTTTTCTGTCGCTTGGTCGATGCGCCAGCTGGCCCAACGCTTGGGATCCGACTCCTTCGTCCTGAAATAATAGGCCAGCAGTTTCCGCTTCGGGTGGTACTGCCCCCTGCTAGCGGGATCCCTATCGCCAAGCCCCTTGCTGTGCGCACGGATAATCCTGGTGAGGGCCTTATCGTCCAGATGCCCCACCCTGTTAATCTCGCCGAGTATCTCCAAAAGAATCGCTTCCACAACATGATTTTATAAACTGAATCCCAACATACAACATAATCAGATCCAAAGGGGTCAGGAAACCGCCGGCAGGGAAACGACGTTACAGGCAGTTATGTCGTATGTTGGGATTCAATTTTTATAATGACCACAGCGCACGTGCGGTGGTTGCGCCGTGATTATGCGATGGATGTGGATCGCGCGAACCATGGGTTATGGTGGGCAGTGAACGATGGACGTGGTGAGTCGTGGGCGGTGGATGTGGGCGGTGGACGTGGGTCACGACATAAGCAATGGCATGAATGATGGCTATGGATATCAAAACAGCTGAGACGCTTCATCAGATCAATAACGAGTTCTATCGCCGCCATGGTGCCTCGTTTTCAAAGACACGAAGCGCGCCCTGGCCAGGATGGCACAAGTGTCTCGCGACGCTTAGAGGCGCTTGCCCTGACGGATGGCAGGACTTCTCGGTATTCGATCTTGCCTGTGGCAACCTGAGATTCGAGGCGTTTTTGGCATCTGCGTTCCCTGAGTCCCGCATTACCGTTGACGCGGTGGACAACTGCGACAGCATTGTCCCTCAGGCACCCTCAGATCGAGCGCCTCTCGTGCGGGTGCCCTTGGAGCGAGCATCCTTGGCACGAACGCCTTTCAAACGGATGCCTTCGGTGAACTACCAGAGCCTCGATGTCCTTGGCGCGCTATGCAACGGACAGCGAATCAATGACCAGCTAGCGGCTCCCTTGTGCGACCTCTCTGTCTCGTTCGGGTTCATGCATCATGTCCCACTTCCGAGCCACCGAAAAGAGATCCTCGCAAGCCTTGTGATGCAGACCCGCCCTGGCGGGTATGTCATCGCATCATTCTGGCAGTTCCTAAATAACGAGGATCTGCGGAATAAGGCGCAGGCCGTACATGAGCATGCACTGAAAGAGCTTGGATCGCTGCTCGGCGGCGGGCTGGCCGACGGCGACTGTCTGCTCGGCTGGAAAAACCTGCCAGGCGCATATCGCTATTGCCACAGCTTTTCTGATGCCGAGATCGGCCAGTTGGCCGAGTCGGTCGCAGACATCGCGGCTGTAGTCTCCCGGCTTGTGTCAGACGGCAGGACCAACAACCTGAACACCTACCTGATCTTGAGGCGCACTTGATGCGCATCTGAAGTGCCTCTGCGGCATCCCTGAGATGCTGATGATATCTTTTTAATATTAAAAAGATATCATATTGAACAAAACGTCCATGCAAATGGTTAACTGAAATCCATGCAAATGGTTAGCTGTAAGAACGACGGCCTGCCGCATAGGGCGAACAGCCACCACCATGCAGGGCAAATGGCCGTTATCAGATAGCGAGGAGCGGGCACATGGCACTTACTGAACCAGGATACAGGCCGAGGCTGGTAGACAGCAGGATTGCACGGTATATGAGCCTGTTTGGAGCCCTATCAATAGAAGGGCCGAAATGGTGCGGTAAGACCTGGACGGCCCTTAATCACGCCAATAGCGCCGTGTACATCTTGGATCCCGAGAATAATTACTCGACCCGCGAGGCCGCAAGGCTCAACCCAGCGGCAATTCTAACAGGCAAAAAGCCGCTTCTTGTCGATGAGTGGCAGGAGGCTCCAGGAATATGGGATGCAGTTCGGTTCGCCTCAGACCGGACGAAAGAAAAAGGCCTATACATACTGACAGGCTCTGTGACACCAAAAGATGGCTCCTTTGTTCACAGTGGTGCAGGAAGAATTGGGAAGATCCGCATGCGCACCATGTCTCTGTGCGAAAGCGGGGACTCGTCCGGTGCGGCCAGTATCTCGGAGCTGTTCGATGGGGGAACGATAGAGCCCGATGCTTCCGGGCTTTCGCAGGAAAGACTCATCGACCTTGCCGTTCGAGGGGGATGGCCGGAGAACATCGGTGTTGCAAAAGAAGATGCGGGAATACTGCCGGAGCAATATAACATAGCGCTTGCGGGGACAGATATCACAAGTGCAGACAATGTAAAACGAAATCCGGAGCTGGTATTGCATCTGCTTGCATCGATAGCACGAACAAACGTGACATCGGCACTTTTGAACACAATAGTTACCGATGTACAGGGGCGTTTTGCCGAGACCACCAGGCAAACCGTAGCAGAATACCTTTCCGTGTTGACACGGCTTTACGTTGTCGAGGAGATACCTCAATGGTTTCCCGAGCTTCGTGACAAGCTCCGTTTGCGCAAGGCACCCAAAAGAATGCTTGCTGACCCTTCTATTGCTGTCAGTGCCCTGAAGGCTCGCCCAAGTGACTTAATGAGAGATCCGCGCACGCTCGGCGGGATTTTCGAAAACCTCTGCCTTAGATAGTGTTTACACGAGTTTAGATCAGAACGTCTAGCCAGATGACGAGGCATCGGATGTGCACAGCAGCAAGGAAGGAGTCGGAGCGCTTCGCGTAGCGCTTCGCGATGCCACGCCAACGCTTGAGATGAAGGAAGGCGTTCTCCACGAGATGCCTCCTCTTGTACAGGTGCCTGTCGTAGCCGCGCTGCACCTTGCGGCTCCTCCTCGGGGGGATCACGGCCTCCATGCCGGCAGAAAGGGCGGCATGGACGACCGCGTCTGTGTCATAGCCCTTGTCGGCAAGCAGCGCATCGGCATCGATCCCCTCGATCAGCCTCCCCCCATAGCTGCAATCCGCGACGGTACCCGCTGTAACAAATGCTCTGAGCGGCATACCATGCGCATCCACGGCCAGGTGTATCTTCGAGCTGAGCCCCCTTTTGTGCGCCCCATGCCCTCGTTGCCCCCGACCGCCCCTGCCGCATGGGGGTGCACTTTGACGTGGCTTGCGTCGACCATGAGCCATTCGAAGTCCGGCTCATCGATGACCACCTCTAAAAGGGCCTCCCACCTCCCTGCGTCCCGCCATCTGATGAACCTCTGGTGCACGGTGCCCCATCTCCCGTAGTCAGGCGGCAGGTCGCGCCAAGGGGCGCCTGTCCGAAGCACCCAGAACACCGCGTTGATGAACCTGCGATTGTCCTCGGCGATGCCGCCCCACTGCCCCCGTTGACCGGGCAGGTGAGGGGCGAGGAGCGCCCATGCGCCGTCGCTGATATCATGGCGGTGGTATGCTGCCGACATAGGAAAACCTCCTTGACGATGGTTTTCCCCATATTAACACAATCTCGTGTAGACACTATCTAGAGACTTGCTCGTCTATACCGAGGTGCCTGGAGCAAAACTCAGCCATTACCACGATGCGAACGGCCTTGAGGTTGATGTGATCGTCGAAATCGGAACACAGTGGGCGGGAATCGAGATAAAGATGGGGGCACACAGGGTCGAGGAAGGGGCGGTCGCCTTAAAACGACTCCAAGCGAAACTTGTTTCGAAAGGCGGGACGGAACCTGCCTTTCTCTGCGTGGTTACAGGCGGCGGCCCGCTTCACACGAGAAGCGACGGCGTGCATGTGATCCCAGTCGACTGCCTGGGGCCCTGAGAAGAGAACTCTTAGCCAAACAGCATCTCCGCTTCGAATAAATCCCCCGTTGCGCGGATCACAAGCTGCTCGCCCATCAATTCTGCAAGGCTTTTTGCGATGTAAAGCCCTAGCCCACTGCCCTCGGCGTGCCGGGCACGGTCGTCACGGATAAATTGCTCCGTCAAAATATCGCCGGGCAAATCTATCGGGTTTTGCGATGTGTTCCGTAGAAAGAAAACCGGTTTGTCATCGCGCAGGGTGATCTCAGCGAACACGCGGGTTCCCGGCATAGCATATTTTGCGGCATTGCCAAAAAGGTTTTCCAAAATCCGCCACAAATGCCTGCTGTCGGCTTTTGTGAGAACAGGTGTATCAGGCTGACGGAACACAAGCGCCACGCTGCGCTCGTTGAGTTGATCATCAAATTCCCCCGCAACCTGACCGATGATCTCAACCAGGTCGATTTCGCACATATCAACATCCAGATTTCCTGTCCCCGCCTTTGATGCTTCCATCAAGTCACTCGTAAGCGTTTTCAAACGAATGGTCTTCCTATCGAGCACATTCACGTACTCCGTAAAATCAGCGCTTTCGATGGGCAGACCCTTCAGTAAATCCACATAGCTTATGATCGAGGTAAGCGGTGTTCGAATGTCATGGGAAACGTTGGCGATCAGCTCGGATTTGAACCGCTCGGCTCGGATTTTTTCTGAGTTTGCCTTGTCATACTCCATCGACAACGACAGGACAAAGGCACAGAGGTACGTTAACGCGCCCAGATGGGATAGCAAAAGTAGTAGTAGAAGCACTCTCAGGCGCGCGCCTATCGCCGCATCGATCGGACATGAGACAAAGAGGAGCAACAGATTCCCCGCTAGGAGTAACGCCATCAGTAGCCCCACTGGCCGCCTGGGAGGATACAGCCCAAAGAACCGCGGCCAATACAGTGTGTGCTGCAATTGCCCGTCCCTGACCCGCGCTACTATCTCGGCCAGCAGCACCATGACAATGGCGTACACGACCGCTGAGAAAAAAACCATTTGCGAGTGGTACCCAAAGGAAGGCGCGAAAGGAGACCGCATAAAATGGATGCATGTCAAAACAGCGCCATACGCCGATACGACCAACCAGGCACCATCAATACTGCGCCAAACGGGAGGCTCTTCCCTCGCTTTTGAGCCCCAGACCGAAAGTGCAAACACGACAACGCAGGACACAAAAAGCAGCACAGCGGGCATCGGCTCTAAAAGCAACGCAACAACCACCGACCTTACCCTCAGTTGGCCAGGGAAGCCCTGAAGGGTCGCCGCCAGACCCCTATCAAAGCTCACGCTATAGGAGCGCGCAAGCGACAGGGCAGCGACATACCCTGCCAATAATGCACCACACTTCGCTACCGGTGACCGTAAAGCTTTGCCCATGCCGGTCCCACCGCTCATACCAGCCTCACCACCTTATAGCCAAGGCCATACATGACTTTTAGATACTGCGGCTCTTTGGGATTGATCTCGATCTTCTCCCGAATGTGCCGGATATGTACGGACACGGTTTTTGGCACGTAAAAGGCAGGCTCGTCCCAAACCGCCTCATATATCTGCGCCGACGTAAACACATGATCCATGTGAGACATCAGCAGCTTTAAAATCTTATATTCAAGGGGGGTCAGCGCAACATCCTCATCATCAAGCGTGACCCGCTTTTGACCATCGTTGAGGACAAGGCCGCCTGTTTGATAACAGGCACCGTTGGGGGCTGCTTCTTGCGCTGTCTCCTCAAGCCCTCCCAAGCTTGCATAGCGACGCAACGCCGCTCGGACGCGCGCCAGCAGTTCCACAGGGTTAAACGGCTTTGTGATGTAGTCATCGCCGCCCATATTCAAGCCGAGCACGCGGTCAGTGTCCTCGCTCTTTGCGCTGAGGAACAGGATCGGCACGTTGCTCATTTTTCGGATTCTCACTGCCGCCTGGATCCCGTCCATTATCGGCATCATAACGTCAAGGATGACCAGATGGACGGTCTCGCCCTCCACGGCCTGAACAGCCTCAAGACCGTTCTGGGCTTTGATTACCTTGTACCCCTCTTGGCACAGGTATATTTTAAGTGCCGACAAAATATCTTCGTCGTCGTCGCAAACGAGCACGTTGTGTTCCATAGAGATCCTCCCGCACCGTAACAACATATCCGCCTATGCTATGTCAACGTCCCCCCCCCCACAGCTTTCTTCTTGGAAATCTTGCCAGTGAAAATCAAACTACCGGGGAGAAAAAGGTTAAGGTTCTTCAAAGATCGAGACAGGGTCACAAGACCTGATCTTGAGCCCTTCTCCCAAAATCCGCTGTGGGACTCGCCCGCCCGCGAGACGCACATTACAAAGGCCAGAAGCCCAATGTCAGCACCTCCCTTTATTATGCTGCTGCGGCCGCATTTCTACAGCTGCATTTCTGTAGCCGCACCTTGTGGCCACGGCAGATCCGTTCCACCGTTTTGATGAGAAGAGGGTAGCTATGTATATGACAAGCAGAGTAGTTCTCAACTGCAACCTTGCAGGCTTTTCGCACTATGACGGAATACTGGTGGCAGAAAAACTGAGAATCGGCACTCGGCTTAAGCTGATCGCAGAGTCTGACAATCCCTACGACCCGGATGCAGTGGCCGTTATGTATCGAGGCAGGAAGATCGGCTACGTCCCCCGCGCTGAAAACGGTAGGCTAAGCCAGATGCTCAACCTCGGGTACCGAGATACCTTTGAGGTGTACATCAACCGTGTGTCTTGGGATGCACATCCCGAGCGACAGATCGGGATGACGGTGCGTTTTCGTGATGCGCGGGATCTGAGCGCGCTTTCCGAATACGGCCTTTAGTTGTGCAGAGATAACCGTCCGAGGACGCGTGTGGAGGCTCCTTTGACGGCACCGCTGACAGCGACCACACGTGCGTCCGCATGTATGCGGGCGCGTGTGGCTCTGTATGTGCGGATGCGTACGGACACGTGCGGCGCACACCGACAACACGCCAGACGACACACAAAACGAGGCCTAGGGAAGCAAGCATGCTACAAATAGCATACCCTGTGTTTGGCAGAAGGATTTGGAAAGAGGAGCGCTCATGAAATTCCTGGTCCGGTGGCTCGTCACCTCGATAGCTGTTGCGGCAGCGGCAATCCTCGTCCCTGGGATTGAGGTCTCCGGCAATGCGGTGGCCGCCGTCATTTTCTCGGCACTCATCATAGGACTTGTCAATGCTACTCTCGGTTTGGTGCTGAAAATCGGTGCCATCGGCTGCATCGTGTTCACGCTCGGCCTATTCAACCTCGTCATCAACGCGTGGCTTCTGTGGTTCTCGGGATGGATAGCCCAGGGCTTTGGGTTCGGGTTTCATGTGATGGGTTTCTGGCCGGCCTTTTGGGGCAGCATTGTGATCAGCATCGTCTCAGGGACGCTCAACTGGTTTGTGACCGAGCACGACAGGCCCTCGCGCAAAGAGCGCCATAGCGTCAAACGGGGGCGTCGCCGCGACCGGCAGGAGCGCCGCCGCCATGCCAAACGGGAACGTCGGCGTGCATGAGCGAGAGTATGGCCAAGCGGCAAGACAGCGCGGCAACGGGAAGGTGGGCTACACCATGAAAGCTGCCGAGCTATACGACCACCTCGAGCATGACTTTATTTCGGAGGGTCTGTGGGACAGGTGGGCGGAGCACATGGGCGAGATCGAAGGGTATCTCTCACCCAACTTCATCAAAAGAAGCATGGGGCTGGTCTGCGACTTCGCGACGGACGTGAACAAGGTGTACTCGGCTGTCTTCCCAAGCGAGGACGTTATGGGAAGGGTGCTTGCCGAAGGAGCAACGGATGCCATGCTGTTCGTCCACCATGCGGCCGTTTGGGATATCAGGAGGCCATCGGCTTTCTATCAAATGGACAGGAAATCGCTAGAGAGGCTCAAGGGAAACCGGGTGTCCGTCTATAACCTTCACGTACCATTAGATGATTTCGGAGAGTATTCGACGACGAAGACGTTGGCCGACGCGCTGGGCATAGAGGTTGAGCGACCGTTTTTTGACTACTGCGGCGCGTTGGCAGGCATTATCGGCAGGATCGGGTGTAGGTCTGTTGAGGAGTTGCACCGTGTGTTCTCCGAGACCCTCGGCCATCAAACGAGGCTCTATCCGTACGGGGACAGCGTTATCCCAGATGGAAGGGTTGCAGTTGTTGCAGGCGGCGGCAACGATCTGGCGGTCGTCTCCGAGATGCTTGAGAACAACGTCAAGACCCTCGTTACCGGCATAACAGCCAACAACGATGTGTCCGCAAAGGTCCATGCCTTTGAGCAAAAGAGCCGCATCAACGTGTTGGGCGGAACCCATTATTCCACCGAGAAGTTCGCTTGCATCAAGATGTGCGCATATTTTGAGCGGCTCGAACTCCCCTCCGTTTTCATTGAAGAGGAGCCTCTTTTCGAGGACATGTGACACACGTGCACCATCTGTCGTGCAGCCTGGCAACTCCTGTTCGCATCAACATGCCCGCCGAGGGCATCGGGCATCTATGGGACAGTGCCATAGCGCCGTTGGAAAAGCCGGTCGGCTTAAGGCTAGCCCTGCCTGCGGCTGCTCGGCCTGCGATCACCCTCGGTGCCGTGCGCGAACTCGTAAAGCCCCAGCCAGTAGGCCATGACCGCAGTGATGGCAAAGAGCGCGATAAAGGCTCCAAGCTTGATCGGTCCGGGCGCATACCGCACGGTATACGCGCCAAAAGCCAGTATCACCGACCAAAGATAGATGATAAGTACCGTCTCGCGGTGGCCAAAGCCCCGACCGAGCAAGCGATGGTGGATGTGGCCTTTGTCGGCCTCGTGAAACGGCCGCTTGTGGCGAAGCCTTCGGATTATCGCAGCGGCTGTGTCAAAGATCGGAAGCCCCACGATGAGCAAAGGTACGGCGAGAGCAATCGCAGCCGTGGTTTTCATGACACCCAAAAGCGACACAACACCGAGCGTGAAGCCTAAAAGCATCGCCCCCGAGTCCCCCATAAAGATGGATGCCGGATGGAAGTTGTGGCGCAAAAACCCCATGCAGGCTCCGATGAGCGCAGCAGCAAGCAGCGCGGCGTCAAGGCGGTTGCCCTGGGCTGCAAGCACCAAAAGACTTGTAGCGGCAATCAGGCTGATGCCGGCGGCCAGTCCGTCAAGGCCATCGATCAGGTTGATCACGTTGGCAAACCCCACAAGGTAAAGGATCGTCACCGGCACTGAGAGCAGCCCCAGCATGAGAAGCCCGCCACCAACGGGATTGCCGACAAACTCAATGTTCAGCCCCCCGGCTGTCACGAGCCCTGCTGCAATGATCTGACCTACCAGCTTGGCCAGGGGCTGGATGTCAAAGATGTCGTCGACCAGCCCGACAAGAAAGACACATGTTATGCCCGCAAACACAACCCCCATCTTGAGGCTCACCGATGTCTCGGTAAACACGCTGCCCCAGCTGCCGCTCCAGCCAAACTTAAATTCGCCAATCGCCTGCACGACTACGGCAGCAGCAATCCCCAGATAGATGGCCACACCGCCAATGCGCGAGATTGGCGCCTTGTGGACCTTCCGGGCGTTTGGCCTGTCCATAAGGCCGAACCTCATCGACAACCACCTGACGATCGGGGTCACCACCTGCGTCACGACGACTGCGACTGCGATCAACCCCAGATAATGCCGGATGCTCACTTAGCAGAACCTCCCGGCATGGGCGGTACGGTCGGTGCTGATGCGGCTGGCGCAGGCGGTACAGGTGGCGCGACCGGCGCTGCCGATGCGACCGGTGCGGTCGGCGCTGACGCGAGCGGCACTGGTGCGGCTGGCGCGACCGGCACTGGTGGTGCGGTCGGCGCTGCTGGCACGGTCGGCACAGGAACGACACGAGGCGTTATCCCCGCCTCGGCAAGCAGCTCGGCAGAAAGCGGATCGGGGTACTCCCTGCAGTACGCAAAGTCCACTACGCCTGCGTTGAGCAATATCTTTGCGCACAGCACGCAAGGGGAATGCGTGCAGTAAACGACCGCCCCGTCAATTGCGATCCCATGGCGGGCCGCCTGGATGACCGCGTTTTGCTCGGCGTGGATCCCGCGGCAGAGCTCATGGTTCGATCCGCTTGGAACCGCACGTCGCTCGCGCAGACACCCGGCCTGATCACAGTGCGGCAGCCCAGCCGGGACCCCATTGTACCCGGTCGCGAGGATCCGCTTGTCCTTGACAAGCACCGCGCCGGTACGGCGCCTGAGGCAGGTAGAGCGCTCGGCAACCTGCTCGGCGATGGTCATGAAGTACTCGTCCCACGAGGGCCGAGACACGAGCGGGCCCGCCGCTTCGCCAGGCACCGGCAGGCTCACAGCAGGCTCACCAGCGTCAACGCCGTATCCAGGCATCTTGCAGCCCCGCCGAGCACAGACAGGCTCACAGCGCCGGGTAGAGCGGGTGCGCGTCGATGAGCGCCCGCACCTCGTCCTTAAGGCCGGCCAGCACAGACTCGCTTTCGCGGTTAAAGATGATCTCGGCGGTCAGGCGACCAACCGCTCGGGCCTCGTCCTCGCTAAATCCCCGGGTAGTGATGGCAGCCGAGCCGACCCGGATGCCACTTGTCACGAACGGGCTCTCCGGATCGTTCGGGATCGCATTCTTATTAGTCGTGATGCCTGAATCCTCAAGCAGGCGCTCGGCGTCTTTCCCCGTAATCCCGGCTGCTCGAAGATCGACAAGCAGCAGGTGGTTGTCGGTCCCGCCTGAGACGAGGCGCAGGCCGGCCTCGGTCATCGCCTCCCCCATCGCACGTGCGTTGTCCACCACCTGGTCGATATACGTGGAGAACCCAGGTTGCAGGGCCTCGCCAAACGCAATCGCTTTGGCAGCGATGATGTGCTCAAGCGGCCCCCCCTGCAGGCCGGGGAACACCGCCTTGTCGATTGCGGTCGCGTGCTCGGCCTTGCTAAGGATAAAGCCGCTGCGTGGGCCTCGGAGCGTTTTGTGCGTAGTGGATGTCACCACGTCCGCCCAGGGCACGGGCGATGGGTGCGCCCCGGTCGCCACCAGGCCGGCGATGTGCGCCATATCCACCATGAGGATGGCATCGACCTTTTTCGCGACTGCGGCAAAGCGCTCGAAATCAATCACCCGCGGATAGGCCGAGGCACCGGCAATGATCATCTTGGGGCGGTGCTCAAGTGCAAGCCGCTCCAGCTCGGCGTAGTCGATGGTCTCGGTCTCCATGTCAAGCCCATAGGGGATGATGTTGAACCACTTGCCAGAGAAGTTGACCGGCGAACCGTGGGTGAGGTGCCCCCCCATAGCAAGGTTCATCCCCATGACGGTGTCGCCTGGCGAAAGGAAGGCAAAATAGGCGGCCAGGTTCGCTTGGGCACCGGCATGCGGCTGCACGTTTGCGTGTTCGGCACCAAAAAGCTCTTTTGCCCGATCACGGGCAAGATCCTCTACGATGTCCACCTTCTCGCAACCGCCATAGTAGCGTTTCGAGGGAAGCCCCTCTGCATACTTGTTGGTAAGCACCGTCCCGGCTGCCTCCAGGACCGCCATCGAGACGAAGTTCTCAGAGGCGATCAGCTCGATGGTGTTGCGTTGCCGGTCCAGCTCTGCCCTGATCGCGCCCGCAGCCTCGGGATCCTGCGCAAGGATATGCTCGAATGCCATAGGTGGTTAGCTCCTTTTCCTGTTGATCTTCTCCACGCGCCCCGCGTGCCTCCCCCCCTCAAAGGGAGTGCCCAAAAACGCGTCAATAACCTGTTTATTATCCTCCTCGGCGACGAACCTGCCAGAAACCGTCACGACATTGGCATCATTGTGCGCCCGCGCCAACTCTGCGAACTTGGGCGAGACAACGCTTACCGCCCGCACGCCATCGACCTTGTTGGCCGCGATCGCCATTCCCAGGCCGGTACCGCACACCAAGACCCCGAACTCGGCATCTCCTGAAGCGACCCGTGCGGCAACGGCAAAGGCATAGTCAGGATAATCGACCGACTCCCCTGCCGAGAAAGTCCCCACATCTTCTACATCAATGCCTCGGCTTGCCAGGTGCCCTTTCAGCTGCTCCTTCTGCTCATATCCCGCATGGTCCGATCCAATGGCAACGCGCATCTAGGCGATCCTCCTTCGCCGTTAGCCAACCGAGGCGGCGGCGGCCTCGGCGATCGCCTCGGCGCTTACGGCACCCTCGCGCAAAACGACCGGCTCGTCCCCGGTGCAAAGCACCACCGTGGACGCAGTGCCGTGCTCGCTTTTCCCACCGTCGATGACCACATCCGCCGCGGTGATGATGCGTGCCTCTATTTCCTCAAAACTCCCGGGAGCAGGCTGTTTATGGGTGTTTGCGGAGGTCGCGAATATCGGGGAACCGGTGGCCTGAAGCAAGCTGCGCACCACCTCGTGATCGGGCGAGCGCAAGCCGATGGTACCGTTAGGGGCCCTGAAATCCTTGGGCACGCGCTCGGAGGCGGTCACCACGAGCGTCACCGCCCCCGGCCAGAACTCCTGCGCCAGACGGTGCGCGTACTCCTTCACATCCGCACCCCAGGTACCGAGCGCATCTTTGGTCTCAACAAGCAGCGGGATAGGCAAGTTGGTCGGACGGCCTTTCACCTCGAAGATCTCATGCGCGCCAAAGCGGGAATCTGCGAGCGCTCCGATCCCATAAACCGTTTCGGTGGGGAACACGACAATCCCGCCGTCAAGCAGTACTTTTGCGGCGAGATTCATGACTTCTGCCGAAGGGTTATCCGGGTCTACTCGAAAGCTCTTGGGCATTTCAACCGCCTCCCTAACTGTCCGCTCTGTCCCTATCCATTAATCCTGCCTGCTGCGTAGTTCACTTTTAGCACATTTCCTACCATTTTTTGGATCCCTGGCCACGATCACCCGCTTACGGCCAGAAAGGTCTCTGCAAGCGCTAACTTTCAGATACCACTCTAACGCCTCATCGCCCGCCGCACCCACGCGGGATTCGTCCAGTTCGACAATCACCGCACCCTCGGGCTTGAGCCAGCCCGCCGCATCGCAGGCGAGCCTCCGGAAAAGCGAGAGCCCGTCAGCACCGCCATCCAGCGCAAGCCTCGGCTCGTAGTCCGCCACCTCGGCGGGAAGATGCGCAAGCCTGCCGGTTGGGATGTAGGGCGGGTTCGCCACCACCGCATCAAGCCGCCCGCGCAGCTCATCCGGCAGCCCGCCGAGCAGGTCGCCCTCGACCACCTGCACGCACTCGGCAAGCCCGAGCCTCTCGGCATTCTCGCACGCAAGCGCCACGGCATCAGCGGAGACATCGGTGGCCCACACGCGCGCACCCGGGTGCTCCTGGGTGATCGAGAGCGCCACCACGCCCGAACCCGCGCACACATCGGCGACGAGCGGGCAAGCGATGCCTTTCAGCGCCCGCAACGCCTCGTCAACGAGCACCTCCGTCTCAGGCCGAGGGATGAGCACGCCGGGACGCACCTTCACCACCAGGTGGCGGAAGGCGACCTCGCCCGTGACATATTGCAGCGGCTCCCCGGCAGCCCGACACCTCACGCCATCGCGCAGCGTCGCACGCTCAGGCACGCCGAGCGGGCGGTCGTGGTACGCGTAGATCTCGACGCGGGAGAGCCCCGTGGCGGCTGAAAGCAACCACTCGGCGGAGAGCTTGGGGTTGTGATCGCCTTTCTCCGACAGGTAGGACGTGCACCAGTCGAGCGCGGCTTTGATGGTCCAGACGCGCTCGCTCTCCACAGTCGCTCCTAGCCCGCCTCAGCAACCGCGGCTAGGCGGTCCGCTCGGTCGGCAGCGATCAGCCCATCGACAAGCGCCTCGATCTCACCGGCCATTATCCCGGGCATGTTGTGCACCGAAAGCCCAATCCGATGATCGGTCACCCGATCCTGCGGGTAATTGTAGGTGCGGATCTTCTCCGACCGGTCACCCGACCCGATCTGGGACCGCCGCTGCGCGCCAAGCTCGGCCTGCTGCTTCTCAAGCTCGATCTCGTAAAGCCGGGCCCGAAGCACACGCAAGGCCGCCTCGCGGTTCTGCAGCTGTGACTTCTGGTTCTGGGACTGCACGACAAGGCCGGTGGGAAGATGCGTGATGCGGACCGCCGAGTCAGTCGTGTTCACCGACTGCCCGCCCGGCCCGCTCGACCGGTAGACATCGATGCGCAGGTCGTTCGGGTTGATCTCGATCTCGACATCCTCGGCCTCGGGCAGGACCGCGACCGTCGCCGTCGAGGTGTGGATGCGCCCCTGGGACTCGGTCACGGGCACGCGCTGCACCCGGTGTACCCCGGACTCGAACTTCATCTTCGAGTAGACCTTCTTGCCCCGCACGCGGAACGAGACCTCTTTAAACCCGCCGGTATCCGACTCCGACGAGTCGATCTCCTCGACCTTCCATTTTTGCAGCTCGGCATAGCGGGTGTACATGCGGTAGAGGTCGCCGGCGAAGATCGCGGCCTCATCGCCACCCGCCCCGCCGCGGATCTCGACGATGATGTCCTTCTCATCGTTAGGATCGCTCGTGAGCATCATGATCTTGAGCTCTTCTTCAAGCCCGGGAAGCCTGCCCTCGATCCCACGCGCCTCATCAGCGGCGAACTCACGCATCTCCGCATCGCTCTCGGCGCGCATGACCTCCCGCGCCTCATCAAGCTCCGCGACCGCCGAAAGATAGTCGCGGGCCTTAGCGGCAAGCGCAGACTGCGCGCTCTGCTCCCTCGCGAGCCGTGCGTACTCCTTCTGGTCGTTAAAGACATCAGGATCCGATAATCGCCGAGTAAGCTCGTCGTAAGAGGCAAGGATCTGTTCGAGTTTGTTGCGCATGTCTTGAATCAGCCGTTCCGGTCAGCCGTCCGCTCGCTCGTTCGCTCAGCCGCACTACGCCACGGACAAGAACCACGTCCAGGATACATCAGGATACCATCATATGCGCGCCGTATGCGCCACAGCACGCCGATACGAGCCGATCCGCCGCAATCCGCCGTGCGCGCCGCAACGCACCGGTCACACACGCCGACGCACGCCGATTACGGGTCGATCCGCCATACGCGCCTCAGTGCACCGATCACAGATGCCGCGATACACCGATCACGCACGTCGGCCTGCCGCAGGATCTCCGCCGCTGCAATGGCTCTGCAGATGGACACACCCCAATATATTGTGGTTGGCACAACATGTAGTGGTGTGTCCATCAAGCGCAGGTCTGCCTGATGAGAACTTGGAATTCCAATTCATTAGCCGAGCTTGAATAGACGAGCACGCCGGTGCCTGCCGTGCGTATGACGGTGATGTCGCTGACCATCGGGTTCACCGAGCAGGGATCGCCCGCAGCCTCCCGGAGCGGGCGATCCCTCTTCACAGCGCTATTTCTCATACACGCTCTTGACCCTTTTCCTATTCCTTATCTCTGGCGGCAGCTTCGCCTCTGCCCCCTTGTTCTTGGCAGCGGCCACGTACCGGGCGAATACCTCCGACTTCTCGAGGCTCTTGCTGATCGCCTCTTGCTTGTTCGACCCTATGCGCCTTCTGATGCGGTTCAGCTCGGCTACGATATCGTCTTCGAGAGGGACTGTGCTAAAGGGGCTCATTACAGACAGCTCCTTCCCATCTAATGAAACTGCGACTATGAATACATAGACCCCTCTGACCTTGAGCAGAAAGTCACCCCCATAGACAAACCTTATGTACTGCCCATCTTCTGAGACTCCCCCGTCCTTCGTTACGGGGATCTTCTGCCCTGCCTCCAGGTTCCCTTTGACCACCTCCAGAACGGTCACGTCGTAGTCTGTGCGGGGACGGCCTGCCAGCGAATCTGGGTACCGTGTGCCCACACACCTCTCGACACGCCCAGCCAACACATAGTCATGAGCTGCAACCTCTAGGTCGGGATTGCTCAAATCATATAGAGGAGTCGCAAACCCAGTTGCCACAGGAAGGCCGTTGACCGTGCGCTCCCCCATCTCTGCATTCATCCAATTAAAAACCGGTGTGCCCTCAACGCCCCTGCCAAGGATCATCGCACGCAGTGCAGCAGGAGCGTCCGCTTTCTCGAGTGCGCCCTGGCCCCAGCGCCATCGTCCTGCAGCCAGAGCCACCAGGGCGAACACCAATAACAGCAAACCCAGCGCCAACCCAAGTTTCTTGTAGGGCAATGTCATCGCCTCCTAATACAGCTTGCAGGCCGCGTCATACGATGCCTTGTCGTTTATCGTGAGGGGGATGAAGTCGTAGTGGAACGCCTTGTAATACATAAGGTCATTGGTGCTTGCGCTGTCATAGCGGTCGTCTAGGCCGAGGCAGTGCCCGAGCTCATGCGCGACCGTGGCCACGACGTACGGTTCTGGCTTGCCCTCCATGTGGGCCTTGTTGAGCTTGACCTTCTGCTCGTCGGCCATCGCCCACGCGAGGGCACCATCATTTGGATTCGAGTAGTCGTAGATCTCAATGATAAGCTCGCCGTTGCCGTCGATCCCCTCCCGTATCACCCCGGGCTTGTAGCCGTTCCAGACAGATGTCGCAGGATAGACGAGGTGCGCATACTCTGTGTTGATCCCATAGTTCAGGTGCGCGTCATTTCCAATGAAACAATGATTCTGCAGCACATAGTCCCACAGCACAGCCTCCCCACCAAGAGGGCTCACCATCGCCCATGGTATGTTCTGCTTGCTGGTGATGCCCGTTACCGTCGCCGAGTCCTCTTGGGATCTTGGGCCATAATCCCCCCAGTGGTTCCAATTGGCATTGATCATATGTGCCGGGAACGGGTCGGCGGCCAGGTTGACGTTCCCTGGCGAGGAGCCGTTGTCAAAGAGGTTGGACCAGTTGATGGCCACCGTCGCGCCGCTATCGGCGACCCTGACGCCAGAAGCCCCATAACCACCGGTAGTCCCATTGCCGCTGATCTCGCAGTGCTGGAAGGAGTGCGTGCCGCCGCTGGAGACAAGGACGCCGTTCGCCGCGTTCCCGCAAAAGCCGCTGTCGGTAACCGTAGCCGAGGTCCCTTGGTCGGCGTAAAGCCCGTAGGTGTTCCCGTCGAACCTCGAGCCCGAGACGGTGGCAGAGGCACCGCCTATGAGCCTCAGGCCGTGGGTGTCCGCCCTCCCGGAGCTGTTCTGCGTGATGCCCGAGAGCTTGGTGGCCGGGCCTGAGTCGACAAGCACGCCGGTGCCGACCGAGCGTATGACGGCGACGTTGCTGGCCATCATGCCTGCCGAGCAGGGGTCGCCCGCAGCCTCCTTGGGCGAGCAGGCGACCCCCTTCACGGCGCTATTTCTCATACACGCTCTTGTACCTTTTCCTGTTCCGTATCTCCGGTGGCAGCTCTGCCTCTGCGCCCTTGTTGTTGGCAGCAGCCACATACCGGGCGAACACCTTCGACTTCTCGAGGCTCTTGCTGATCGCCTCTTGCTTGTTCGGCCCTATGCGCCTTCCGATACGCCTCAGCTCGGCTGCAACATCGTCTTCCAAGGGAACGGTGCCGAAGGGGCCGACGACTCCCAGCGTCTTCCCATCCGATTCGGCACCGCCTAAGAACACATAGGCCTCTCCGGTCTCAAGCATGAAGTCGTTCCTGTGGAGGAATTCCACGCACGACCCGTCTTTCGAGATGCCTCCCCGCTTCGTAACGGGGATCTCCTGCCCTGCCTTCAGGTTACCTTTGATCACATCTAGGATCGTCACCTCGTAGTCGGTCGTGGGATATGGCAGCGAGTCGGGATGCCGCGTGCCCACGCGCCTCTTAACACGGCCGACGAACACGTAATCGCTGGCCGCGACCATTAGGTCGGGGTTGCTCGCGTCAAATGAGGACTGCCCGTGCAGGCTTGTCACGGGAAGGCCGTCGATCATGCGCTCGCCCATCTCCGCATCCGTGTAGGAGAAGTCCGGGCTGCCCGCCGGGTCAGGGCGAAGGATTATCTTGTGTAACGCAGCAACGACATCAACCTCCTCGTGCGCGTCCTCTGGCTCCGTGCGGGGATCCGCCTCTCGTGTCAGAGCGGGATCGCCCCCTTCCCCAGGATCAGGCGCATCCGAGCCTGAGCGCCCCACAGCCACGACCAGGGTCACGACTAAAGCGAGAGACAGTAACAGCCCGAATACCAACCCGAGTTTCTTATAGGATACCTTCATTTTGCCTCCTACCACAGTTTAAAAGCCGCGTCATACGATGCCTTGTCGTGTTTTGAGAGGCCAGCTATGAAGAGTCAATAGGTTTTTGAAAGATTTTGAGAGATTTTCTCGGTGCACTTTGATAGTTGAATATGGGACAAAATGCGGGTCACATGTGGGTTTGGGGTAGCAGCCGA
>WRDS01000031.1 GCA_009779675.1 Coriobacteriia bacterium
GGTCAAGGGACTGCTTGCGAAAGCAAGATTACCGCAGGGGAAATAATCAGGCACATTCCGTGAAATACCCGGGTCTACCAGGCGATTTGGTGAATGCTGCGCTTTTTTGCTGTAAAAGAAAGGCTTAAAGCGTGGACGGAACGCAACTACGCTTTGCCTTTCAATTAGGCACGCAGCAGGAATCGGCGGGGATCACTGTTTTAGATACTTTTTCAGTTTTTCCAAGACATCATCAAAATCGAGCGGCTTCCCGATATGGTCGTCCATGCCAGCATCCAAACATTTTTCCACATCCTCGCGAAACACGTTTGCGGTCATAGCAATGATAGGGATGCTCTTTGCTTTGGGGGTATCAAGTGCCCTGATTTTACGTGTCACCTCATACCCGTCCATACCCGGCATTTGGACATCCGTGAGTATCATGTCGTATTTGTCAGGCGACTTGACGAACATGTCGAGTGCCTGCACACCATCCTGCGCGCAGTCGACTGCCAGATGTGTAGGCTCAAGCAGCGCCAATACGATCTCGCGGTTTATCTCCAAGTCTTCTGCCAAAAGGATGCAGGAACCGGATAGGTCTGGGACTTCCCTGGTCATCCCAGATCTCGTACCCGAGGATTCAAGCGCTGTCCCCACGACATCGTTGATCGCATCTAGGATGGATGAGGGGAAGAGGGGTTTGGTGATGCAGCGGGTGATGCCGTTTTTAGATACAAGCCTCTCAATTCGATACCATTCCAGATGCGTCGTGACGACAACGATGGTGTTTTTGTCGATCCTGCTACTGAGCCGGTTTATAAAATCAATCCCGTTTATGCCTGACATGCCATAATCAAGGAAGATGACATCGTACGCGCTTTTCGTGCCCACGGCTGTTTCCACCATGGCAAACGTCTCATCTTCGCTTGCAGCCGAGTCTGCAGTTATGCCAAAGCTCTTGGTTATACTTAAGAAGCGTTCTCTCGTGTCGCCATCGTTCTCTATAACCAATAAACGGATATCCTCGGGACGGATACCGTCAAAGACAATGGCATTTTGATGGGGTGCGCATTCAAGATCGACATCAAACATAAAAGTGGAGCCACTCCCCGGTGTTGACTCCACCGAGATACGCCCGCCCATCTTTTCCACGATGCTTTTTGAGATGGCAAGGCCGAGCCCCGTGCCGCCAAACCTTCTAGAAACGCTGCCGTCTGCCTGCTCGAAGGCATCGAACAGCCGAGCGATCTGCTCACTTGTCATGCCTATTCCCGTATCAAAGACGGAGAACCGAAGGGTGCTCATGCTCTCTTTTTCTCCGACTTTTTCAACGGCAAGCGTTATCTTTCCACCTTCTGGGGTGAATTTCATGGCATTTGAAAGCAAATTCATTAGAACCTGGGAAAGCCTGAGGCCGTCTGCGCTGTAATTCAAATGCAGGTCTTTGCTTATCACTACCTCGAACTTCTGGCTCTTTTTCTCCGTGCTGTCAATAACGATATTGCAGACCTTCATCAACATTTTCTCTATGTTCATTGGAACATTCTCAAGCTCGAATTTGCCTGCCTCGATCTTTGCCATATCTAAAACATCGTTGATGATGCCCAAAAGATGTTCAGATGAGGCACCGACCGTGGAAAGGCAGTATTTCAGCCTGGCAACGTCGTCCGTGGCTTCTGCGACCTTCGCCATGCCGATGATCGCATTCATGGGAGTACGCATCTCATGGCTCATGCGGGAGAGGAAAGAGCTTTTCGCCTCAGCCGCTGCCTGTGCGTTCTCTTTTTCCCGCATAAGGTCAGTGATATTAACCGCAATGACCAATATGCTGTTTTCGGCTTTCTCGTCCGACAAGACGATTTCTTTGAAGATTATTGAGAAACATTGGTCGTTGATCCAGGCAGTCGTGTGTTGATTGTCCTGCTCAAGTATCGCGGTAACCTGTTCTTTGAGACGTGCGCGCTTCTCCTGCAGGCTTAAGCTTACGTCGTCTTTCCCATCCTGCAGAAACACATTCGATAGGAACTCCAGCGCAGACGTATCGCCAAAATAGTGGACAAACGAATCGTTCTCGAAATATGTGTCGAGCTCCTTGCTCATGATAAAAATGCCGCTGGGCAGACTGTTCAGGTACCGCGTAATCGAGTCAAGCGTATTGTTGATCTGGTTGATCAGGTTTTGGATGTCCCCTTTGAATTTCTCGGCATCATTGCGGGCATCCAGTTTGCCTACGTTCGCAGCTTCAAACAATTTCCCCGTGTTGCTGATCATTTCTTGATACGTAAAGCCCATATCGTTGATAGCGCCCGCCAGCATGCCGATCTCGCCTCGCTGCTTTAGGGTCGTTTCTGGCATAACCAAATACACATTCCCCTCTGCCAGCTCACGGGCTGTATCCGTAAGACTGCTCAACGGCCTGACGATACTGCGGCGCAGAAAAACAAAGACCAAAAGGAGCATGGCAATGAAGAATGCAAGAAAGATCACATTGAACACTACCGCGGTGCGTGCAATCGCACTGTTCATGCCCCCTAAATCAAGATCGGTTCCAAGAACCGCAACCACGTCGCCGCTATTGTTTACTATGGGTGTGTAGGCGTAATAAAGCTTGCCGTAGACATCGTCGTAATAGTCAACATGATCCATCTGTTTTTTTGTTGCATACATCGTTCTTATGGATTCGAGACTGACATCGCTCGTTCCCAATCCGTCAATGTACAGGCTTTCGTCAAGGCTGAGGCCGCCGTATGCGGTCTTGTCATCGTCCGCATCAAAAATAAACACGTGCAGCGGTTCCCCGTCCTCATTTACCAGACCTGTATCAGCCATAACATAGAGGTATGTTGAATGGCTGATTTCTTTAAGGTGGCTCAGCTGAGCCACGACGTTCCAGTACCTCTCTGTTTTGAAAACCTTCAACTCATTGTTGAAGCTCTTTAAACGGTCTAACAGTTCCTGTTGCGCTTTGGCAGGCGCACCTTTTTCCCGCAACTCCCTTAATCTATTCCGGTCGTGATAAAACTGGATTTGCTTTTGCTGGAAATCGGCATCCTGATTTTTCATGAGTGTTACAAAATATTCCACATCCTCAACCTCAAGGGCATCACCCATCAAATCATTGGTAAGCAGCACCCGCTCGGTGAAATTCTCTTCGTACACACGGCGGATACTCTTTTGGCTGACCATGCTGGCGGCAACAGCAGTAATAGCGAACAGCATCAGCAGCATGGCCATTACCCGAACGCTGATTCTATTGAAGAACGGGATATTTTTGCGCATTTTCGTCTCCCGCTGTCCTAGCAGACCCGGTTAGATTTGTATCGGCATTCCAATGATTCGACCTAACCAGGTCAAGCGCTTATGAGAGCCCACAAGGGACTTGGCGATACAATGATCGCAAGAAGGGCAAAAGGCTTCTGGCAACATCCCTTGAAACTCGTTTCGGATGGAAGAATGGCAATACTACTGGACAGTTACTGGTCGGCTCAAGATGCCTTTTGTTGTTTTGCCTTAATCCAGAAAGAGGTATAGACAAAGCCTCCGCCAACAACTCCCGCTACACCTGCGATAATAAAAGACCAGAAGCTAATCCCACCCAAGCCATTTTCTAAATACACTTTCTACACTTTCTCCGGGCTCTCTGGATCGTAATACAGCACATCTTTAACGCCAATTGTTCTTTCGGTCTTATTCCTATAGGTATATTTATGCATTTTTCCGTCAACCGAGTACTCAAGGGCCGCCGTGCAATAATCTATCATATCCTCTGTGTCTGCATCCGGGTCACAGCCTATAATAATTGCTTCTGCTCTTGTAAAGTTATTTTTTATCGTATGATATTTTGAACTCTTGGTGACTCCAAAACAGAGGGCGCCTACTGCCACCAGGATCAGCGCAACGCCACATACAAGATTCAGACGGGGATCTTTTCCGAATCTATCAAAGAAGTTGTCTGTTGTTTTCCCCCTCTCAATTAGCGGGTTGATTGGCAACCCTTAGATCGCTTTCTTCCAGGTTGCTTTCTTCTGGGCCGCTTTCTCCGGAGCCATTTTTTTCTGAATCGCCTTCTTGTCCACATGATAACGCAACCAGCAGCTCGGCAGCTTCTCGGCCAGCGTCAGTACGTCCTACCGAGAACTCGGCTATCTGCTTGAGCCTTGTCGCCAACTCGGCAGACGGCGGATCTGTAAATCCCAGCTGCTCTCCGGTTATCGGATGTTTGAACTTGAGACGATAGGAGTGCAAGAACTGCCGCTCAAGCCCTAAGTCGGCTTTGAGCCTCCCAGATCCGTAGAGCTGATCGCCCACACATGGATGCTTGATATACGCCATGTGCACGCGGATCTGGTGCGTGCGACCGGTGTAGAGCTTGCATTCGAGCAGCGTGAACCCATCATCGTAGGTGCCGGCATCAAAACGCTCTAGCACCGTAAATGTCGTGACCGACTGCCGGGCCCCCTCGCGGTCGGAAACCGTCATGCGCATGCGATCCCGCATGTCGCGTGCGATCGGCGCATCTACAAGACCGGTGTCCGGTGCGATCCAACCGTGCACCAGCGCGAGATAGCGCCGGTCCACCGCCCGCACCTTGATCGCCTCCTGCAGCGCGACCTGCACCTGGTCGTTCTTCGCGACCACCATAAGCCCGCTCGTGTCCTTGTCGAGCCGATGCACGATGCCGGGACGATCTGCGCCCTGCATCGTCCCAAGCTCATCAGCGTGCGCCAAAAGCGCATGTACGAGGGTGCCTGTCCAGTGCCCCTGTGACGGATGCACCACAAGCCCGGCAGGCTTTGAGAGCACAATCAGGTATTCGTCCTCGTAACGGATGTCGAGATCGATGTGTTCGGGCACAAGGTCGCTCGGCTCATGATCCGGCACCTCGATCTCAATATGCTCGCCGCTTTTCACTGTGTGCTTCTTGCTGACGGCTTCGCCATCCACAAGCACAAGACCGCCCTCGATAAGGCGCGCACCCGCAGTCCTGCTCGGCAGGAAGTCGAGTGTGCCGAGCACAGTATCGAGGCGCATCCCGGCCTCGGCCTCGGCCACAAAGTGCTCGAAGTAACTGCTCATGGGGCGGCGCTGTCTGTGGTGGGCGTGGGCGTGGCGCTGTCTGTGGTGGTGCCTGTAGCACCCTCACACCCCGACCCAAAGAGCAGGATACCGATGATTATGATGACACCGACAACGATCGCGCTGTCAGCGATGTTAAACACCGGGAAGTCGATGACGGCCACGTACAGGAAGTCGGTCACCCTGCCGATGAGCACCCGATCGACCAGGTTGCCGACGGCACCGCTGCACACGAGCGCAAGCCCGGTCACTGTCAGCCACCCCGTTGGACGCACATGGACGATGTAGATGATGATCGCTGTCACGATGAGGACGGATGTAGCCGTAAAAAGCAGTCGATAACCGGGGAGCAGCCCGAACGCCGCCCCCGTGTTGCGCACATGAGCGAGCTGCAACAAGTCGCCCAAAAGCGGCAGCGGCTCGGCAGATGACGCACGCATCTTGAAATGCGATCCGATGATCGCATCCCAGAACACTTCGGCGGCAGGCTCTTTCCAGAACACGCGCACGAGCGACTTCGTTATTTGATCGGCGAGAAAGACGGTCAGCACGATGACACTGAACGCGAGAGCCGAGTGCCTGGTGCCGAACGCCCTGGCACCGGGCACATTGACGCTGCCGGGCGCACCAGCACCGGGCGCGGGGACGCGGGCAGGGGCGGGGGTGCCCGATGCGCCGTCGGCACCGGATGCAGGGGCTTGCCTATTGCGTTGCACGTGATGCCTCGGCCTCGGCAAGCACCGCGGCACAGCGGTCGCACACCTCGGGGAACGCGGGATCGGCACCGAGTGCGCGCACGTTCCAGCAGCGTGGGCACTTCTCCCCTGCCGCCTGAGAGACGGAAACGCTGATCGCAGGAGCGGTATCGGTTGCATGGGTGCCATCGGTCGCGGGAGCACCGTCAGTCGCGGGGGTGTCGCCAGTCGCAGGAGCGCAAGCCCCGTCTCCTGCTGCGCTCTCCTCGACCGCCACGGTGCCGACGATGAAAAGCTCCGCGAGCTTTTCTGCGCCGACCTCGGCAAGCACCGCAGCGACCGCTGGGGCAGCGCTTACGATAACCGCCGCCTCCTGGCTCTTACCGATGTGTTTGCCTGCGCGCGCATCCTCAAGCGCCTTGGTGACCGCCTCGCGTGCCTCAAGCACCACCCGGTACCGCTCCTTAAGCGCACGCGCCTCAGCAGCAGGGACCTCGACGCTCGGCCAGTCGCTCAAGTGAACGCTTTCGGCATCCTTTAATGACACCGGCATGAAGTCCCAGACCTCCTCGCAGGTAAACGCCAGCACCGGCGCGAGCATGCGCACCAGCACGCCAAGTGTGCGGGCAAGCACCGTTTGCGCCGCTCGGCGCGAGGCCGAGGCCGGCCCGTCGGCATAAAGCCGATCCTTGAGCACATCCAGATAGACGTTCGAGAGCTCGCCCACATAGCCTAAGACCGCACGATGCGCATTATGGAAGCGCCAAGCGTCATTGTGCGCCGTGACCTTCTGGCTAAGGTCGGAGAGCGCCGCGAGCGCATAGCGGTCAAGCTCGCTCAGATCCTCCCAGCCAAGCGCGTCATCGGCCTCGTAGTCGTATAAGTTGCTCAAAAGGAACCGGAAGGTATTGCGGATGCGCCGGTACGCCTCGCTTGTGCGGTCGAGTATCTCGGCAGAGATGCTGACATCCTGCCCATAATCTGCCGAGGCCACCCACAAGCGGATGATGTCGGCACCCGACCTCTCGATGACATCAAGCGGCGCGATCGTGTTGCCGAGCGATTTGGACATCTTGCGCCCATCGCCATCGACGGTGAAGCCGTGCGTGAGCACGCGCTCGTACGGCGCGGTGCCGTATGCGCCCACGCCGGTCAGCAAGGAGGACTGGAACCAGCCGCGGTGTTGGTCGCTCCCCTCCAGGTAGAGCCCAGCAGGGCGGTGCAGCTCCGGCCTGGCCTCAAGCACACTCGTATGCGAGACACCCGACTCCCACCACACGTCGACTATGTCTTTTTCGGGCATGAGCCTTTTGCCGCCACAGCGCGGACATGACACCGTCTCAGGCAGATACTCTGAAGGCTCACGGATGAACCAGGCATCCGCGCCCTCGGCTTTAAAAAGCCTGATCACGGCATCAAAGCCCTCCTCTGTTGCAACCGTCTCACCACAACCCGTGCAGGTGAACACGGGGATTGGGACACCCCAGGCGCGTTGACGGCTGATGCACCAATCGGGGCGGTCTGAGACCATCGCCGAGATACGGTTGACGCTCCAGCCAGGAATCCACTCGACCTCGTTGATCGCACGAAGCGTCTGCGCACGCAGGCGGGTGGCATCCATCGAGACGAACCACTGCTCGGTCGCTCGGAAGATGACCGGCTTCTTGCAGCGCCAACAGTGCGGGTAGCTGTGGGATATCTTGTCGGATGCGATCAAAACGCCCCGTTCGCGAAGCCACTCGACGATCTTCGGGTTCGCGTCAAGGACGCCGAGTCCCTCAAAAGGCCCTCCCCCTGCGTCGAACGTGCCGTCGTCGGTGACCGGCATGGGCATCGGCAGGTTAAAGCCGAGTCCCACCAGGTAGTCGTCCTCGCCATGGCCAGGCGCAGTGTGCACCGCGCCAGTGCCTGTTGAAAGATCGACATGGGCACCGGTGATGATGACGCCCTCGACACCGTCGTGCACGGGCTGGGCGTACGTGAGCCCGGATAGCTCGGCCCCGACCACAGCGGGCCCGACAACCTCATAGGATCCCGCATCCCAGTCGACGGCCTCGGCGACTGCGCCTACCAGCTCCTCGGCGATCACGAGCACACGGCCGTCGCGCATCACGCCCACGTACGCGGCGTTCTCGGCAAGGGTGACGGCGACATTGGCAGGGAGCGTCCACGGCGTGGTCGTCCAGATGAGCACGCTCACCGACCCACCGTCTGGCGCGAGCCCGTCCCACGGGGTCACCGAGGTGAACGCAAAGGCGACGTAGATGCTCTCCGATGCCTCGTCCGCATACTCGATCTCGGCCTCGGCAAGTGCGGTGCGGCAACGGATGCACCAGTGGATAGGCTTGCGCCCCTTATACACCGAGCCATCCAGGTACATCTTCTTGAATATCTCGACGTTGCCAGCCTCGTACTCGGGCTTTAAGGTGAGATAAGGATCCTCCCAATCGCCGAGGACCCCAAGGCGCTTGAACTCCGAGCGCTGCACATCCACGAACCTCAGCGCATACTCTCGGCAAAGCGCCCTAAGCTCTGCCTGTCCTGTTTTTGCCATCGCCTTGGATCCGAGGTCTTTCTCGACCTGGTGCTCGATCGGCTGACCATGGCAGTCCCAGCCGGGCACATACGGCGCATGATGCCCGCGCATGGTCTTGTACTTGATGATGAGGTCTTTAAGCACCTTGTTGTAGGCGGTGCCCATATGGATGTGCCCGTTCGCGTACGGCGGGCCGTCATGGAGGATGAAGCGCGGGTCATCTGCGTGCTTTTCAAGGATGCGGGCGTAGAGGTTATCGCTTTCCCAGCGCTCGAGCCACTGCGGCTCACGTTTGGACAAGGATGCGCGCATCGGAAAATCGGTCTTGGGAAGATTCATCGTGTTCTTGTAATCCGTCACTTAAAAACGCCCTCTCGCATCTCCTGCACCGGTCGCACGCATCACCCGCGCCGACAACCCTTGCGCCGACAACTTTAAAACCATTTTGCGCATACAAAAAGCGCACTGCGCCCCAATTTTGACTGGGACGAAGCGCGCCTACCCACGCACTCCGCGGTACCGCTATCAGGACAGGCTGCCGACTACTCGTCCTCGTCATCACAGGTAACGCACTATTTAATGCACGCCTTTTGGTATTATACGAGTCCAGGCTGACGAAAACAAAGGTGAGCCGATGAATGTGAACCACGAGTGTGAACCGATGAGGAGCGATCTCGATACCTCTCGGATGTCCCGCGCAGTTTATGACATCCCTGACTACGTTGCTAACGCACTCGATAAAGACGGGCTATGGAACCGCTACCGCGCCCGTCCGCCGTACCAACAAAACGACTACATCGGATGGATTACCCGCGGCAAACGTGAGGAAACCCGCCAAAAGCGCCTCGCGCAAATGCTTGGCGAGCTACACAGCGGTGATGCTTATATGGGCATGCCCTACAAGGCAAAAGGCTGATCCGACTTGACCGTGCCTTCTGGTTTGCAGGATTGCCCCTCGGCCATCGAGAGCGGGAGGATGAGGCGCATGGCCTTCTGGGATTTTGCTGCACCCTTTTACGACAGGGCCGAGCAGACAAACGCCCAGGCGTATGATGGGATGCTCCAGCTCACCCGGAAGCTGGTGCCAGAAGGGGCAGCTGTGTTCGAGGCTGCAGCAGGAACCGGCTCGGTCAGCATCGCCCTTGCCGATAAAGCCAAGCGGATACTCTGCACCGACCTGTCTCAGCGGATGCTTTACATGGCGCAGCGCAAAGCCAACCAGCAGGGGATCTCTAACATCGAGTTCTCGGTACACAGCATCTTTGAGACAGGCGAACCCGACAACTCTTATGACATCGTGATCGCCTCGCAGATCCTGCACCTTATCGATGAGCCACAAAAGGCGGCCGCCGAGCTTAAACGCATTGCACGCACAGCGGTCATCACGCCGGTCTGCCTCCTGAAGGGCCTGCACGGCTTTTTCCCAAAGCAAGAGGTCGCTTTCTGGCGAGTCTTAGGCTTTGCGCCAAGACGGGAGTTCGACGCAGACGGATACCGACGCTTCCTTGCAGAAATCGGCCTGCCGCCGAGCCGATTCGAGATCATCAACGGCAACATGCCCATGGCCGTATCGGTATACGAGAAAGAGTGAGCCTCAAGCAAGCCGATAGCCGAGCAACCCAGAAAAACGCCTTGGCAACCGGTTGCGTGGCCAACCAGCTATCATATGGGCATCACGTAGATACCGTAAGCAGGACGTACCGGTCCTTTCTGGTACCGGTACGGGTCAAAAACAAGCGAGGACTTTAGGCAAAACGGAGGTGCATTGTGAAAAAAGTTGCTCCGATAGTTTTAGCGGCCCTTCTAGCCATTCTTCTGGCAACGACAATAACCGCCTGCACAGGCAAGACAAACATCGGCCTGGTAAGCGACATAGGCAAGACGCGCACCAATCCGTTAAGCAGTGATGGCAAGATCGGCGACTTCCCTGCCGAGGAGATCAAGGTGGACGGTTATCACGTCTATTACGTAGAGGCTACGGTCTTAGAGAGTGACCCAGGCGAGAACCCTGACGCGCTCGATAGCGCGAAAGCCGCATGGGGCGTTGCAGAGCAGTCTTTGGGCGGTACGCTTAACACAGACAAGAACTTCTTCCTGTCTTTGCGCAGCGTGGAGCTCCTCAATGACGAGGACCACTACACTTACACGCTCGGACTGGGCACGGGATACGAAAAGAGTGATTACGTGGTGCTTTACGATTTGGCCGTGAACTACACAGGTGATGTGCTCTTCCTTTCAAACGAAAGCGGCACATGGGAGCCTTTTGGGAATTAGACAGCCTTAGCGGATCGGAGAACCAGATATGGCAAACGATTTATTTGGAGGGTTAAGCAACCTCGGCGGTATCTTGGGAGATATCGCGAAGAGCGTCGTCCCAAAAGATACCTCAGAGGGCAAGTTGCTAACGGCGCAAAGCGATCTTGCCGATCTGCAAAAGCAGGAGGATGAGATCTTGCTTGAGGTCGGCAGACAAGCGTACCAGCAAGACCCGTCCGCATGGCCGCAGAACGCAAAGCTGAGGCTCATTCAGCAAAACATCACATCAGCGCAGGCTGATCTCGGCGAGGCGAAAGCGGCACAAGCGGCGGCGGACGCTGCAAAAGCCGCCGAGGATGCGAAGGGCCGCTGCCCCAGCTGCGGACACAAGAATGACGAGGGCATAAAATTCTGCCAGGAGTGCGGAACGCCACTTGTGGCAGCAGGCCCCAAACACTGTACGGCCTGCGGGGCAGAATTAGCCCCAGGTACGCGCTTCTGCGGAGCATGCGGCGCACAGCAGGGGGCATAATATGGCCACATACAAACAACCGTGTATCCATTGCGGCGAGATGATAGAGCGGGATAGCCGCCTTTGCCCTAAATGCACCAGCCGCAGCCCTTTCGGATACCATTGCCCGTCTTGCTTAAAAGAAATCGCACGCGGCAACGCCGTGTGTTCCGGTTGCGGGCGCAGCTTAATGACTGTTTGCCCTTTCTGCAAAGGCCAGACTTTTATAGGAAGCGAAAAATGTGATGCCTGCGGAAAATCAGTGATGATCCGTTGTGAGAATAAACGGTGCGGAAATCTCCAGTTCTTTGAGAACACAGCATGCACCGTCTGCGGCAAGCCCATCAAAAAAGCACGCAAGCAAATTGAAGAGATGAGAAAGGACGTAAAGTAGCATGCTTCAGGCATTCACGCGAAACTACCAGGACAACAGCACCGAAGCCGGATTCCAGTTCACGTTTTACTGCGATGTCTGCAATGACGGGTACAAGTCCAGCTTTATCGAGTCGGCTACTTACAAAAAACAAAAGGGAAGCCGCTTGCTGGGCCAAGGGATCGGCCTGGCCGGAAGCCTTTTGGGCGGCAGGATGCGTGACTTAGGCTACACCGCCGAGCGCGGGAGCAGCATTTTATCCGAGCGGTTTGAAGGAAGATCCCCCGAGTGGCAAAAAGAGCACGAGCAGGCGTTTGAGCGGGCGCAGAACGAGGCAAAGCAGCACTTCCATCGTTGCCCTAACTGCAACAGCTATGTCTGCGATCAATGCCGGAACGAAGATGCGGGGCTTTGCACAAAATGTGCACCGCGCCAGGAAGTCTACGTGGCACAGGCGCACGCTCAGGCCATGAGGCGCAATATCGACGAAGCCGAACAAACGGCCACGGTATGGCAGGGCACGATTGAGAGCAAGACCACTATCTGCACCGCCTGCGGCAAGCCAGCAGGGTCGGGCAAGTTCTGCAACAACTGCGGAGCGAGCATGGATCTGAAGGAATGCCCGAGGTGCGGTGCGAAAAACGCCCAGATCGTCCGTTTCTGTAACAACTGTGGCGAGAACCTGACCGCAGCTGCACCTACAGGAAAATGCTCCGCCTGCGGGCTTGACAACCCTCCTGGCACAAATTTCTGCGGCGGATGCGGGAATAAACTCGGGCAATAAGCACGGGCCATACGGCGAGAAAGCGAGACCCGATGGATGCGTCCCTTGCGGATAACAACACGCCCAAACAGGGGCAAAAACCTGCAATCGAATACACGGCTCAGGCGGCCTCCCCCCTCGTGAACGGCGAAACCAAGCTGACGATCAGTGACAACGCCCTGACCGCAACCGCGTTATTTGATGTCGCCGAGATACCTTTTGCCGACATAAACGCGCTGGAGCTTGCGGACTACGTCGTTACGGTCAGCGCCGACAGCGGGGATTATGTCTTTTCCCGCATGGGAAACTGGTGCCAGCCGTTTTATGATGCGCTGCATGATGCCTACAACAAGGCAGTACTGCGCTCTTTGTTTATCAAAAGCAGCCCTATCCTCACGGCAAAGTGCGACTACCGCTATACCGAGAAGAACGTGGGCGCAAGCGAAAATGCGAACGTGGGCGGAAATGCGGGCGCAAGCGGCATCGCAAGCGGGAACGCGGGCGCAAGCGACATCGGCTCGGCTCCCGTCCATGTGTACGAAAGCAGCGTGACCACCCTGCCCGCTAACCTGTCGGCACGACGCGTCCCGCTCTGTTTTGTAACGGCTATGGATAAGGGCGACTACGAGCTGACCCTGCGGCTGGACACAGGCGAAAGCTATACCTACAAGAAGTTGGGCTACGAGACTGCTCCTTTCGCGAGCACGATTGAAACGCGCATCCGCAAACTGCACGAGGAATCGCTCGCAGCGGTCAAAGAAATAGACCCCGGCCTTACAGCGGCACAGGCATCACAGCTTGCCAAACTCATGCCGCAGGGCACGGCAGCCCCTATCGGGCAACTTAGCGGAATAGCCGTTTCCTTCACGTCGGCCCTGGAGAACAAGATCGCTGCTACCCGCGCTGCCGAAAGCTTTGCCGTGTTCAAGGAGCTGTGTGATCCTGCGAAGATCTGGATAGGCTTCCGAAAAAACAAAGCTGCGAGTGACATAAAAGAACTACCAAGCGCAACTGCCGGAGACTCGGACGATATGCTTGACACTAGCCCTGACCTGCTTGGCACTACCCCTGACCCGTATCTGCTGTGGCTTGTCGCCCCATCCCCAGACGGACAGCACGCAGCTGTGGAATTTGCCGAGGCCGACAGCGCAACATTCGTTTACCGCACTGGCGGTGACTTCGCCGCTTTCGCCCGACAGGTCAACCGAGCATTAGAGGCCATTGATTTTAAGCGCGAGATCATCCGCTTATCCAATGAGGAGTTGCAAAAACCGGAAAACGCCGATTACTTCATGGCGGCCAAACGCACTGCCGCTTTGCAGTTCGTCCGGAAGAACTTTGTCGGACGGGTGATACATTCCAGCACGGATGCATGGAAGCGCAAGCTGACGAAGTTCTGGGGCGGCTGGGCTGAGCGCCCGTAAGCTGCACGGGCAAAACAACAAACGGAGCAATAGGGCTCAATTCCATCCTGCCACTATCGCGAGAGGATTGCGGTGAGAACTACCGCTGGAACTATATACTCAGAAGTCCTTCACAGATTATTGTAAGATCAGAAATATCTCGAATGGCAGCTTCCCAGACGAAATCAAAGTCGAATCCTCCATAGGGATGCGCGATCTGGTTTTTCATCTTAGCCATAGCTTCCCAGTCGTAATCAAGGACAAGGTCTTTCAGATTGTCCTCAAAACGAGCAGCTAGCTCGCAAATGCACAAGAAAGGCATGGCCAATAGATCTGCTGGTCAGGTGACAGCTCGTAAGATTCTTCAGTAATGCTGTAATCAATTATACGCTGGGTGATGAGCTTGCAATTGAAAACATTTCTTCGACGTAGAATATGCTGAAGCCATCAGTGTCGCTCATATACGATCACCGCGTCATTCTCAAAGCTTTCACGGACTGGCTTAGAAAGGTTATTGCGCCCAAAGACAAGATCGACAGGCATACCGAGTGCCGACTCGATTTCAAGGCATAGTCTTCCACGCTTAAAACCAAGCGGCCTGCCAAGCTCAACAACGAGATCGATATCTGAATCCTCGAGTGCATCCCCACGGGCTTGCGAGCCGAAGAGGTATGCGCGATCAACTCCATACCGAGGTGCCAAATCGACAAGTGCTTCTTTCAGTATGTTTATGGGATCTCTCATAACTTCTCTAAATGGGGGGAATAGGCAGTTTTGGTGGAGCCAAGGGGGATCGAACCCCTGACCTCATGGCTGCCAGCCATGCGCTCTCCCAGCTGAGCTATGGCCCCACATCTGGGACGGCAAGAACGGGACTGCAACATATAGCCCGCCGAGCCGCGAACAAAAGCAACGAACGGTAGTATACCAGCGGACACCTTTCGGTCAAATCGTCGTGTGGTCGATTGTCGTGTTGTCGATGTCGCGGGTTGTCGCTATGTCGCGTCGCAGATCGCGCTATCGCGCATCCAATGGCGTGCCCGCTGCATCATCCTCGGCATCGGCAGGGACCCGGGCACCCATCACCTCGGCGATGATCATGCCGCCCAGGATGAACGCCGCCCCAACAAACCCGGACACCTCAAGCTTCTCGCCGGCAAGCCATCCGAACAGCCCGCCAAACGCAGGCTCGGATATGAGGATGAGCGCCGTCCGAGCAGGTGGGATGTGCTGCTGGGCGTAGGTCTGTATCGCGAAGGCGGCTGCCGAGCCGAGCACCCCGGTGATCGCAAGCGCCACCCAGACCGAGCCTGATGGCAGACCCACCGGCTCGAACGCAAGCGCAAAGGCCGCGCACACCACCGATGTCGTCGCGAGCTGCACGAGCGTGAGCACGAGCACGTCGTGGCGCTTCCCCACACTGCCGAGCACGATCATGTGCACCGCATACGCAAAGGCGCACATGAGCACGCTCGTGTCCCCGATATTCCAACCTCCCGCCGAGCCACCGGAAAGGAGCCACAGGCCGATAACAGCAGCAAGCACGCCGATCCACGTGGTTGCCGCAGGAAAATGCCGAAGCAACACCGCCTCTAGAAGCGGGGTGATCACCACGAACATGCCGGTGATGAAGGCGGCTTTCGAAGCGGTTGTGCCCTGAAGCCCCCAGGTCTGGAAGATGTATCCGGCGCAAAGCCACAGCCCGGCAAAGACCCCGGCCCCTACCGCCTTCCAAGAAAGCCGCAAAAGCGTCTTGGGAAAGATCGCCAGAAACGCCACGACAGCGACTGCGAAGCGTAGGGCGAGGAACAGGTACAGCGGGTACTCGGTCACCGCATCCTTGACGACGACGAACGTGCTGCCCCACACAATTGCGACCCCGACGAGCGCAAACTGTACCCAGTAACGCCAGATGCCCTCTCTCACGAGACCTCTGCCGAAGGTTCTGCCGAAGACTGCTCTAAGACGATGTCGGATGGAAGCTTGACCCGGGGCGCGTCGCCCCAGAGCCTTTCAAGCCGGTAGAACTCCCGTTCCTCTGGCCGAAAGACATGGACCACCAAGTCTCCGTAGTCCAAAAGCACCCAGCGGGCCTCGGCAAGCCCTTCTCGGCCGATGGGCTTTACGCCGGCCTCCTTGCGCAGACGCTCCTCGACCTCCTCGACGATCGCCTTGACCTGGATGGCGGTGTTGCCGGTAACGATCACGAAATAGTCAGTGACTACGAGCAGCTCGGCCACCTCGATGATTATAGGATCAATCGCCCGCTTATCGCTCGCCGCACGAGCAGCAAGGATGGCAAGATCACTGCATAGCGTCACTCGGCTCTCCTTTGTTCACGCCTTGCGGCTTGTAGTCCGCGCCAATGATGACGATGAGGTCGATGATGTTCTGGTCGGAGGGGTCATCGGTCACTTCCCCGACGCCGAGCACGGCCTGCACCTGGATGCCGCGTTCGGTCTCCCCCGTACGCCTGACGATGATCTGCGTGACCTTGTAATCAAAGGAGTTGGCGTTTTGGGTGTCGATAACACGCGCACCGGCCCGGATAAGCTCCTGGGCGGCCTCCCCAGCGATCCCAGGCACCCCCGAGCCGTTGTAGATGACGACGCGTGTCGCTTGCTCGGCCTCCTGCGCATTCACCCCCCACCACGTCTTGAGCAGGTCGGCCACCTGCTCGCGCTGAGGCTCCAGGTAGGTACGCTCGCCGAGGGTGATCGGCTTGGTGGGAAGCGGGACAAGCGCGACGTTTTCCGATGGGACCTCTTTGAGGTAGCTTGAGAGTTTGGCCAGGTTCTCCTGCGAGAGGCTCGATGCGGTCGATGCGGTCGGCAGGACCGCAACCGATTGCCTGGTAAGCGCATCGCGATAAACCGACGTGGGCACGATCACATAGTCGGAAAAGGGAACCGAGAAGTAGTTTGCGATTGCCGAGACCACGCCGTCCACGCCCGATGAGTACGCATCCCCAATGCGCTCGAAGCCTCTGCCCGGAACATCTAGAAACGTCCCCTCGGAAACCGCAACGCCATAGACCCGGCTGTCTTCAAGGTTGATACGTATGGCAAGGAACCCGGCTGCAACGCCATTGTCCGCCCCCACGATCACGATGTTTTCAAGGGTCGCTTTCTGATCCGCCTCATTTTGGGCGGCATCCCTTCCCTCGGCGATCCTTTTTGCGCGCCAACGCACAGTCGTATTGACGGTGTTGGCAGCAAGAAGCAGCACGAGCGCTATCGCGCAGAGGATGCCGAGGCACTTGAGCAGCCAAAGAAACCCCCGCCCGATCGCACGCCCCGCCCGTTTAATGCCTTTAAAACGGGGCTCCCTGCCGATGATCGCCTGAGGGACCTCGCTCGGAAAATCCAAGCTACCGCCTGTATGGCTGCCAGGTTCATGCCCGGCCTTATTTGGCATATCACCCATGGTTGGCTCCGCTGGGCCTTTCGCTCCCATGTGGCCTTGCCACATAACGGTTCCAGACCTGGACCGTCTTTTGGGGAATGTATTTGCGCATTTTTGCAACGTGCGCAACTGAATCAGCATAACAAAGAGCGAACAAATCGGTGAGTCCTACCGTGCCCACAGCCTCACGTAGGTCGTCAAGGCCCGGCCGCCGCCTGTTTTCCTCGATTATATCGGCTATGTAGACCACCATGTCGAGCGGCTCCATCTCGACATCCCCGACGGTGTGACGCTCCACCGCCTGGGTGACCTCGCCAGAGATGCCAGGAAAGACCTCTGGCAAGGCCCGTGCTCCGGTAAACCCATGCAGAAGAGAGGGTATGAGGACATCGCCCTCGGAAACGCGTAAGCCGCGCCTGTGGGCCTCGGCAACAAGCTCTTCATCGCTCAGCTCACGATCCCAGTCATGAAGCAGCCCGGCAAGCATGGCCTCCTCGATGGGCACGCCATACACGCCCGCGAGAAGCCCTGCTGTGCTTGCAACCGAGCGGCTGTGCGCAAGGCGATGCTCGCTTACGCGAGCCGCCAGAAGGCTATCGGCCATCTCGAAATCAGCCGTGCTCACGGCTGCGTCCCATAAGGCCCGTGCCCGCTCCGATAGAGCCCGTGCTTGTCTATATAAGCCACCACCGAATTCGGTGTCAGATAGCGTATCGACCGCTGCGAGGCTACGCGCTCACGCAGCTCGGTCGAGGAGATGGCGAGCGCGGGGACCTCCATGCACTCGATCTTAAACCGAGTCTCGGTCTCCAGGTGGGCCTTTCGCGCAGCCTCCAGGTCATATCCCGGGCGTGTGGCTGCGATAAACGTGGCAACGTCAGCGATCTTTTCGGCATCCTTCCACGCAACGATCTCCCAGACCGCATCGGCACCGGTGATGAAGAAGAGCCCGGCAGCAGGGCCGTAAATATCGCGAAGCGCGTGCAGGGTGTCTATTGTGTACGTCGTGCCGGAGCGGTCTATCTCCATGCGGCTCACGTTGAAGTCGGGGTTGGCGGCAGTGGCAAGCACGGTCATCAGATAGCGGTGCTCGGCAGAGCTTACCTGCCTGTGCGCTTTTGCCGGCGGGGCACCCGTAGGCATGAAGAGGACCGTGTTTAAGTTGAACTGTACCAATGCCTCTTCGGCGGCCACCAGATGGCCGAAGTGGATCGGGTCGAACGTCCCGCCCATGATCCCCAGCCGTCTGCCGCTCCCCGCGCAGCTTCCCGCGCCGCGCCCCACGCTACTTCCCACGTCGCTTCTCACCCGCGTATCTGTTCCCCCTCGAAGTCCACCGACGGCCACGACAGCCACATCGCTTCTCACCCGCGTATCTGTCCATCTCCAAAGAGTACGAACTTGGTGGATGTGAGCGCGACAAGCCCCATGGGGCCGCGAGCGTGGAGCTTTTGGGTGGAGATGCCGATCTCCGCGCCGAGGCCAAACTCGCCACCATCGGTAAAGCGCGTCGAGGCGTTCACGTACACCGCAGCCGAATCGACCTCGACGACAAAGCGCTGGGCAGCCGCATAGTCACATGCGACAATCGACTCGGAGTGGTTCGTGCTGTATGTGTTGATGTGGCTGATCGCCTCATCGAGCCCGGCGACCACCTTCACGCTCATCTTGAGGTCATGGTACTCGGTCGCCCAGTCCTCCTCTGTTGCCAGCGCAACACCAGCGGCACCAAGTGCGCGTGTCTTCTCATCCCCCACCAGCTCGACACCGGCTGCCTCAAGCGCAACAAGGATCGGCGGAAGGACCGTCTCATAGACGCTTTCGTCAACAAGCAGCGACTCGGCCGCATTGCACACGCTGGGACGCTGCGTCTTGGCATTGACGGCGATGCTGAGGGCCATCTCAGGATCTGCAGACCCATGGACATAGACGTGGCAGTTCCCATTGCCTGTCTCGATCACCGGCACCTTCGAATGCTCGACCACGCTGCGGATAAGCCCGGCTCCCCCACGAGGGATGAGCACGTCCACAAGGCCATGCAGCCCCATGAGCTCCTCGGCAGCGGCATGGTCGGTAGACTCCACCGACTGGATCGCGAACTCAGGCATACCGGCCTCGGCAGCGGCTTCGGCCAGCACGCGGGTAAGCGCAAGGTTGCTTTCATGCGCAAGCGAGCCCCCTCGCAGGATCACCGCATTGCCGGTCTTGAGGCAAAGCCCCGCCGCATCTGCCGTCACATTGGGGCGCGCCTCGTAGATGATGCCCACCACGCCGAGCGGTACCCTGACCTGCCTGAGCCCGATGCCATTTGGCAGCGTGTGCCCGGACACGACCTCGCCGATAGGATCGCGCTGCCCTGCAACGTCTACGAGCGCATCCGCCATCCCTTTGAGGCGGCTACCGTCAAGCGCAAGCCGATCAAGCAGGCCAGCGGCAGTGCCCTTCTCACGCGCCCGCTCCATGTCGCGCTCGTTCGCGTCCAGTATCTCTCCTGCGCGGCCAATGAGCGCCTCGGCCATCGCGACAAGCGCTTTGTCACGATCCGCCGAGGACTTGACGGCCAGCTGTGCCGCGGCCGCTTTCGCACGCCTTGCCAGATCCTTTACATATGACATCTGCCACCCCCGAGCAGTAATCCCGACCCTGTCTTATCCCGCTTCGGCACGTACAGCGCCCCAACCTCGCAAGGCAACGCCTCGCCTTACAAAACTGCCATCCGATCCCTGTGCACAACCGTTTTCCCAGCAAGATGAGGATGCGAGAGCGCGATATCCTGCGTTTTCATGCCCCTCACCGCCTCTGCCTCGCTGCTTGACAGCCCTGCGAGGCCACGCGCCACGACCATGCCGAACGCATCTACCAATACTACTGCATCCCCGGCAACAAACTCCCCATCGACCCCTATGACCCCTGCGGGAAGAAGCGACTTCTTCCGCTTGACTATCGCCTCTTTTGCGCCTTCATCGACCACTATCCGCCCCGAAGGGCTGCGCCCTAGCGCGATCCAGGACTTGAGCGCGCCTCGGCTTGACCCAGCTGTCGAGAAGTACGTGCCCACGTCCTCTCCGGCCACCGCGTCAGCCACCACGCCTTCCCGACGCCCCGAGCAGAGCACCATCGGTATGCCGGACTTCACCAACACCCGGGCAGCTTCCAGCTTTGTGACCATCCCACCGCTTCCCACGGTGCTGCCGGCCCCTCCCGCGGCACGGATCATCTCATCCGTGAACTCGTCGACCTGTTCGAGGACGGTCGCGCCCTCGACCTCCCGAGGATCGGCATCGTACATGCCTTCGATATCCGAGAGCACCACCACGAGGTCCGCCTTCACCATGGTCGCCACAAGCGCGGCGAGCGTATCGTTGTCGCCAAAGCGGATCTCGTCGACCGCAATGGTGTCATTCTCATTGACGACAGGCACCACCCCGAGCGCCAGCAGGCCCTCGATGGTGTCGCGCGCGTGCAAGAACGATTGGCGATGGCCGGTGTCATGCCGAGTAAGGAGCACCTGCCCGACAGCAAGCCCATGCTTTGCGAACTGCTCGGCATACATACCGACGAGGGCAACCTGCCCGACCGATGCCACCGCCTGCAACGAGGGGACGTCGGTCGGATGCCCGTCGATCCCAAGCTTTGAGATCCCCGCTGAGATAGCCCCGCTGGAGACCAGCACGAGCAGGTCGCCGTCCTCACGCACCTGCACGAGCTGCTTCACTAAGGACTCTATAAAGCGCCGATCAAGTGACCCATCGCCATCTGTAAGCGTTGAGGAGCCGACTTTTATGACAATGCGTCGCCCGCTCACTGCTCGCCCCCATCGCCTACAAGGCCCACATCGAACTCAAACGCCCGTCCGGCGATCCGGATCTCATCCCCATCACGCGCCCCTGCTGCAATGAGCGCAGACTCGACACCCGCCTTCACAAGCCGTTTCTGCAAAAAGGCAAGGGCCTCTTCGTTCTCCCACTCGGTCATTATCACCATTCGCTCGACACCCCTGCCCTCAACCAGAAAGACCCTGCCGCCCAGATTGCACACCGAGAACCCATGCTCTCGGCTTTGCTCGTGCCTCCACACCCGCTCCGGGGCAGGCTCGTCTTTCGCGCACTCTCGCCTGAGCCCGTATACGCACTCTGCAGTGTAGCGAACCAGGGCATCGATCCCCTCGCCGGTAAGCGCCGAGACCGCAAAGTAAGAGGATCCCGCCTCGCGGGCACACGCGGCCAACCGGGCATCCGCCTCCTCGACTCCCACGACATCGGCCTTGTTCCCGACAACGATCTGCGGTCTACAGGCAAGCTCATCAGCGTGCAGCAAAAGCTCTCGGTTGATAACCTCGAAGTCGCTTGACACGTCACGTGCCTCAAACCCACCGGTCAAATCAATAATATGCATAATAAGCGCACTGCGCTCAATATGGCGCAAAAACCCGTGTCCAAGCCCCTTGCCCTCGCTCGCCCCCTCTATGAGCCCGGGAATGTCGGCGGCGACAAAGCCCCGCTCCCCTGCCATGACGACCCCGAGATTGGGCACGAGCGTCGTGAACGGATAATCGGCGACCTTAGGCCTTGCAGCCGAGATACGGGAGATGAGCGACGACTTCCCCACACTCGGCATGCCCACGAGCGCCACATCGGCAAGCAGTTTGAGTTCGAGGTTGATCCAGCGGTCGGTGGTCGGCTCACCGAGCTCCGCAAAGGCCGGTGCCCGACGTGACGGTGTGACGAAGTGGGGGTTCCCCCGCCCACCCCTGCCGCCCTCGGCAACCACAAGCCGCTGTCCGCTCGTCGTAAGATCGCCGAGGAGCCCGCCGGTCTCGGAATCCTTCACGACCGTGCCGCAGGGCACCTTGAGCACCAAGTCAGGACCTGATGCCCCATCCTTCGCGGCACCTTTCCCGTGTATGCCCCGACCGGCCTTGAAGTGGCGTTTGTACCGATAGTCGATGAGCGAAGAGAGCGTAGGATCGGCCTCAAGCACCACATCGCCTCCACGGCCTCCGTCCCCGCCATCCGGGCCGCCCTTTGGGACATGGGCCTCCCGCCTGAAAGACATGCAGCCCGCACCGCCATCCCCGGCTTTAATGTTGATCTTCACCTCATCGAAGAACACGGGCGGACCCACCTCCCCAGCAAACAGGCCAACGCCGATCACACAAACAGGCTAACACCGGTCACTGCCTATGATATTCGACAAGCCCCCTGCCGGCTAACAGCAGAGGGCCCGATTGGTTCTACGTGCTATACGTTAAAGATTAAGATGCCGCCAAAGCCGCGTTAAGGCACCTTTGGATCGCGCTAAGACAGACACCGGTAAGCAGGATGCTGCCGAGGACACGCGAGCCTGGTTTTTATGCCCCAAGCGGTCGAACGTGGATCTTACGCTTGAGACCTCGGGTGAACTCAACGGTACCGTCGCACAGGGCGAACAGCGTGTCATCGCTGCCACGGCCCACATTATCCCCTGGGTGGAAATGCGTGCCACGCTGACGGACGATGATGGTGCCCGTGCCCACCAGCTCACCAGCAAAACGCTTGACACCGAGGCGCTTCGCTTTTGAGTCCCGACCGTTTTTTGTTGAACCAAGACCCTTTTTGTGTGCCATTTGAATAATCCTTTTCTTTCGACTTACGAGACGTTCTAAGAGATTTTAAGAGATCTATGAAATCTAAAACTCAAAGCACTAGGACTCAAGCGCCTCAGTGGCTTCTGCTGCTTCAGGTGCCTCGGTGGCTTCAGGTGCAGCCTCAGTGACCTCGGTAGCGGCCCCGGCGATCACAGCAGCCTCAGAGGCATCCTCGGCTCCAGCGGCCTCGGCGATCACAGCAGCTGCGACATCTTCGGCCTTAGTAGACGCGGCCTTTTTGCGAGGAGCACGCTTGGGTGTGGTGGCGACATCGGTGATAAGCACCCGCGTCAGTTCTTGGCGGTGACCCTTTGTGCGCTTGTAGCCTTTGCGCTTCTTGAACTTAAAAACAACCGCTTTGTTGTCTTTGAAGTGCTCGAGGACCTCCCCGGTGACGGATGCCTTTGCAAGCGCTTTTTGATCAGCCTTGATCTTGCCCTTGTCGTCGGCGACGAAAAGCACCTCGAAACTCACCTTCTCGCCAACGCCCGCATCAAGCTTTTCAACGGCGACCACGTCTCCGGGTGTGACTTTTAGCTGTTTCCCACCTGTTGCAACCACTGCGTACATCGATAAACCCTTCTTCTGCAAAAGAATGCACAAAGAGACATGCTAGCAGCACCCTACCCTAACGTCAACGCGCCGATGTCTGCGTGTCGATGCGTGCAGATTGCGCGCTGCCGATGCGCACGCCGCCGAATGATGCCGGGGCGTGCGATGTCGTGTGCGTGTCTACGTGCGCACGGGTCGAATTGCCACTATTGCTGCAATTACGTGGGCTGCGACCCGAGGAGGGAGTCGCAGCCCACGTTCTCGCCTTGCCGGCCTCAGTCGATGAGCATCTCCTTCAAGGCGTTGAACACGTTGTCGGGTAACACGTTCGACCCCCCATAGAGCTGGATGTCGGGCTTGGTGCCGGCGTATGCGCCGGGCAGGTAGCCCGCCCAGTTGCCTGAGGGCGCGTCAGGGGCGGTGAGCACGAGCACGCCGCCACGCTCGCCTGCCGCGACCCCGCCTGCAAGGGCATCGGGGAAGTTCAGCCCTGTGGCGACACCGATGAAGCCCTTGGTCGCAAGGGGGTCGTCGAACGCGTGCCCGGCGATCCTCTGCGCGGTCGCATAGCGGCCCGCCCCGCCTAAGCGCCTGACCGCCGGGCGCGGGCCAAGGGCGCGCACCTCGGCCTCCACGGCAGCTGAGACAGCGGCCGTGGAGCCGGGTACGGTGACGTCGCCTATCCCCAGGAGCTCGATGGCGGACGCCGCCGCGTCAGGGAAGCGATGCCGGGCGGGTGAGGATGGCCGGCACCTTGTTCCGGTACGCAAGGGGGATGCTGCGAGGCCGTCTGCGAAGTTGTCGCCGCGGGCCAGGAAC
>WRDS01000032.1 GCA_009779675.1 Coriobacteriia bacterium
ACCGAGGAGCGCCGCCGGGATCTTGTGAAGCTTTGCAAGACCTATGCTGAGGAGGCACGCGTCGGGGTCAGGAACATCCGTCGTGATGCCAACCACAAGCTGGAGGGCCTCGGCAAGGGGGGAGAGGTCTCCGAAGACGATGTCCGACGCGCCGAGACAGAGGTCCAAAAGCATACCGATTCCCACATCAAAGAGATTGACGAGGCTTTGCGGCGCAAAGAAGCGGAGATCATGGAGGTGTGACCGCATTGAGCCCCGATGCATTCCTGACATCTCAGGTTTTTCGGGGAAAGCTTGCCGAGTCACTTCTGAGCGGGCTTGACCGAGAGAGGGTCCCCACGCACGTTGCTGTCATCATGGACGGCAATGGGCGCTGGGCGTCAAAGCGCGGGCTGCCTCGTCTTGCCGGGCACAGCGCCGGCGCAAAATCGGTCCGCAAGCTGATAGCCGCCTCGATCGAGCTTGGGATCTCATATCTGACCATCTACTCCTTCTCCTCCGAGAACTGGAACCGGCCGATAGACGAGGTCTCCGGGCTCATGGCGCTCTTCGTCGAGGTCCTTGAGCGGGAGCTTGAGAGCCTTATGCGCATGCAGGTCCGTGTGCGCGTCATCGGCGACACGAGGGATCTCCCAAGGACGACTGCCGAGGCGTTTGAGAAATGCGTGGCGCGTACTGCGGAAAACACGGGGCTTACCTTGGTGGTTGCGCTTAACTACGGCGGGCGAGCCGAGATCGTCAACGCTGCCCGAGCGCTGGCCGTCCAAGCCTGCTCCGGTGCGATCGCACCTGACGGTATCGACGAGAAGATGTTTGCCGATGCGCTTACAACCAGCGGGATCCCCGATCCCGACCTGGTGATCCGGACCAGCGGCGAGAAGCGGATATCCAACTTCTTACTGTGGGAGATCGCGTACAGCGAGCTGTGGATCACCATGGTGCTGTGGCCGGACTTCAAGCCGACCGACCTGCTCAAGGCCGTGCTGGACTTCCAGAAGCGGGACAGGCGCTTTGGGGGCCGATCGTGAGCCCGGACTTGACGAGCATAGCCGATGACAAGGCACCCCCCGGCATCACGATCCCGTCGCTTCTGCTGCGTTTAGGGACCGGGCTCTTCTACGGTGCCGTGATGTTTGCCGGGTTCTGGTTCGGGACCATACCGACCGGCATCCTGCTCGGCGTGTTTGCGGGAGCCGCAGCAGGCGAGTTCTACGCGATGGCGCGGGCAGATGCTCGGCTGCCAAATGAGATTTTTGGGATAGCCACGGCGACATCAATGCCGGTTGCCGCCGCCCTCTGGGGGATCTCCGGAATGACATGGGTCATCACCGTCCTTGTCTTCGGGTCGCTTGTCTGGCATGTGCTCTACCGAAGGATGCGCACGGTTGATACTGCCATCACATTGCTCGGGGCGGCTTACATAGGCTTCCTCTTGGGCTATTTTGTCCTTATCACGCGGACTTTTACCGCGGGTCGGTATATGGCGCTTGTGCTTCTTGCGAGCGTCTGGGCAGCTGATGTGTTCGCCTACCTCTTTGGGTCGCTCTTCGGGAAGCACCGCTTGGTGCCGCACATCTCCCCAAAGAAATCATGGGAAGGTTTTGCTGCCGGGACGATTGCCACAATAGGCGTGTGGGTCGCTTCTGTCTGCTTGGGCATCGTCCCTGGGCTTGGGATCAGCCAGGGGGCTTCCCTGGGGTTTGTCGTAGCCGTTGCGGCACTCGCGGGCGACCTCATCGAGTCCCGCATAAAACGAGAGGCCGGCATCAAGGACTCCGGAAGCGCCTTTCCCGGGCATGGGGGCTTTTTTGACCGCGTAGACTCCCTCATCTTGGTGGGGGTCGTGGCTTACTGGGCATTCACATGGATGGGGATGAAGTGATACATCCTCTGAAGCGCCCCTTGACAGAGCCCCTGGCACACCCCTCGAAGCGCTCCCTAACGCATCCCCCCCTGAAGCGCCCCTTAAAAGTGGCCATCTTAGGCTCGACAGGGTCCATCGGCAGGCAGGCGCTTGACGTTGCTGCCGCTATGCCGGGGCGCGTCAAGGTCGTTGCGCTTGCGGCCAACTGCAACCACGCGCTCCTTGCCAGGCAGGCGCGTGAGTTCGATGTCGGCCTCGTTGCGCTTGCCGATGAGCAGGCGGCGCAGCGCTTTAACGCCGAGGTGCGCCCAAAAGACCCCTTCACCCATGCCGAGCCCGGGTCTGAGGCGGTCGCATCGCTTGCAGATGCCGGGGCTACGGGGGCCGATCTTGTGTTAAACGCCCTTGTCGGCGCAGTAGGGCTGCGTGTGTCTATGGGTGCCGTTTGCTCGGGTGCCACGCTCGCGCTTGCCAACAAGGAGTCGCTCGTTGTCGCAGGTGAGCTCATAATGCCCCTTGTCGATCCCGGCAGGCTTTTGCCAGTAGACTCAGAGCATTCCGCGATATTCCAATGCCTTGTCGGCGAGAACCGGCGGGAGGTAGAGCGCATATGGCTGACGGCAAGCGGCGGGCCGTTTAACGGGCTCACGCGCGAGGAGCTGTCATCCGTGACCGCCGAGCAGGCATTAAGCCACCCCACGTGGCGGATGGGGTCAAAGATCACCATTGACTCGGCGACGCTGATGAACAAGGGGCTTGAGGTCATCGAGGCGCACCACCTGTTTGATGTGGCATACGATGCGATCTCGGTGGTGGTGCATCCGCAGAGCTGCGTGCACTCGATGGTCGAGTTCACTGACGGCAGCGTTAAGGCGCATCTGGGTGCCACGGATATGCGGGTGCCCATCCAATACGCGTTCAGCTATCCCGCAAGGTGGCCGGCACAAGCCGGGCCCGTTGACTTCACGCGCTTGGGACGGCTGGATTTCTCTGCGCCTGACCGCACGGTTTTTGGCTGTTTCGATCTGGCCGTCTCTGCCGGGCGCGCCGGTGGGACGGCTCCCGCGACGCTCAATGCGGCCAACGAGGTGGCGGTTGCCGCGTTCCTGGGCGCACGGATCGGGTTCACCGATATCGAGCGGGTGGTGGCATCAGTCCTCGATCTCGCCTCTTGGGAGGCGGTGGATTCTTTGGAGCAACTCGAGTCCATCGATTCAGCGGCGCGAAGAATTGCCGAGAATATCATAGAGATCCTATAAAGAACTCCGAGCGAAGAAGTCCGAGGGTCTGTAGAAGACGACCATACGTTTCTTGCCTGATTTGCGAGGTGTCCAGATATGCCGAACATGCCGGATGGACTGGCTGCCCTTCTCTGGGGGATCGTCACGTTCTCCTTGCTCATACTCATCCATGAGGGCGGGCATTTTCTTGCGGCCCGGTTCTTTGGGCGCAAGGTCCATGAGTTCATGGTCGGCCTGCCTGGCCCGGCGCTTCGGTTCCATGGGAAAAAGACCACATACGGTATTACCGCGATCCCATTTGGCGGGTACGTGCGTGTTGCCGGGATGGAGCCAGGGCCCGAAGACCCCTTGCTCGGGCCGGTCCTGGCTGCAATCACCCGGCATGGCTCGGCTACTGCGGCCCAGATCGCACTTGAGCTTGACTTAGATGAAGAGGAGGTCGAGGGCGCGCTTGTGATCCTTGCCGATTGGGATGCGCTTGAGCAGCCCTCGAAGAAGGACGGCGGCATCTTCCATGCAAGATTCGATCCGGGTCTGGCAAACGATCCGGGGGCGTTGTTAGACCAGGCGCGGTCTGTGACCTATCGCGCTCTTCCCGTATGGAAGCGCACCACGATGCTTTGTGCAGGCCCGGCGGTCAACCTGATCGTTGCAGTACTCGTTTTCACGGTGGTCGTCTCCTCATACGGTGTGCTCACGACCAAGATCTCCGAGGTCGCGTCGGGTTCCGCCGCCGAGGAGGCCGGTATCGTCGCCCAAGACCGCATCACGCGCATCGGCGACAAGAAGATCGGCTCCTGGAACAGCCTTGTCACAGAGGTCGCGAAATACGATGCCGGTGAGAGCATAGACGTGGGCTATGAGCGCGATGGTGCTACCAAAACGGTGAAAGTGGCCCTGAAAGAGAACCCTGAGACCAAGACCGGGTTCCTCGGTGTCTCGCCAAGCCTTGAGAAGCCGACTCTTGTGCAGGCGCTCGCCGAGTCGATGAGCTACGTCGGGTTGACTTTCTCGGCGGTGCTGCAGTTCTTCAACCCGAGGACCGCCGGCGCGGCTTTAAGCCAGTCCTCAAGCGTTATCGGGGCGTCTTACATGGCTGCAGGGGCCGCAAGGCAAGGCGCGCTCCAATACGCTTCGCTTGTCGCGATGCTCTCACTCTCGCTCGGTGTCGTGAACGTCTTTCCCATCCCGCCGCTCGACGGGGGCAAGATCGCCATCGAGGTCGTCCAGCGCTTCCGCAAGCGTGAGCTGCCGCGTAACCTCACCCTTGGCCTTTCTGCGGCCGGTGCCGTGCTGCTCTTTGCGCTGATCGGCTACCTTGTCTGCGCCGACATTGTGAAGTACATCATCAGATAGGGCAGGTGTGCTCGATGCAAGCGAGGCATGACACGCGGGGGCCTGACATGCGGGGGCGTGATGCGCGGCAGTGTCACACGCACTCTGCGAAGCGTCACACGCACCCTGTTTCGGTGGGGGGTGTCGCCATAGGCGGCACTGCGCCCGTTGCGGTCCAGTCGATGACGAACACCTCGACCGCCGATCCGGCGGCAACGCTTGGGCAGATCGCGCTTCTGGCCCAAGCGGGCTGCGAGATCGTGCGCATCGCAGTCCCTTCGGCGGCCGACCTGGGCGGCTTTGAGGAGATTGTCGCTGCATCGCCGTTGCCCGTGATCGCCGACATCCACTTCGACCACCGTCTTGCCGTAGAGGCTGCTCGGCGGGGTGCCGCCAAGCTGCGGGTCAACCCTGGCAACATCGGCGATCTTGCCGGTGTGGATGCGGTGATCGAGGCGGCAGGTGCGGCGGGCATCCCGATACGCATTGGCGTCAACGCCGGATCCCTTGCCAAGGAGTTCGCCGACCTGGATATCCCCCTTGCCGAGAAACTCGCCAAAAGCGCCGTCGCATTCTGTGAGCACTTCGAGTCCCGCGGCTTTCGCGACATCGTTGTCTCGGCGAAGGCCGCAAGCGTCCCGGCGAGCGTCGAGGCGTACCGGCTCCTTGCGGGCCTCGTACCCTACCCGCTGCACATCGGCATCACCGAGGCCGGAACCGTACAAGCGGGTGCCGTTAAGTCGGCTGTCGGCCTGGGGATCCTCCTTGCCGAGGGCATCGGCGACACAATGCGGGTCTCGCTCACCGCAGACCCGGTCGAGGAGGTTCGGGTCGCCTGGCAGGTCCTTGCCGCGCTTGACCTGCGCAGGAACGCACCGGAGCTCATCAGCTGCCCGACCTGCGGGCGATGCGGCGTCGACCTCATCTCGATCACCCGCGAGGTCGAGCGCAGGCTTGTGGGATGCCGCGCAGGCATCAAGATCGCGGTCATGGGCTGCGTGGTCAATGGGCCGGGCGAGGCCCGGGACGCCGACATAGGGGTGGCCGCCGGCAGGGGAGTGGGTCTCCTCTTTGCAAAAGGGGAGCCGCTTCGCAAGGTCCCTGAAGTCGAGATCGTCCCTGCCCTCATGGCCGAGATCGAGCGGTTCGAGGAGCAGCACGCCTGACCGGCCCGGCATTCGACCGGCTTGGTGAACGGCCTGGTGCCGCACCTCTCGGCGGTTTTGCGCTATCCTTTTCCTATAGACAGGGCATCGCTTGCCCATGCGCCCGTTTGCATGGGCCTGTGTGGGCGTGTGCCCATGGCGGGTATGTGTACCACGGTGATGCGTGCCCATGGCGATCACCGACGGATGAGAGGGACTGTGTCTTAACATGGCTGCGACACTTCGGATGAGCGGTGTATATGCTCCCACGCTGAAAGAGACCCCTGTTGACGCGGAGCTGGCCAGCCATCGGCTGCTTCTGCGCGCCGGTATGGTGCGCAAGTCCGCTGCCGGCATCTACTCGTTCTTGCCGCTCGGCTGGCGCTCAATCGCAAAGATCGAGCGCATCGTGCGCGAGGAGATGGATGCGATCGGCAGCCAGGAGCTGCTGTTGCCGATCGTCCAACCGGCAGAGCTTTGGTACGAGTCGGGGCGGTGGGACGATTACGGCCCCGAGCTTGCCCGCCTGACGGACCGTCACGAGAGATGGTTCTGCCTGGGGCCGACCCACGAGGAGATCATCACGGCGCTTGTCCGTGCCGACGTGCGGAGCTACCGTGAGCTGCCGCTCTCGTTTTATCAGGTCAATATGAAGTTCCGTGACGAGGTACGCCCGCGGTTCGGGCTCTTGCGTGGCCGCGAGTTCATCATGAAGGATGCCTACAGCTTCCATACTTCGCAGGACTCTTTGCAGGAGCATTACGATGACCAAGCGGGAGCCTATGCCCGCATCTGCGAACGGCTTGGGCTGGCATTCCGTCGGGTCGAGGCGGAGTCCGGCCAGATCGGCGGCAAAGTGACGACGGAGTTCATGGCGCTCGCCGATTCCGGGGAGGCGGAGCTCCTGTTCTGCGCGTGTGGGTGGGCGGCAAACGTTGAGGCTGGCGAAGCCGTTATCACGCGCACTCCGGCGACTACGGAGGCGACCTCGATGGAGCAGGTGCACACGCCTGGTATCTGCACGATCGAGGAGCTGAAGGAGTTTCTCGGCATATCCGAGCACGACATAGTAAAGACTATGGCTGCCAAGACACCGGAGGGGCGGCTTGTGTATTTCTGCGTGCCTGGCGACCGTGAGCTCAACCCGACAAAGGCCGCCTGGGCGGTGCCAGGTATCGAGTTGCTGGATGAGGACGATTTTGCTGCGTTTAACATCCCCAAGGGGTCGCTCGGCCCGGTTGAGCCGCCAGCGGGGACGTTGATCGTCGGCGACCGCTCGCTCAAGGGGGAGGTTGCCTGGCGGACTGGCGCAAACGAGAGCGATTATCACCTGCTTGGTGCTATGCCCGGTCGGGATTTTGAGGTCGATGCCTGGGAGGACCTTGTGTTTGGCAGGCCGGGCGACAGGTGCCCAGAATGCGGAGGGCCGCTTGAGGGTGCCCGCGGGATCGAGGTAAGCCAGGTATTCCAGCTAGGGACCAAGTACTCGGATTCCATGGGCGCGACATATCAGGACGAGAACGGGGATGAGCAGCCCTTTGTGATGGGCTGCTACGGGGTCGGCATCTCGCGCTCGCTCGCTGCGGTGATCGAGCAGTATCACGACGACAACGGGATCTGTTGGCCGCTCTCGGTGGCCCCGCTCGAGGTTGCCGTTGTGCCGCTGGCGCTTGAAGGCGAGGTCTACGAGACCGCCGAGCAGATCTGGAGCGACCTCGGCAAGGCCGACATCGAGACGGTCATCGATGACCGCGATCTGCGTGCCGGTGTCAAGTTCAACGATGCCGACCTCATCGGCTGGCCGTTCCAGATCGTTGTCGGCAAAAAGGGGATCGCCGAGGGGGTAGTCGAGTTCAAGGCCCGTGCAGCGGGCGAGCGCAGCACATTCCCGATCGATGAGGCGGTCGCTCGGGTAAGCGGGCTCGTGAGGGAGGAGCGCGCACGTTTTGCGCATGTGGGCGTGCACGGGGGTGTCGCGGCCGCGGGTGACGTGGGCGGCACGGGCACCGCGGACACGGGTGCCGCGGACGTTTCTTAACATGCCTGTGGGTGTGGTAGAATACAACAGCTGTTGAAACAACAGCTGTTGAAACAAGGTGCTCTTGCGAGAAGTGGGCTTACGCTCGCTTCTTTTGTTCTGCGAGCCAAAAGGAGGTGACCGGAGTGGCGCATGAGGGTCTAGCGGCAAAGCTGGAAAGCGTGTTGGATCCTGCTGCAGAAGAAAACGGCCTCGAGCTTGTTGCCGTTGAGCAGGCAGGCGGCAGAAAAGCCCCGGTCATCCGTGTCTTGTTGGGCCGTGAGGGCGGGATCACCCTTGATGCGCTCTGTGAGGCCAACGGTTGGGTCGAGGATGCCATCGAGAAGTCGGGCCTTGTGCGTGGAAGCTACACGCTCGAGGTCTCTTCACCCGGGGTGGACCGCCCACTTCGCAAGCGCGAGGATTTCGAGCGTTTTGCAGGCGAGACGGCAACGGTCAAGGCAAGGCAGTCTGCGGGTGCCCGGACGACCTGGACCGGGGTCTTGCTCGGCATCGAAGGTGACTCGGTCCTCATAGAGTCCGATGGAGAGCGCTTTGATATCCCGTTTGAATCAGTTGTAAAGGCACGCCTTAAAGGCGTCGTTTGCTTTAGCAGGGAAGGGGTGCCGAATAAATGAACTCAGAGCTCATGGATGCGCTTCGCGCACTTGCACGCGACAAGGGAATTGACGAGTACGACATGCTCGACAAGCTGGAGGCCAGTCTGTCCAGCACGTACCAGCGCATCCTTGATCTGGATAACGACCTGCGGGTGGTGCTTGACCGGGAGACCGGGCGTATCTACGTGTACGAGCAAGTCCGCGATCCTGACTGGGAGGGGGAGCCCGACGAGGCACCGGTTGTCGAAGAGCGGGACGTGACCCCCCCTGATGTCTCCAGGATAGCTGCGCAGAGCGCGAAATCGGTCATCACTGCGATCATCAAGGATGCCGAGCGGGAGCGCATATTCGAGGAGTACGCTGATCGCATCGGCGAAAGCGTGACCGGCACCGTCCAACAGTCAGACAACCGCTTCACACTGATCAAGCTGCGTGAGGGGGTGGAAGCGCTTCTTCCGCCAAGCGAGCAGCCGAGTAACGAGCGCTACGATCACAACCAGCGGCTCAAGGCATACATCATCGATGTGCGGAAAACGCAGGGCAACGAGCCCTCCATCGTTGCCTCACGTACGCATCCGGGCCTCATCCGCCGTCTGTTCGAGATAGAGGTCCCCGAGGTCTACGACGGTATCGTCGAGATAAAAAGCGTCGCCCGTGAGGCGGGTGCCCGGAGCAAGGTCGCGGTCTCAAGCCGCGAGCCGGGGCTTGACCCGGTCGGTGCCTGTGTGGGGCCAAAGGGCAGCCGCGTGCGCATGGTCGTGAGCGAGCTCAGGGGAGAGCGGATCGACGTTGTGCCCTGGAAGGATGACCCGGCCGCATACGTGGCCGCCGCTCTTTCCCCGGCCAAGATCGATCGGGTGATCATCAACGAGGAGACGCACACGGCAACGGTCATCGCTCCCGATGACCAGCTTTCCCTTGCTATCGGCAAGGAGGGGCAGAATGCCCGTCTTGCCGCCAAGCTCACCGGATGGCGCATCGACATAAAGAGTTCGACCATAGCTGCCGAGCAAGGGCTTGTCGGGGCTGTGGCCTTTAACCAGGAGAGCGCCGAGGAGTTTGACGGCCGCTGTGTGTGGGTCACCGCCGCAGGGGTGCGTTGCCGCAACAAGGCACGCCCCGGCAGCTATTACTGCGGCGTCCATGAGAAGGAGGCTGCCGACGAGTAAATGAGACAGCGCAAAGCACCGATACGGACATGTATGGGCTGCAAGAAGTCCTCGGACAAGCGTGGCTTCATAAGGATTGTCCGTACCCCCGACGGGCACGTCGAGGTCGACCCGACCGGTAAAGCCAATGGGCGGGGCGGGTATCTTTGCGCGAATGCGGACTGCTACGAGTTGGCGCGCAGGTGGCGCCGTATCGACTCGGCGCTCCGCGTAAGGTTGCAAGAGGACGACTACACGAGGCTCAGGCGCGGCTTCGATGAAGTGTGTGCAAGCCAGAACCAGAATCAGAATCTTTAGTATTCAGCAGTGAGAGGGACTCAAAACACATGCCAAGCATGAGAGTGCATGAACTTGCAAAAGAGTTTGGGATGACGAGCAAGGAGCTGCTTCAGCGGCTGGAGGCTCTGAAGGTCCCCGCAAAGAACCACGCCTCGACCCTGGTGGAGGCATATGTCGACAAGATCCGCAAAGAGCTCGGCCCGGAAATCGCTGAGCGTCAGGCGGCGATAGAGGCCGAGCGGAAGGCTCACGAGGAGGAGGAGGCGCGGCGCAAAGCCGAGGAGGAGGCGCGGCGCAAAGCCGAGGAGGAGGCGCGGCGCAAAGCCGAGGAGGAGGCGCGGCGGGCCCGCGAGGCGGAACGGAAGGCCCGCGAAAAGGAGCAGCGCCGCCTAGAGGAAGAGGCGCGCAAGCGTGCGGAGGAAGAGGCCACCGCACGCCATGAGGCAGAGACCGCGGATGCCCGCGGGCAAATGGCCACAACCCCGGTCGAGCAGGAAGCTGCTGAGCCTGAGAAAGAGGCCGCTGCCCCCACCCCCAAGAAGAAACCGGATGAGCCCAAGGCAAAACCGGCGCTCAAAAAGCCCTCGGGCAAGTCTGCGTCTGCGAAAAAGCTTTTAGCCAGAAGCGCCTTGGAGGCTGCTATTGACGCTGAACGTCAGCGCCTTGATGCCGAGAAGGCTGCGGAGATCGAAAGAAAAGAAGAGGAACGCTACCGGCAGATGGCTCGCGAGGCCGAGCGTGTTCAGCGCGAAAAGGTCATTGCCGAGGCGCGTGCGGCGGTTGAGGCCGCCCAAGTTGCAAGCAACAAGCGCAAGAAGAAGAAGCATAAGAAGACTGGCGAGGAAGCCGAGGATGCCCGGTACCACGAGGCGGTGACCAAGGCAACCGAGCCCATGCCCAATGAGACCACGGCGGATGTTACCGAAGGCGTGACGGTAGGGGAGTTTGCCGAGGCGCTTGGCGTTCCGGCAAACGATGTCATCAAGCGGTTGTTCATGCTCGGCACCCCGCTAACGGTAAACGAGCCTATGAGCAGGGAGTCGATGGAGATCGTCGGCGAGGACCTTGGCATTACGGTCAAGGTCATCAAACCTGAGCAGGAGACGACCTTTGTCTTTGAGGACGACCCTGCCGATCTTCTCCCGCGACCGCCGGTCGTCACGGTCATGGGTCACGTTGACCATGGCAAGACGTCTCTTCTTGACGCCATTCGTGAGACGGGTGTTGCGGCAACCGAGGCCGGCGGCATAACGCAGCACATCGGCGCGTCGGTCGTCCATAAGAAAGAGCGGCAGATCACGTTTATCGATACGCCCGGCCATGAGGCGTTCACCGCCATGCGTGCGCGAGGGGCGAACATTACCGACGTGGTCATCCTCGTCGTTGCTGCTGATGACGGTGTCATGCCGCAGACGGTCGAGGCGCTCAGCCACGCCAAGGCCGCCGGCGTACCGATCATCGTGGCCATAAACAAGATCGACAAAGAGGGGGCAAACCCCGAGCAGATCCGTCAGATGCTTACCGAGTACGAGATTGTCCCCGAAGAATGGGGCGGCACGAACATTTTCGTGAACGTATCTGCAAAACAGCGCATCGGTATCGGCGATCTGCTTGAGATGGTGCTCTTGCAAGCGGATGTGTTGGAGCTTAAAGCCAATCCGAGCGCACTCGCCTCAGGCGTGGTCGTCGAGGCGAAGCTCGACAGAGGCCGAGGGCCTGTTGCTACCGTCCTCGTTCAGCGCGGGACGCTCAAAGTCGGCGATGCGCTTGTCGCAGGAACTGCATACGGGCACGTGCGGGCGCTCATCGACCCCAAAGGGTATCCCGTGGGCTCCGCCGCCCCTGCGGATCCTGTCGAGGTCCTTGGCCTTGGCAGCGTGCCGAGCGCGGGCGATGACTTCCGCGTGTTCGATGACGAGCGCGATGCGCGCAACTGCGCGGAGGAGCGGGCCTTGAAGCAGCGGCTCCGTGAGCATGCTCGGACGAAACGGCACGTCTCCCTCGATGATCTTTTCGACAGGATTGCCGAAGGGGAGCTTAAAGACCTCAACCTCATCGTCAAAGCCGACGTCCAGGGCTCCATCGAGGCGCTTAAAGATGCGCTGGAGAAGATGGATCAGAGCGAGGTCCGCATCAATGTCATCCACTCGGCGGTCGGCGGCATAACCGAGTCCGATGTCATGCTTGCCGCGACCTCCGATGCCATCGTCATCGGCTTTAACGTCAGGCCGGCCCCTAAAGCAAAAGTGCTTGCAGAAAAAGAGCATGTCGATCTCCGCCTGTATCGCGTGATCTACCAGGCGATCGAGGAGATCAATGCGGCCCGGGTCGGCATGCTCGCACCCGAGTTCGTCGAGACCGATACCGGAAGGGCAGAGGTCCGCGAGTTGTTCCGTGTGCCAAAGATCGGTGTTGTTGCGGGCTGCTACGTCCAGGAGGGCGAGATCAGCCGGGACGATCAGGTCCGTATCGTGCGCAACGACACGGTCATCTACGAGGGTAAGGTCGCCTCTCTTCGCCGGTTCAAGGATGATGTCAAGTCGGTTAAACAGGGCTACGAGTGCGGCATAGGGGTCGAGGGCTACCAGGACCTCAAAGAAGGGGATGTCATCGAGGGCTTCAAGACCATTGAGGTCGCTCGCGAAGGCTAGCGCATACGAGGGAGCAGATCCATGTCACGGGAATCATATAGCAGAAAAAACGATGAGCGGGTACGGGAGTCTGTTGCGGCAATCATCGCAACCGCGTTCAATGACCCCAGGCTGCGTCTCGTTACTGTCACGAGCGTACGGGTCAACGCAGACCGGAGCGTCGCCGAGGTCTACGTGAGCGCTGCTCCAGAGGAGTATTCAGACGCGCTTGCAGGGCTGGAGTCCGCAAAGGGCCGGATCCGCTCGATGCTCGGCAAGAACCTCGGCTGGCGTCACTCTCCCGAACTCCGGTTTCAGATCGACGAGACGGTCGATCTCGGGGAGAGGATCGCCGAGGTGCTCTCAAACATCCCGCCCACGCTCGCAAGCGGTGCAGACGATGTTGACGGCGCGGACGGCGCAGGCGACACCTCTGCGGATTCCCATGAGGATGCCGAGTAGATAGCAATGCGCACGGGAGTGCTGCATCAGGCTGAGACGGTCTTGCGCAACGCATCATCGGTGGTCGTCTGCGGACACGTCAGGCCGGATGGCGATGCAATGGGCTCAGTCCTCGCGCTCACCCTTATGCTGCGCGAGCTAGGTGTCTCAGCGATCCCGATTCTTGCCGATGATGCCGACCCGCCGGTCACCTACCGCTGGCTGCCCGGGTTCTCGCTCTATGCGCGGGCGGCAGAGGTCGCGTCCTCCGAGGTGTTTGTCGCTGCCGACACGCCAAACCTCGAAAGGCTGGGGGCAGGACGGCCACTTGCCGAGGCTGCTGAGAGCGTGGTGGCAATCGACCACCACCCCGATGCAATCGAGTATGGGGACATCCATGTCTTTGACCACACGAGCGCGTCAGCCGGACAGCTTGTGTGGGCACTTGCGCGGGAAATGGGCATGCACCGCACCTCTGGGGTCGCACTTTGCTGTTACACAGCACTGGCAACCGACACCGGAAGGTTCGCATTCCAGAACACGACCGCGCAGGCATTGCGTGATGCGGCAGAGATGGTGGAGGCAGGGGTCGATCCTGCTGAGGCTGCTCGGCTGATCTACCAGGCCAGAAGCAGCGCATCCCTCGCGCTTGAGGCCCGCGTGATGACACGGTTGACTCTCGCGAACAACGGTGCGGTCGCATACGCATGGGCCACCGATGACGATTTCGCCGAGACAGGTGCCCTCCAGGAGGAGGCCGAACACCTGCCTGAGGCAGTCCGCGTAGCGGACGGCATTGAGGTGGCCATGCTCCTCAGGCAGCAGGGCACCGAGGTGCGGGGCAACTTGCGGGCTAAGGCCTATTTTGATGTCGGTGAGGTTGCGCGCATGCTGGGCGGGGGAGGGCATGTGGCCGCCGCTGGCTTCACCCTTCAGGAAACGACGTGGTTACAGGTGGCCGAGCGTGTGCTCGCGTTGCTTCCTGATGGTGCAGGTCCTAAGGACAGGCATCCTGGCGGTACATATCCTGAAGGCATGTGTCCTGATGGCGCGCATTCCAAGGACACGCATCTCAAAAGCACACATCCCACCAAGGGCACATAAAGGTGTGCTCCCGCCGTAACAGCGCGAACAGTGCGAGGGGTGCGAGCGGCTTGTCTGGGGTCTTGTTGGTGGACAAGCCAGCCGGGCCCACAAGTCATGATGTGGTCGCACGCGTGCGCCGCGCTACGGGCGAGCGGCGGGTCGGTCATGCAGGGACCCTTGATCCCATGGCCACCGGCTTGCTGGTGGTGTTAGTTGGCCCGGCCACACGTCTTGCACCGTGGTTCACCTCCGGCACGAAGACCTATCAGGCTGTCATAGCCTTTGGGGCCGAGACCGATACTGACGACTCAGAAGGTGAGATCGTGCGAAGATCCGAGGTGTCTGCCTCGGCTTTGTGCCTTGATGAGGCCCGAGCAGTGGCTACGTCCTTCATTGGGTGTCAGTCGCAAGTGCCACCGGCATTCTCGGCGATCAAGAAGGAGGGAGTGGTCGCGCACCGCGCCGCACGCAAGGGCAATGCACTTGAGCTTGAGCCGCGTGAGATAGAGGTCCATCGGTTCGATGTCATAAGTGTGGATACTGCCGAGGCTTTCTGGAACTGCGAGCTGGAGGTCTCCAAGGGGACGTACGTGCGCGCAATCGCCCGCGATGTCGGGCGGAGGTGTGGGAGCGCGGCCCATCTTGCCGCTCTCAGGCGGACGCGTTCAGGTGCGTGTGATATCTGCGATGCCTGTTCTTTGGACGAAATTGAAGCGGCATCCTGTAGGACCGGAGGGGGGGGTACAGAAGGTACGGGGGGAACAGGAGGCGCAGGGGGTGGCGTGGGCGCTCTTTTCGCCGACCCGTTGGCCGTCCTCTCTTTGCCGATCATGCAGGTATCCTCACAAGGTGCCGAGCGCGTGGGTGTCGGTGCTGCGCTTGACTGTGGGATTCACTGCGAGGGGGGTCTTTTGGATACTCCAAGCACAGGGGAGGTCGCTCTTGCGAGAGGGGATGCCTTGCTCGGGATCTACCAGGCATTCGGGCCTCGGCTGAATGCGAGAACGGTGATTCCTGGCGGCGTGAGGGCATCCGGCGATACCGATACCTTTACAGCCGAGGATGCCTCATGACCGAAGTAGCCAGATGGGGCCCAAACACTGCGCACCTTGGCCGGAGCGTGGTGGCCATCGGCGTTTTTGACGGGGTGCACCTTGGCCACCAGGAACTCATCGCTGCCGTTGCGACTCAGGCACGATACGGGTTCATGCGTGCGGTTGTGGTGACGTTTGATCCCGATCCGGCCGAGGTGACCGTGCCGCAGCATCAACCCTGTCGGCTGCTCGCCCTCGATGAGCGGATCGATCTCATTGGCCGGTCGGGTGCTGGCACCGTGCTCGTCCTGCCGTTCTCTGCCGAGATCGCCCAGCAGACACCGGAGGGGTTTTTAACCGATGTCCTCGGGTCGTGCATGGATGTTTGCGCTATGCACGTCGGATCCGATTTCCGCTTCGGCGCGCAGGCCGCCGGGGATACCGCTGCACTGCAGGCGTGGTGCGATGCCCATGGAGCCGATCTTGTCACGCACGGGCTGGTTGATGCAGGTGGTCAGCCTATCACTTCTAGCCGGATCAGAGGGCTTGTGGCTGCTGGTGATGTTATTGGGGCTGCCTGTCTGCTCGGCAGGCCGCATCAGGTGTGTGGAAGGGTCGGACGCGGTCGTGGGCAGGGCAGGCAGCTCGGTTTCCCGACGGCGAACGTCCGTCCTGAGCCTGGCCAGGCGATCCCGGCGGATGGGGTGTATGCCGGAAGTGTGCGCTTGGGGGATGGGTCGCGCTATTTGGCGGCGGTCTCGGTGGGTGCGCCGCCGACCTTTCCCGAGGCGACAGCTTCTTTAGAGGCGCACCTGATCGGCTTTAAAGGGGATCTTTATGGGGAAACGGTCAGTCTGTGCTTCTTTGAGCATATACGCGAACATCAGGCGTTCGGTTCTGCCGAGGAGCTCGCCCAGGCTATCAAGGCAGATGTAGAGATAGCAGGCGAGACATCAGGCGAGACGTTTGAGCTCAACCCCGCTTTAGCCGTCGGTCGCCGCGTGGCGCACGCTTTGGGGATGGATGTCACGCCGGATCCGGAGTATATGGAGGATGGTCAGCTGGTCGTGGAGGACCCAGACGCGCTTCGTGCAGCGGAAGAGCAAGCCGCTCGCAGGTCTTATGCGCAGCTGCCTGCAGAGCAGGAGTCCTCAGAGGAGTGGGTCGAGGTGGTTGAGCCGAGGCGCCTCTCGGGTCTGATGGCCAATGCAGGGGCTACCGCATCAATCGTCACTGCCCCGCTCACCATTGCCCACATCCCCTTCCTGTGGCATCCGTACCCGCCCGAGAAAATGCCTTCGTTCCGCCCGGCTTACGGTGTGTTGGACCGTCCGTTCTCCCTCATGGTCCCTCTCGGTAGGCTAGAGGAGGCAAAAGCGGTTTTAGGGGTGTCAGGCAGGGCATATAAGCCGAGCATGTCTGCCCCTGCCGCCGCCACTGTCGACTGCCACGTCACCGCCGACCGTCGGGCGCGAAGCGCAGACGATACCTCGCGCTCGCGCGTTATCCGGATCCTTGTATGGGTAGCCCTACTTGTGGCGTTTTTGTTCTACATGCGCTCATATCTGCCATTTGACCTGCGGCTACTTGATATAATCGGCAACCGGTAGTGCTCAGCCAGTGGCGTGAGGTATAAGTTGGCGTGACAAGGGGGAAGCCACATGGACCAGACCTTCAGGAAAGTAGCGGGCGCAAGATGTCCGACACGCCTCTCGGTGCTCCTGTGCCTCGTGCTCGTCTTGGGCGCGCTGCCGGGGGCAGCGTGGGCAGGCGACGCGGGTTCGGACGGCTGTGTTCCGACGGTTGCGGCCGCAGGCGGCGTGGCAGCGGAAGTCGCGCCCCTCTCTGCCATGGGGCTTGTGGGATGGAAGGCCGTTAGCGCAGGGAACAACCACTCCCTTGCCATCAGGGACGACGGCTCGCTCTGGGCGTGGGGAAGTAACTTTTTCGGCCAGCTCGGCGATGGTACCACTGTAACCAAGCACACTCCGCAGTCCATTGCGCTCGAGAAGACCTGGAAGGTCGTGAGCGCAGGAGGCGCACACTCTCTCGGCATCAAGGAGGACGGCACGCTCTGGGCGTGGGGATATAACAATAATGGCCAGCTTGGCATCGGCACGACAGTGAACAAGAACACCCCTGTCCGGGTTGGGAGTGCTGCTGACAGTTGGAAGGCAGTGAGCGCAGGAGCTAGCTACTCCCTTGCAATCAAGAGTGATGGCTCGCTCTGGGCATGGGGGCACAATATGTACGGCCAGCTCGGCAACGGCGCAAACGGCTTGTATTACATCATGAGCACCCCTGTCCAGGTGGGAAGTGCGACTGACTGGCAGGCCGTGAGCGCAGGAGGCGATCACTCCCTCGGCGTAAAGGATGACGGCTCGCTCTGGACGTGGGGATGGAACAGCGAAGGCCAGCTCGGCGACAGCACGAGCGAGAATAGGGATATTCCCATCCTTGCCGGCGGCACGGTCACCCGCATATCAGGCACAGACCGCTTCGCGACCGCGATCGAGATCAGCAAGAAGAGCTTCGACAGTGCCGGCTCGGTTATCGTAGCTACTGGAATGAGCTACGCCGACGCGCTCTCTGCAAGCGCGCTCGCAGGCGCGCTTGAGGCTCCGCTCCTTCTTACCCGGAAGGATGTCTTGAGCCCAGGCGTGCTTGACGAGATAGGACGCCTTGGTGCCGATGAGGTATGCATCATAGGCTCAGGGGCAGCGGTCTCAAAGAGTGTGGAGCATGCGCTTGAAGAAGCCGGTCTAGAGGTGTTTCGCCTAGAGGGGGAGGATCGCTACGAGACAAGTGCCGAGATCGCCTGGGCGGTTGCAATGATCGAGGAGATCAAGGGCACAGGCTTCACGAGAAAGGCGTTCTTAGCCAGAGGCGACAACTTCGCGGATTCGCGGATGGGCTTGCGGCATCCCCGCTTGCGTACAAAACAAAGATCCCGGTGGTTCTCACCCGTCCAACGGAACTTTCCTGGGATGCGGCAGACATCATCGAGTTCTTAGAAATCACAGACATCACCATACTCGGCTCTGAGGCCGCAGTCTCCGTAGGTGTTGAAGCGACCGTGAGGGGTCTTGATACGCGCCCGACGGTCAGGCGTGTTGCCGGATCTGATCGCTACAGGACCGCAGAAGCAATTGCCAAGTACGCGTTTGTAAACCCCCTTGCTGCCAAGAACTTCATTGGTGTTGCGACAGGGCTGAATTTCCCTGATGCCCTTGCGGGTGGAGTTGCGGCAGGCAAACGGGGAGGCATACTTGTGCTTACCGCCCCTGAGGTGCTTTCTCAAAATTGGGACAGTTACCTTCCTAATGCGTATGGGGGTATTAAGCCAGGCATCCAGGTCTATGGTGGGAGCAACGTGGTCTCTGATAATCTCATGAAGAAGCTTGAGGGGCTTTTGCTGTAAGCTACTGTAGACCGGATTTGATATTACAGAGTAAGACCAGTCAGTAAAAAACCAGTAAGACTGGCAAAGATGTGGGCATCAAAATAGCGATATCAATATGCGGATTAGTTGATGCGACATCAATGTCGTGAATCAACGTACGCTGCGCACCTGATGTGCTATCATTGGTTGGTTGTGCAGAGTTACCCTGGCCTGAGGGACACGATCTCCACCGACGGTCATCCCGGATCAGGGCGAAGAGTGAAGAAAGGTGGATTGCTACATGCCGCTATCCAAGCAGACTAAGGCTGACATCATCACTGAGTACAAGCGTGGTGATTCAGACACAGGGTCTACAGAGGTCCAAGTTGCGTTGCTTACACAACGCATCCGTGACCTTACCGAGCATCTCAAGGTGCACAAAAAGGATCATCACACACGGCGTGGGCTTCTTAAACTCGTCGGTCAGCGCCGTCGGCTTTTGAACTATCTCAAGAAGTCCGACATAGGGCGTTATCGTGCGGTTATCGCGCAACTTGGCATTAGAGAGGTCAAGTAGGGAGACAGGGTGTAGAAGCGGGAGGCGACCCCTCCCGCTTTTGTTGTTTTCGACGAACCGGTCGCAAGGGGCGTTCCGGTGAAAAGCAGGGAAGAGAGAGCCGTAAATGGGCAAGATCGTTGAGCAGTTTGAGCTATATGGGAAGTGCTATGTCTTAGAGACGGGCGAATTGGCCAAGCAAGCAGGTGGCGCAGTCATGGTCCGGCAGGGTGACACCATGGTCCTTGTTACCGCTACGGCATCAAAGCAGCCAAAGGACCTTGATTTTTTCCCACTCACCGTTGATTTCGAGGAACGGATGTATGCCGCCGGCAAGCTTCCCGGCGGATTCATCAAGCGCGAGTCACGACCGTCAGAGAAGGCCGTGCTTACCGCTAGGATGATAGACCGTCCGCTGCGTGCGTCCTTTGCAGATGGCTTTCGTAATGAGATCCAGGTTATTGCTACCGTCCTCTCGGCAGACCAGGTCCACCAGCCCGATGTCATCTCGATCATGGGGGCATCGTCTGCCCTTCTGGCTGCAGGGATCCCGTTTGAAGGGCCTCTTGCCGGTGTCCGCGTCTGCCGCGATACCGAGACGGGCGGGTTCCTTGTCAATCCGTCTTTTGACGAGGCTGAGGACTCTGACCTTGACCTCGTGGTGGCTGGCTCCAAAGACGCGGTGTTCATGCTTGAGGCGGGTGCCAAAGAGGTTTCTGAAGAGGACATGCTGTCCGCTTTGATGTTTGCGCAAGAAGCTATCGCAGCGTTTTGCGATGTCCAGGAGCGGTTCCTGGCCAAAATCGAGATCACTCCAATGGATGTGCCGGTCTACCGTGCCGATGAGGCGCTTGTTGACAGGGTCTTTGCGGCTGGTGCTGACAGGATGCGGGAGGCATTGCACAGTCCTGACAAGCATGCGCGCATGAATGCGGTCCAGGCGGTCAAAGATGAGCTGCTTGGGGGCTTCAGCCAGGATGAGCTTGAGCAGTCGGGCCGCGATATCAAAGGTATTTTGAAGCAGCTCGAAAAGAAGACCATGCGGACGATGGTGCTTTCCGAAGGGGAGCGTGCTGATGGCCGCGCCCTCGATGAGGTGCGTCCCGTGAGCTGCGTTGCCGGGTATCTTCCGCGTTCGCATGGGTCGGGGCTTTTCACCCGTGGTCAGACGCAGGTGCTTTCAGTGCTCACGCTCGGCATGCTTTCAGAGTGGCAGCGTGTTGACACCATTGATGTCTCAGAGGGCAAGCGCTACATCCATCACTACAACTTCCCCCCGTTCTCTACGGGTGAGGTAGGGTTCATGCGCGGCCCCAAGCGGCGCGATATCGGTCATGGCGCCCTTGCGGAGCGCGCGCTTTTGCCGGTCGTCCCTCCCGAGGATGACTTCCCCTACACGATCCGGATAGTCTCTGAGGTCTTAGAGTCCAACGGTTCGAGTTCGATGGGCTCGGTATGCGGTTCGACGCTCGCCCTCATGGATGCAGGCGTGCCCATCTCGGCACCGGTCTCCGGTATCGCCATGGGGCTCATCAAGGAAGGCGATGATGTCGCCATCCTCACGGACATCCAAGGCCTGGAGGATTTTCTCGGCGACATGGACTTCAAGGTTGCCGGAACGTCGCAGGGCATCACTGCCATGCAGATGGACAACAAGGCGAAAGGCCTCTCGGTCGACATTTTGCGGCGTGCGCTCATGCAGGCAAAGGAGGGGCGTGCGCATATCCTCGGGAAGATGCTTGACGTGATCGCCGAGACACGCGAAGAGATGAGTTGCTACGCCCCACGCATTATCACGATCAAAATCCCAGCCGATAAGATCCGAGAGGTCATCGGCTCGGGCGGCAAGGTCGTCCGCGGCATCCAAGAGGAGACTGGGGCCCAGATCGACATCCAGGAAGACGGGACCATCTACGTTGCGTCGAGTGACCTGGGTGGGGAAGAGGCTGTTCGCCGCATCAAGGCTATCGTAAAAGAGCCAGAGATCGGCGAGGAATACCATGGGCGCGTGGTCTCTATCCAGCCGTTCGGGGCGTTTATCGAGCTTATACCTGGCAAGGACGGCTTGCTGCACATCTCTCGCGTGGCGCAAGGACGCGTCGATAAGGTCGAGGATGTGCTTGACGTGGGCGATGCCGTGCAAGTAAAGATCATCGACATCGATGACCGAGGCAAGGTCTCGCTTGACCGCCTGGACAAACCGCCCGCGCCTCCCCGCCGAGAGGACTCCGGCCCTTCCAGTCGTCCAAAAGGCGACGGGGACACTCGGCGCGATGGGAATCGTCGGCTACGAAGACGACACTAGTGTCGGGGTCATCACCAAAAGACCTTAGTGAGGGTGCCCGACCGGGCAAGGACGGCACGGGGAGAACTGCTGCTGGCAATCCGCAGGATATCTATACGCTTGCAAACATCATCACGATGCTGCGGCTGATCCTTGTCCCGATCTTTTTCGAGATGATCATCAGCGGTCGCAATGACCGGTTGGCGTTCGCGCTTTTTTCGATAGCCGCCTCCACCGATTGGGTCGATGGGCAGATAGCCCGTCGCACGGGGACGGTTACCGAGATCGGCAAGGCCATAGATCCCTTAGTGGACCGCCTTCTTATCGCCTTTGGGGTGCTCGGGATCTTTTTGCAGGGCAGGATTCCCTTATGGGTTGTCGCAGTGCTCCTCGCACGTGATATATACCTTCTTGCCGGGGCAAGCTTTCTAGTGCGCCGCTACCTTCCTGTCGTGCCGGTCATCTTCGTGGGCAAAGTCACCACTGCGCTCCTGTTGGTCGGGTTCTCGGCCCTGATCCTTAACTGGCCGATGGTAGCTGGACTTGGGATAATAGATACCCGGTATCTGCCGGGGCTGGGAAGCGCGCCGGTCGGGCTCGGCATCTGGTTTGTCTATGCTGGGCTTGCGGCATCGCTTGTCACCGCAGTCATGTATACGGTTAAAGCGTCACGGATATACGCTGAATATCGGGTGGATCATCAGAAAATGTAGGAGAATAGGATCGCACCAGGGGCCTTGAGACAGGTTCGGGAGGACGTGTGACTTCGCCAGGCATCGAGTACCGCCGACACAAGGGTCCCGCAAAGCGTACCGCAAACCGTCGTAAGCGTGCGGACGGTCGTAAGCGTGCGGACGCAGGCCGTTCTGCTCGGCGATGGCGTATTTGGATTGCGGTCGGGTGCTCGGTCGTTGCGCTCTTGGCGCTTCTGGTGATAGCAGAGGCCCTTGTCACGCGTGGGCGGGTCCATCCCGGTGTCACGGTTGCCGGGGTTCCGATCGGCGGCATGACACCGAAGGTGGCAAGTGCAACGCTGCAGATCCAGCTTCCAACGATTGCCGCAGAACCCGTGCGCATTGTCTATGGGGAGGATGGCAGCAAGAGCCGTGAACTCACCTCTAGCGAAGTGAACCTGGTTTTCAATTACGATATCCAGGTCGCCGAGGCGTACCGGGTTGGTCGGGAGGACCGGCCCCTTCAGGCTTTAGGGAGCAGGCTGCGGTGTTGGGTCAAAGGAACGCACATTCCCGGTAGGGGGGAGGCCGACCCCGACCTCCTTGCGGTGGTTTTTGACGAGATTGCACTTGTTACCGATGTGCCGTATGTGGACTCGGCCGTGGAGATCGAAGGGGTCGAGCCCGCTGTGGTGCCTGGCAAGGACGGCAAGGCGTTAGACCGAGAAGAGCTGATGATGATGCTCCTCGGCGCGTTCACGTCTACAGGAGAGCAGCGGACCATCACCGCCCCTGTTCCCGTGGTCAAGCCAAAAGTGGCCGAGGAGACTGCCAAAAGGGCGGCTGCAATTGCGGAACTCATGCTCAAGGGCTCTGTGACGATCACATTCGAGGAGAAGTCCTGGCGCTTTGAGCCCGATGCTATTGCGCAGTGGGTCTCTTTCCGCTCGGATGCCACCACCGAGACCGCGCCTGGCAAGGGCACACTGGAGGCATTCATCTCTCCAGAGGCTGCTGCAAAGCCGGTGACGACGGCATTGGGGCAAAACATCGGACGTCCTCCTATAAACGCACGGTTCAAGACCTCTAACGGCCAAGTCGTTATCGTTCCATCGCAAACCGGTATTGGCCCGAATGTCAAAGAGCTTGCAGAGAACCTGACCAAGGAGCTGGCAAGCGCGACCTCTGCCCGCTCGGTGGAGTTGCGCATGGGCAGCACCGAGCCTGAGATCACCACAGAGGATGCCGAGAAAATGGGCATTGGCGAGCGGATCTCAACGTACACGACTACGTTTAGTGCAAGTAATCGGGCACGGGTCAACAACATCCACCTGCTCGGCGATGCGATTGATGGCACGCTGATCAAGCCCGGCAGCGTCTTCTCGTTCAACGAGACGGCTGGCCAGCGCACGGCGGCCCGCGGCTATCAGGAAGCGCCTGCTATCGTGAACGGCAAATTGGTCC
>WRDS01000033.1 GCA_009779675.1 Coriobacteriia bacterium
AGAGCACGAACTCGACCCTGTTGCCGTAAGACTCTCGTAATTGGTGAACCTTCTGCGCCTCTTCCTTTCGCCTTTTGTTTGTATTCGCATAATCACCTGCGCTTTTGCACTCAATCAGAATCGGCAAACCGGATTCTCGCAGCATTTTCGGCTGGATGAGCACGTCAGCGGGTATATTGACCGGCTTATTGATGCCAGCCATAACGTTTGCTCGCAATGCATACGTGCCCTCCCGCATGTCCTTGAAGCCTGCCTTGGGTACTGTGGCACGTGAGTAGCCGAGGGAATCAAGGTATTCGAAAACAGCAGCAAGCTGTCGAGCCTCTTGGGCATTTCGAATAATCGGATCGGAGATTGCGCTACATAGTCGATCCGCTATCACCATAGCGGCCAAATACCGGTCTTCCTCGTCGGGAGCCTGCATCTCACCGATCCAAGGCATCAACTGACTATCAAGTAACTGGGCAATTACTTTGCAAATACGCTGAAGCTCTGAGTCGAGGGCCTCGGAATCCATCCGTTTGGGCAGCCGTCCGTCCTCCAAGACCTTGATGAACCCGCGTGTCCTCACTTCCGACAACCCTGCAAGGCGATCTCTGGCAAGTGGAGGAGCCGCCATCATGCGCAAAACACTCACGATCTGAGGCGCACGCCTTAATACACTGAGGGTCAGCGAGCGCATTTGATCTGTAACAGAAAACGCGTTGAGGACCTGCTCGACAGCGGACATGCGGGAGTCCTTGAATGCCTGCGGGGCAGCCTCAAAAAACCAGTCGTTATACATCTGCACAGACTTGGCAATATCTGTTTTCCATTGTTGCACGCGATCCGCGTTGATCATGATTGTCCCTGTTTTCGCCTAGACACCCGTATCTTACATCCTGCCACTGACAACAGCTACGGATCATCTGGCGATGCACTAAAGCGCCAGGCGTACAGTGGTTCTAGGCTCAGGAAGCCATCGGGTTCGCCAGGTTTTCTTTGACCGCCTCCAGCAGCGCGCCCTTCTCGTTCTCTACGCGCTCCTCGATAACCGCGTCGAGCAGGACTCGAAGCGTGTCGCCGATCTGCTTGCCCCGCATGCCAAGCGCCACCAGGTCATGACCATTAACGGCCAGGTCTTTTAAGGAGAAGCACGCGGCCTCCGCGATGATCTCTTCCAAAAGCCGTTCGGCCTCATCGACTTCTGCATGCTGCCTGCCGCTGAACTCCGGCGCGACGCTAAGCCTATCGGCACGCAAGAGCGCAAAAAGCTGCCTGAGTCCCTCAGAGCCGTAACGGTTCAGCAGGCGCTTCACTGATCTCTTCGTGAGATTGAGAGGAACCATGTGCCCTGACACAAGTTTTTTAATGGTGCCGCACGTCTTGTTGTCGAATCTCAAGCGCCTCATCACCTTGCTCGCGATATCTGCGCTCGCTTCAGCGTGCCCGTAAAAATGACCGATGCCGTTCTCGTCAGCGGAGAACTGCTGCGGCTTGCCGATATCGTGGAAGAGCGCCGCCCAGCGGGAGACCGGATCGGAAGGCGAGTTTCTTATCGTCTCAAGCGTGTGCTCCCAAATATCGAGGTGATGGTATTTTGTGCGCTGATCAAAGCCTATCATCGGCTCGATCTCGGGAATGGGGACACAGACCACATCCGCGTATTCGCGCAAGACGCTCGGCGCGTCCTTGCCACAAAGCAACTTGGTAAGCTCCGCGAGAACGCGTTCATAGGAGATGTTTCGCAGCAGCCCCTTGTTCTTGTGGATAGAGGCCGAGGTGGATTCTGTGATCCCAAACCCTAGAACCGAGGAAAACCGGAGCGCACGCAAGATGCGCAGCGCGTCCTCCCCAAAACGTACGTCTGGCTCGCCGACGCAACGTATTGTCTTTGCCGTGATATCGCGAATTCCGCCGAAGGAGTCGGCGACCTTGCCCGCACTGTCCATTGCAATGGCGTTCATGGTGAAATCGCGCCGCACGAGATCCTCGTGCAGGCTTCTCGTGAACGTGACCTTGTCGGGATGGCGGTTGTCAGAATAATCGCCATCGGTGCGATATGTGGTGATCTCTAGGGGCAGGCCATCAACGAGAGCCAGGATGGTCCCATGCTGGAGCCCCGTCTCAAAGGTCTTGAAACACGCGAAGACATCTTGCATCTCCCCCGGGGTGGCACTTGTAGCGATATCCCAGTCCTTTGGCACCTCGCCCATAAGCAGGTCACGGACACATCCGCCAACGAGATGAGCCTCGAAGCCGCGGGCGTTTAGGGTGCCTAAGGCTTTTTTGGCCTGCGGCGGGATGTCTCGCATCATGGGGCATCCGTTCTTCTCTGCGAAACATGGAGCAAGGGCCGCAGACAGAAGCCACTGGCCACTTTACAGGCGCACCACCCGGTCGCACTCGATGCCGCGCAGGGCATTGCGCGTGTCCAGCACCATCCGTGCGTTCTCGGCAACCATTCGGTGATTGACCGACGTGTGGGCCGTGAGGATCAAGACCGCGTCCGCCGCCGCTACCTCCTCACGCGTCAGCTCCAAGCTGGACAGCCTCTTGCCACCTGCGTCGAACTCCGGAACATGCGGGTCGTGGTAGACGAGGTCCGCCCCTTTTGCGAGCAGAAGCTCCGAGATCCTGATGGCAGGGCTTTTCCGCATGTCGCCGATGTCTGCCTTGTAAGCAACGCCGAGTATAAGGACCCGGCTGATGGAGAGCGCCTTCCCCTCGGCATTGAGCGCCTCCATGAGGCGTTGCACCACGTAGTAGGGCATGTTCTCGTTGACCCGGCCGGCAAGCTCGATGAACTCGCTCTGGAAATCGTACTCCCGAGCCTTCCACGCAAGGTAGAAGGGGTCAATGGGGATGCAGTGCCCGCCCAGGCCCGGGCCAGGGTAAAACGGCATGAAGCCGAACGGCTTGGTCTTTGCGGCATCGACCACCTCCCATATGTCGATGTCCATCCGCTCGGAGAGCATGAGAAGCTCGTTGACGAGCGCGATATTGACGCAGCGGAAGATGTTCTCGAGAAGCTTGGCCATTTCGGCGGCCCGAGCCGATGACATGGGCACGACAGTGTCCAGGAAGCTTTCGTAAAACGCCGTCGCGACCTCGGTGCAGGCCGGCGTTACCCCGCCCACGAGCTTAGGCGTGTTCTTGGTCTGGTAAACGGCGTTCCCCGGGTCGACGCGCTCGGGAGAGAACGCCAGGAACAGGCTCTCGCCCACCGTGAGGGTATCCTGCTCTGTGGAGGTGTCCTGCAGCTTGCCCTGCCCGCCGCCCCGCTCGATGATCGGACGCAAGACCTCCTCGGTAGTCCCAGGATAGGTGGTGGACTCCAACGCGACGAGCATGTTGGTGTGGAGGTACGGGGCGATCGATTCCGCCGCCGAGGTGATACAGGAGACATCGGGTTCCTTGGCCTTGTTGAGCGGCGTTGGGACGCATATCACGACCGCGTCGCACGCGCCTGCGCGCGAGAAGTCTGTGGTGGCCTCGATGAGGCCGTCCGCCACCAGCCGAGCAAGCTCAGGGGTCGGCACATCCGGGATATAGCTCTCCCCCCGGTTGACAAGCGCCGCCTTCTCCTCCGAGACCTCGAGCCCTAAGACACGGTGGCCGGCTTTTGCCATCTCGGTCGCAAGAGGCAGGCCGACATACCCAAGCCCCACCACGCCAAAGACCGCCGAGCGATCCGCAAAGCGCTCCTTCAGTTCCAAGAGGCCTCCAAGATTCTTCCGGGCTTGCTATGAGCAGGCAATGCAAGTGCGTATGGTGTAAGTGCGTGCCATGTTACGAACAAACAAGTATAGGCACATGCCGTGCTACGAACATGCTGTGTCGTCACGCACTCATTGTAGATGTTGCTATTTTACCGCGTCCGCTCGATCGCGTTGCGTGAGCCGCCCTCGCAAGAATCGCAGGAGCCTGTTATTTTGCCGCACCACCTGATCTGCTTGCTGCCCTTTATGTCTTTGCCGCGCCGCTCGATCTGCTTGACTCCCCTCGCGCCCCTCTTAGTCCGTCCGGGCAAACAGCTCGCGATACGCTTCAGTCAGGCGACCCGCAGCCGCATCCCAGTTCAGCTCGCGCTCCACAATCACTCGGCCTCGGCGACCCATCTCACGGGCAGCCTCACGGTCACCGCTGAGCACGAGGAGCGCCCGCTCGACATCGGCAACGTCCGTGTGGTCCACCGCAAGGCCCAAGCCCTCACGCGCAACGTAATCGGCAACCCAACTGCCCTTGGTAACGATGACCGGAAGGCCGCACGCCATGCCCTCCATCACCTTCACCGGCAGCGCGGTGCGCCAGTTCTCAAGCGAGATATCATAACAGGCGAAAACGGCATCGCACTGATGATAGAGCCTACCGATCTCGCTATTGGGGACAGCGCCGCGGATCTGGATCCGTTCAAGCCGAGCAGCCTCACAGGCGATCTCGCCCGCCGAGGGCCCGCCGCCGACCAGAAGCGCCGCCAGCTCATCATGCGGCTGAACCGCCCGCATGAGCGTGTGCAGCGCCTCGGCGTAGCGCATGCGGCCGATGAAGCTCACCACGAACTCACTTTCCGAGCGCGAGACCAGCGAGTAGTTTGAGAGCAGCGGGGCGTTTTCCACGAGCACGATCTTTTTTGCCCCGAGCCCTTCGTAATAGCCGAGCTGCCCCTCAGCGACCGTTATGACGAAGTCCGCACGCGGGACCGAACGCCGCTCAAGCACTCGGGCGGCGGCACGTGCGACCACGCCGAGCAGGCCGCGCTGGGGTAGCATTCGGCTGTGGCGGTACATCTCCCAGAAGTCGAGCACCAACCTCGGTGCCGACCCGCCGCGTAAAAGCTTGAGTGCGCGAAGCGCGGCAGGCGCCGTGTCGAGGTCATGGCAGTGGATGGCATCGGCACCGAGGGCGGCGGCGCGTGCGCCCGCGAGACCCCAGAACTCCCGAAATGCCGGCAGGCTGCGCACGCCGCCGCCGTGGGCCGCACGCGGCCCCAGGTGCTCGACCCGCCAGCCGCCCACTGCGCCCGCCGCCGTGGGAGTGCTGGCCGCAGACGTGTGCGCGGATGCGGCGGCAATGCCAGATGCTGGCACGGGCATGACGGTGTCGGCCGCATCCCCCGCCTCGGCGGCGGCTCCGGCACCCGTGCGATCCCAGGCAAGCACAACAACCTCGTAGCCGGCGCGGGTGAGCGCATCGGCTTCCTTGCCGATGCGCGGGTCGGCGAAGGCGTGGGCGGTCTTGATCATCACGATGCGCTTTGCCAGGTGCTGCGCTGTCGCTGGGTGTGTTGCCGTTGCCGGGTGCTGCGCCGTGCGCACGGACGAGGCCGCAGGGTTCCGTCCCGCACCAGATCGCGCCTCGTTGTTCTCGGCAACGGAGCCTGTGGTCGCAGGAGGAGGAGCAACGGCGGTACCGGCGGCGGCAACAGCGACAGCTCCAGGGTCTGCAACCCTCCTGCTGAGCGGCCCGCCGGCCACAGCCTCCTGATAGAGGGCGGTAAGCCGCCTCCCTACCGCTTGTGGCGAGTACCGGGCAGCAACATCCGCTGCGATCGCAGCCCTGTCGTAGACGGCGAGCCGCTCGGCAGCCTCCCGGATCCCCCGAGCAAGCGCCTCAGAGTCGCCGGGCTCCACTAGCACCCCGTTCGCGTCGTTCACAATATCCTCTGGCCCCCCCGACCGGGTCGCGACAACCGGCAGCCCAGTCGCCATCGCCTCGATGAGCACAACGCCAAACCCCTCGGCAAGCGAGGGCAGCACGAACAGGTCGGCAGCGCGCATCTCGGCAACAAGCGGCTCACCAACGAGCACGCCCGTGAACCGCACCCGGTCGCTTATGCCGAGCCCCTCGGCGAGTCTGGCAAGGGCCGCACGCTCCGCGCCGTCACCGACGATGGTAAGCGAGAGCCCGCTCGCCGCAAGGTTTTGCGGCGGAGCGTCTGGCTGTGCCGTTTCCGATGATGTAGCGTCTGGTGGCGCAGTGCCTGACGGCGCGAGGCCTGACCGCGCAGGATCCGCCAGCGCGGCAAATGCCTTGAGGAGCACCTCGTGCCCCTTCTCAGGCGACAGGCGCCCGACGCTCAAAAGCCGCAGCGGGCGGGTCGCAGGCGCGCACCCGCCCCCACCCTCGCACCCGCATCCGCCCCCATCCCCCGCATACACGAAGCGCTCGCAATCGTAGGTATTGGGGATCACCAGCACTTTTTTGAAGTCCACGCCGAGGATACGGACGCAATCGGCCGCCAGGCGGCTCCCCACGCAGACTATCGCTGCAGCTCCCGCCGCAGATGCCTGTGCGCCTCGCCTCCAGCGCGGGTTGCCGAGGTTCAAGTAGAGGTCTGAGCCATGGACGGTCAGGATGTAGGGCAGCCCTGCCCGCTCGGCAAGACGCCTCGCCGCCTCCCCTGCAGGATAAAGCTCGTGCGCGTGCACGAACTGGGCATCCACCGCATGCCGAGCGCTCGCGAACGCCCGCCTGGAAGCGGCGGCCATCGCAAAGGGGACCGTCGCGTAAAACAGCCTGCGGGGCAGCACGGCGTACTGCGCGTAGTGCACCCTCACCCCGCCGTCATCACGCGTGCCGACAGCGTGCGGCTTGCCAAAGGCATCCGCGACCCACTTGGGCACGAGCGGCACCGGTGCGATGACCTCCCAGCGGACCGCCTCGGAGGTCGCAGCGACCTGGTCGGCGACGAATGCGCCGCGGAACGGCTCGGCAGGATTGGGGTAGAGCTTCGCGAACACCACCCCGCCAAGCCTGCCGTCGGCACTTTGTGCCTGCGCCGGTGAGTGCCGAGCGGTGCCCTCGTCGACGTTGCAGCCAGGCGTCACGTGCAAGAGACCCTCTCGATGTCTGCGCCGAGCGCGGCGAGTTTATCGGCAAAACACTCGTATCCCCGGTCGATATGATGGACGTCCCTCACGGTGGTCTCCCCCTGGGCGATCAGCCCGGCAAGCACAAGTGCCGCGCCGCCACGCAGGTCCGTGCTTCGCACCGGCGCGCCGGACAGGTGCGTGACCCCCTTGACGAGCGCATGATGACCCTCGATGCGGATATCGGCCCCCATGCGCGCAAGCTCGCCGGCAAACATAAAGCGGTTCTCGAAGACATTCTCCGTGATGATAGAGCCGCCACCGGCAACCGACATGAGCGTCATGAACTGCGCCTGCATGTCGGTGGGGAACCCAGGATGCGGCAGGGTCTGGATATCGACCGGTCGCGGACGCCCGTCAAAAGAGACCGTCGCCGAGTCACCGGCCACCTCTATGGTGCAGCCCACCTCGCGGAGCTTGGCAATGACGAGATCGAGATGCGCCGGGTCAAAGCCGGAGACCGTGACCGGGCCTAAGCCTAGCGCCCCGGCCACCAGGTACGTGCCCGCCTCGATACGGTCGCCCACGACCCGATGCTTGGCCGCATGCAGCTCGCGCACCCCGACGATGCTGAGCGCCGAGGTGCCCTCCCCCTCGATCTGCGCCCCCATGGAGCGCAGGAAACGCACCAGATCGATTATCTCAGGCTCACGCGCCACGTTGTCGATAACGGTCCTGCCCCGCGCAAGCGTGGCCGCCATCACGAGGTTCTCGGTCGCGCCCACGCTCGGGAACTCCAGCGTCACCTCGGCACCCACAAGGCCGCCCTCAGGCGCAACCGCGTCAAGGGAGCCGTGGCCTAACGTGACCTTCGCACCGAGGTGCTCCAGCCCCCTGATGTGCATGTCGATCTTGCGCGACCCGATCGCACAGCCCCCCGGCATCGCCACCCGCGCCCGGCCGAACCGCGCAACAAGCGGGCCGAGCACCGCGATCGATGCCCGCATCTTGGCTACCATCTCGTAAGGTGCCTCACAGCCGGTAAGCCGCGACGCATCGATTGAAAGCCGCTGACCCTGCCGGCTCACGCGAACACCGAGATACCCGAGCACCTCGGCCATGGTGTCTACGTCCGCGATATCGGGGACACCATCGATATGCGATGTCGCCGGGGCCAGAAGCGCGGCCGCCATGAGCTTTAATGCCGAGTTCTTCGCGCCGCCGACGCTGACCTCACCGGTCAGCTGCCGACCACCGCGTACAATGATTGAGTCCATACTGGTGAGGATACCGCAACGCGGCGCTTACTGGGTACTGCTCTGCACTGCGTTTGCGGATCATGTGCCAGTCGATGCGAACATGCGCATTCCCGTAACGCGCCTCCTGCCATAATCCTTAACAGAACTCTGAATATTCTTTCAGCTCATAAGACGCTTCCTCAACATTATGCCTACGCACATCAGCAAGGCTGGAACTACTGATGATGCGAAAAGCAGTACGCAAAACAAAAGAAACGGAAAGTCGCCAGGAGTCAAGCTACGCATAAGAACTGAAAGCGGATTGAGCATAAGCGTTAATTCCCCAATATGCGGTCCGAAGAAAAACCCGGCCAAAGCTCCGGCCTGCGGCACCGCAAAAGGAAGAATGACAGGGCCCGTCAGAACAGCCGGAATAAAGATGACCGACAAAAAAGAGAATTTCTCAACGGGCTCCAGAAAGAAGCCGATCACGATGGCGCAGAGCACCATAGCACTGACTTCCCCAATACCTGTGATGCATGAAAAATTTGCAGCCGGAGGCAGCCAATAAAAAACAAATAAAAGGAGGAACTTGCCTACCACCGCTAATGACACGTAGGCACCAAGGGCAACAGCATTATTAGTGAGATGTGTCCTTGACACAGGATTCTCCTCAAAAAACACAGATCATGGTCATGGCGATACTCGCGATGCCGCAGTACCGCCATGACCCGTTCCGTACAGTTAATGCAACTACCCCCTTGTTTTATTCGGGTAATTCGTCGCTCGTTTAAAATTGTTGATTTGTTTTTTTGTCTCTGACTCTGACAATAAGAACCTTGGACTCTTGAGCCTGCCATTAATACCTAGATAGACATGGCGGTACTGGCCGTTGCTCATTCTGTATACATCATAATCCACATGGTCAAAAGCAGTGGGGCTTGGCATCCCAAGGGCATTGCGCGATATATGAGTTGGTTGCCCTCGCGGATCCCACCACAGATGCGCATGGCAGTCCTGCAACGCATGCAGCCCTTTCCCAAGCTCCTGCAATGCTTTCTTTTTGTCATCAGGGGTTTGACCTAACCGCTTGTGATTCCACCACCAAACAGCGCCTCCATACCGCTCTATAAAGTAATCCAATGCCCCTTGAGAACGATAATGCCCTTTATAAAACTTATTAAAAGCCGAGGTATCCCAGTTCCAATCAAGACCATTATTCGCCTTCGCTACAACCTCAGCATCGCCCGTGGTCATCCCAGCCGACATTGCCCAATACTTTGTTCCATATCTTGCAACCCACTCCCCCAAATGGATGTCTTCTGCCCACATCCCTGCCGGATCCACTTTGCCCACCGGGTCGCCTGAGCAGTACTGGTATGCGCTCTCCTCGCCGTCTGCCTTGACGATGTCTTTCGAGAGGAACTGCATGGTGGCCGGGTCATAGCTCCTGGCCGAGCAGTAGTAGGTCTTGGACTCGGCATCCCAGACGTAGCCCGCATACCGGAGCACCTGGCGCTCGGCGATTGATTGTGCAAGTGGCTGCGTGGAGACATACCCTGCCACAGCCTGAGTTTGGATAGGAGCGGAGTTGCCCCACGCGTCATAGCGGTATGCGGCAAAGCTCGTGCCGTTAGTTGCAAGAAGCGAGACCACGTCGCCTCGGTCAGTGGTCACAAGGTAGAAGGGCATCTTGGTGCCACCAGAATCAGAGCCTGTGTAGATACCTGCATAGGGCTTGCCTGCCCCATCATAAAGGTACGTGATGTTCCACGTTGCCCCGTCAGTCCTGCTTCCAGAGAACCAAAGCAGCTGAAGCCCATCATAAACCCATTCGATGGTGGTGGTCCTGCCGGCAGAGTCCTTCACGACGCTTGTCTTGCGCTGCCCGGCGGCATCGTAGGTGTACGTGCCGTCCACCCCGGGGACTGCGGACGTGTCGTAGCTTGCAAGACGCCCCGTGCCTGTGTAGGTAAAGGTGGTCGAATTCGGGTTTGGCGCTGGACCCTGGCTTGTGCGCTGCCCAAGCGCGTTATAGCCGACTTCAAAACTGCCTGCTGGAGTACCCGCGGCACGCTCGAGACGGTTGTCTACACCGTAAGAGAGAGTAGCTGCGCCTGCACGGGCGATGTTCCCGGACTCGTCATACGTATAAGTTGTGTCGCTGTTGTTTCCAGAAAAGGCAGGGTTGTGCTCTCTTGCAAGTCGGTCGGTCAGGTTGTATCCATAGTCACTATCAAAGGAGCCGCCATACGCAAGTGGCAGTGATTCGCTGCTTTTCTGGCCTGCAACATTATAGCCATATGTCGGATTTGACGGTTTGGCACCTGAAGCCATGCCCGCCCCCCATTGGCGCTCGAGGCGCCCGGCGCTGTCGTACTCCCAGTTGAACGTGCTCGCCCCGATGGTGGCCTGCGTCTCGCGCTCACCGAGGTCGCGGCTGCTCACGGCACGCGTGATGGTGCTTATCCCGGCACCGGTGCTCACACGTGAGGCCTCAAGTCCGTCCGTCCCGACGTTTGTCGTCGTGCTCACCCCGTTGTAGGTGTCTGTGCGGGTCGCGGCACCCGGGGTGTTCTGTGGGTAGCTGTAGGAGACCGTGCGCGGCGGGTGCGCCTCCGTCTTCACGCGCCCGAGCGAGTCGTACGTGTAAGAAACGGTCTTTATCGGCGTCGCGCCTTGCGCATGGGACTCGGTGAGGGTGCGCCCGAAGAGGTCGTAGGTGTAGCTCAGGGACCTCCCGTCCGGGTCGGTCGTCTTGGCAAGCCGCCCGTTCGCCTCGTAGGCGTTGGTGGTGGTCTTCGGGGCAGGGGTGTTGACACCCACGCTTTCTGTGAGCGCACGGCCTGCCGGGTCATAGGCGCGCTCTGTCACGATGCCGTCCGCATCCGTCTCGCGGAGGGCCCAGCCGGACTCGTTGTAGACAGTCGTCGAGGCGGCCTGCCCTGCTGCCCCGGAAGAGACAGCCCTGCCTGCACGGTCATACGTGTAAGTGGTCCTCTCCCCCTCAGGGTTCAAAGACGACACCGTGCGCCCACCGAGGTCATAGTTATACGAGGTGAGCGCAATCCCTGCGTCTGACACGGACGCGTCGAGTATCTTGTCCCCACGCGAGTCGTAGGTGTAGGTGCTCGTCGTGCCGCCTGCCACCGAGACGGTCGCCTCACGCCCGGCAGGGGTATAGGTGGTGGTGGTGGGCGTGCTGTCCCCAGGAGCGGTCGTAGAGGTCATCCGCCCGTCTGCGTCATAGGCATAGCGAGAGCTGCGCGTAGCACCGTAGTCAGGCACCCCGTTGGCCCAGCTCGCGGTCATGTTCCCTGCAGCATCGTAGTCGGTACGCCCGCTCAACCCTGCGATGGTCGAGTCAGAGACCGCCACCGTGCGCCCCATCTGGTCATGGGTGTAGGTGGCATACGAGGAGATGACCCCGGACGAGCCCGCCTCGTAGAGGTACTTTTGCTCAGCCAGCACTTTGCCATCGGCTCCGTAGGAATTCCAAGCGTAATCGGCCAAGATGCCAGGAGCACCCGGGTTCGTGCGAAATGTGTTCAGCATTCGCCCGAGTCCGTCGTAACCCCGTGTGGTGACCGTACCAGACGCGTCTGCCGAGGAGGGCTGGCGGCCTGAAACCGTATAGCTGTTGCTTGTCGCAACGACAAGCGGGTCTGCCGGCGCCTTCGGCAGGTACTCGTCTGCCAAGTCCCCGAAGGCGGTGTAGGTCCGGTGCGTGGCGATGCTTGTGCCAGAGGCACCCGGGCTGAGCCTCATGGTCTGGGACGTGATGCCCGGCTGGCCGTTCTGGGCGAAGCTCGAGTATGTGGAGATCGCGTTCTCCGTAGCGTTCAGTGAGCGCACCTCGCTTGTCCTCACCCCGGGGAACGAGGGGTCGGTGTAGGCGTAGGTCGCAAGGGAGGTGGCACCTGACCGGTCAAGGGTTCGGCTCTCGGTCAGGAGGTCGCCGCTCACCGCATCATAGGCGCGGGCGGTCACCGAGCCCTTCCCGTCCACCTCACGGGTGCAAAGCCCCTTCGCGTTGTACTCGTACGAGGTGTGGACACCGTCCGCATCATAGCTTTCGCGCATGAGCCCCCAGCCGTCAACACTCTTTCGGCTGACGTGCCCGAGCGGGGCCGTCTCTCGTATCGCCTCATGCGTCGGCGAGTAGGCGACCTGGTGCCACACCTGGGCCCCTCCGGCTAGGTAGGGCACGGTCTCGCCAGTGCGCAGGCCGTTCAGCCCATGGACGAAGTACTGGTGGATGGCCGTGTTGGCCGACGTGCCGATCTTGCCGTAGCGGGTCACCATAGACAGGGTAAAGTTTCCGGCACTCCCCGCCGGGTAGGAGATGTCTGCGCGCCTGAAGGCGTTCACGCTGTGCCCGGGGAGCCTCACGCACGTGGCAGTCCCTGCGCTGTCGTAGTCGAAACCGAGCGAGATGCCGGAGGCCGCGTGGGAAAGCGAGGTGAGGCGGCTTGACGTGTAGCCAAGCGAGAGCGTGCGGTTCGCGGTATCGCTGCTCCCATAGTAGTAGGTCACGGTCGGCGTGCCGCCGGCCACGTAGGTGATCGTGCGGGTGCCGCCGCCGGTGCCACTCGCCGTGTAGGCTGCGCTTGAGACAACGCCGGACGAGTTCCGGTTGACGGTGATCGCGTGGCCGTTCCCTGCGGTGATCACAAGGTCGTTGCCGGAGGGCGTGTAGGTAGTGGTGTTGCCGTTACGGTCGCTCTCGGATTTCAAGCACCCTGTGGTGCCGTCGAAGGTGAGCCTGTGGCCGTCCTTGTAGGTGATCACCCAGTCGCCTGGCTTGGTGAGCGTGCCGTAGAAGCCGTGCGCGGACACCCACGTGCCGCTTTGGTTCCCGAAACGGTGCGTTTCTCCTATCTCGTCGGTGTAGGTCGCGATGTTGCCCGACTGGGTGACGGTCTGCTCGTAGTTGAACCGCCAGCCCGGTGCCCAGGACCCAGAGGCGGTGCGCCCAGACGAGTAGTGGCGGGAGAGCGCGGCGGAAGGCCCCCACCAGTCGATCTCCAGATCGGTTGCAGAAAGATCCACCGCCCCTTTGTCTAGAACGATGTTTCCGCTATGGCCTGGCAAAAGCCCGATGCCATCGATGCTGTATGTGGTGTGGCGCGGGTCCCCGTTCACATGGTAGGTGCGGTTCTCGAGTGATGCTGAGATAGTCGCGCACTCGCTCATGGCGAGCGCACCGTTGCTCGCCGAGACCGGCTGGATCTTGAAGAGGTAGTCGGTCCGGTCGTCCATCACGCTGCTTGCGGCCTTCTTGTAGAGCGGGCGCGGGTCGTCACGCAGGTCGGTCACGGCATACGGCGATGCGTACGGGTTGGTCGATGCCGTGTAGTTCGAGGGCAAGGCGGCGATCTGTGAGTCTGTCGGGAAGAGGTTCTTGCCCACGGTCGACCAGTTGGTCGCCACAGTGGACGCGACCTGGCGGAACTGGTTGCCGTCGTGTAAGTAAACAAGATAGGAGGAGGCCGTCGGGACGGGCTTCCATGAGAGTGAGACCGAGCCGCGCCCCTGGTTCGTGGTGTTGTTCTGGTTGTTGGGGATCAGGCTCCCGCTAGGAGCGGTCTCGGCCCAGAAGCCCGACGCGGTCGTCGTCACGCTGGCCTTGAGCATCTCGGGCTCGACGGGTATGAAGCCCCTGATGTTCGACCATGCGCTCCAGAAACGCTGGGTCTGGGAGGTCGGCGTGCAGGCGGTGCGCACACGAACCGAGTAGCCTGTGCCTGCCAAAAACCCGCCACGCGGCTCCGGGATCGGGGCTGTGGCCACATTGCCGTTGCCGATGATGGAGGCGACCGGGGCACCGCCGGGGATTATGGAGACCTCGATCTCGTAGGCCGTCTGGGGAAAGCCGCTTGCACTCGAGTAGGTCCAGTCCACTCGGGGCACCGGTGTCCAGGTGCCTGACGGGAAGATGCACGTGGTAACCGGGCGGTACGCGTACTCGGTCACCCAGTAGGGCCTGTTCGCGGCAGCATCAAGCGAGCTGAAGTAGACACGGGTGCCTTCGGCTGCCGAGATGCGCACCGTTGAGCGCTTCTGAGCAGTTGCGGCCTCCTGCCAGTGCGCCACCATATCGGTCACGTCAAGCGGTCGGTAGACGTAGGCGCCAGCCGGGTATGGCTCAAGCGTGAGGTCAGGGGTCGCATAGTCGCTTGCCGCCTGCCCAGCACCGGCAAGGTGGGTGTTCCAGGTAAGGGTGTTCAGATAAAGGTCTGCGTCCGTTACGCACATCTCGCCTTTGACGGTACCGGGAGCGTAGGCATAGGCGGAATTCACGTAGAGCTGCAGGTCAGAGCCTACGATTGTGAGACCCGACGCTTTCTTCGCTGCCAAGTCGCCTATAAGACCTGCAGGAGGCTGGATATAGGTGTACGCAACGCCATTTGCCGCCGTGTTGCCCGTGTGCATCACAGTAAGGGCGGAGTTATTCGTGGCCGGGAACGTCGAGTGTATGTAGGTATCGTCCGCGCTAGCGCCACCGAAGTGCGTCACAAGCACGGTGGGGTCGATGCGGGCAGGGAAGACACGGGCGGGGTCGGTGAGCCACTCAAGGTCCGCGACCACGTCGAGGACGTAGGCGAAATGCCTATCCGCCTCTCCACCGTCAGAGGGCTCCAGGGATGGGGCTTCGGAAAGCTCATAGTAAACAGCGTCAGAATAGCCCGTGCCAACATCAGTATTTGAATCCGTCATGAACGGTGCGGGAATAACAAAAACAGGCTCTTCGCCCGTATCAGCATCCGGCCTCAAAAACGTGATCGAGCCATCCTCCTGCACCTCGGGTACAAGACTGTCAAGCTCGAGCTCAAAGCTCCAGACGTGCTCACCGTCTTGAGGGGCGCGATCAAGCACGATCTCTTCTTTGATGCCAGATGGGATGGACTCGTACTCGAGCGTGGCACCGACGAACGCCTGCGGGTACGAGACCTTCACATCGCTGTCAGGACGTGCAGACACCGTGCCCTGGGGCACTTTTGCTGCATTCCCCAGCTCAGATGAGGCAGGCCGCATAGACAAGGTGGTCCCGTAAGCCTTGATCGTTACCGGCTCAGAGGATAAGGTACCCGGTAAAGCAGCCTCAAAAGAGTTCGCAGCATTTGTCCAAACAGAGGACTTGCTACCTCCGCCTTCACTGCTTCTTTCGGTCTTCTCGAACGCGACATCGACCGGCTCAAGCCTGCCCGTTGCAGGATCCTCATAGTGTATCGGCTCATGGAAGTACTGCGCCTGCACGATGCCGTTGTCGAGCAGGTACTCCCTGCTGGATGTCGTGCGGTTCTCGATGAGTTCGCGCACAACCTCTGGCTCAGAGGGAACCGTCTCGCCTGCCAGGGTCTCGGCTCCCATCCCTGTCTCGGCAGACACGCTGTCGGGAACCGTGGCAAACGCCTGGGACATGGGGCCCAAAAGGAGGACGAGGGCGAGGAGGAGGGAGATGGCGTGTGCCTTTCGGCGGCGTGCTGGCCTGCACATGAGTAAGTCCTTTCACATGAGTAAGTCCTTTCGAAAGAAGATGGGCTTGCTCCTTACGAGCATGTTACTGGACATTGCAAAGTAGCACAATAGAATATGCAAAATTCAAAGCACGTCGAACTCTTCTCAAACAGTAAAGACCTCGATAAACACTGAAAAGCATTCGAAAAAATTCAGACCGTCTATTCGCGTCCTTATCCTGTGCACAGGGGACCTTACGGCGCAAAAAATGATGGTTGCTATCAGTCAACAGATATCCACGTGCTCCAGACTGCTGTCCAGATAGAATCAGAATGTTGTCCGCGTGTTGTCGGATCAATGCCCGCATGCCATCGGAATACGCAGCTCCGTGCAAAACTAGCCAAAGTCAGCGATACAAAAGTGGGGCTGCGCCGAGTAGGGATCGGAAGAGACGGAAGGGACAGGCTTTCGGACGATTACGGCCTGCTTCGTCTTAACGGCAAGCTATTGGTTCCAGCCAAAGAGGCGATGTGGACTCGACCGTAACACTGGTGCGACGGCTCCATTTGCAGCAGCACCGCCAGGCGACACCACTCGGAAGCCGGAAACTACCGGCGTGAGCTGAGTCCGTTCGCTGGCGCGGGCTACACCCGTTTACTGACGTGAGCCGAGCCCGTTTTGCATCTCGCTTACAAAATGCTCGGCGGCCTCACGCCTGCTCATGCCATTTGTCGGGGTGGTGATCGGTCTGCCGATCACTAAGAAGTCTGCGCCCTCGGCTATTGCCTCGGCGGCTGACATTGTCCGCTTCTGATCGTCTGCGGGTGCGTCGGCCTCACGAATGCCTGGCGAGACTATGGTGAGCTTGCCCTTGGTGACGCTTTTGATGAGGCGCGCTTCACGCGGAGAGGAGATCACGCCATCTGCCCCATGCGTCAGCGCGTTTTGAGCCCTCGCAAGGACGAGCTCGTCCAGGGAGACCTCGTATCCCATCTCAACCAGATCGTTGCGGTCAAGGCTTGTGAGGACCGTGACGACCAGGATCTGCAGGCCACTTTCCCCCCTGCCTTTTGCGGCAGCCTGGATGATCGCGTTGTTGCCATGGACGGTCAGGAAGGTGATCCCTTGTTTTGCCGCTTCGCGCACAGCCCGCTCAACCGTCTTGGGCACATCGAAGTATTTCAGGTCAAGGAATACCCGCTTGCCCGAGCCGAGCAACAGGTTCACGATCTCAAGCCCGCTGGACAGGTGGAGCGTGATGCCGATCTTGAAAAACGAGACTACGCCATCCAGCTCGTCAATGATCGCCTTTGCCTCGTCGACATCGGCCGTGTCTAAAGCGCAGATCAAGCGCTCTTTGGTTGCGAGCCTGGATACATCCATGGGTGGTTTTCCTTAAATGCCAAAAGAAGCCGAGCGACCATTCGGCCACAGTCGTCGCGCCGATGACCCTAAGCGTCGCAATGCTGAAAGCGTAACAGCGGCATCGCAACACCGACATCGCTAATAGTATCGACGTTGGGCGGTTTGGACAACACGCGCACGCAAACAGCGCAACAGCTGTGGGCTGCGACCCCCGTCCGGGGGCCGCAGCCCACGTGCCTTGCTTGTGCTGCCGGTCTTGCCTTGTGTGCTGCCGCCTTGCCTGGTGCCTTCGCGCCTTTAGTCGATGAGCATCGCCTTCAGCGCGTCGAACACGGCATCTGACACCACGTTGCTGCCGCCGTAGACCTGGATGTCAGGGCTTGTGCCTGCATAGGCGCCTGGCAGGTAGGCGGCCCAGTTCGCAGAGAGCGCGTCAGGGGCGGTGAGGAGGAGCACGCCGCCGCGCTCGCCTGCAGCGGCCCCGCCTGCAAGCGCGTCAGGGAAGTTCAGCCCGGTCGCCACCCCGATGAAGCCTTTTGTGGCAAGGGAGTTCGCGAACGCGTGTTTCGCGACCTCCTCTGCGGTGCGGTAGCGGTCTGTGCCTGCGACACGCCTGACGGCCGGGTGCGTGCCAAGGGCGCGTACGGCGTCCTCCACGCCTTGGGAGACGGCTGCGGTAGAGCCCAGTATGGTGACGTCTGCGATACCGAGGCCTTCTATGGCGTCTGCGGCAGGGGCTGAGAGCGATGCCGGGCGGGTGAGCACGACAGGGATCTTGCCCTTATAGGCCAAGGGGGAGGCCGCAAGCCCGTCTGCGAAGTTGTCCCCGCGGGCGAGGAACGCTTTTTCGGAAAATGCCGTGCCTTCAAGGTATGCGACCGCATAGGCGACCTCGGCGCTCGTCTCGTAGCGGTCGGCCCCTTCAAGGCGGAAGACGTCGAGCCCTGCGTCTCCAAGCGCGTCCTCTACCGCATAGGAGACGGCCGCAGAAGAGCCCATGACCCAGGCCTCTTCCGCGCCCAGGCGCTCGATCTCTGCCTGCACGCCAGGGCTTAGGGAGTCTTGGCGGGTGAGGAGGAGCGGGGCTTTGAGCACGCCTGCGAGCGCGCTTGCAGAGAGCGCGTCTGCGTAGCTCATACCGGTGGCTATGATGACGGCATCGGCAGACTCGAAGTTCTTCTTGCTCACTGCAATAGCAGTGGCGAAGCGGTCTGCGCCGTATACGCGGGTGATGGTGCCCTTGCCGCCTAGCACCTTGTGGCAGGCGTCGCACTTGTCTTTGAGGGTGGTCATGTAGCCGTGGTCTGCCGGGGCAGGCCCGCCAGAGCCGATGGGGCCGGCGCCTGCGACACGGTGGCAGCCTGCGTCCGTGCAGCCGGCGGTGCCTATAGGGGCGAAGCCGAGCGCCATGCCGGCATGGCAGGGGCACCCGGCGCCCTCGGCATGGGAGAAGCCGTCGCCGTGGCTCGTCTTGCTATGCCTGTCCTTGACGTCCGCCGTGATCGGCATGTCTGCGCCGGCAGGCGGGCCGTCTGCGACGACCTCGAAGGAGACGGTGTTGGGATCCTCCTCGTTGCCTGCGACGTCAATCGCCCAGAACTCAAGGGTGTGCTCACCCGGCTCTGTGACGGTGACCGTCGCGGTGTCGCCTGGGACGGCGACAGGCTCATCGCCGTTCAGGGAGTAGGAGACGAAGGCGACACCGCTTGCCGCCTCTCCAGGGCCTGCAAGGTCGGTCGCGATGATGGTGATAGTCGCTGTGCCGACATAGCTCGCGCTGAAGTCGCAGGCCGATGTCGGCGCGGTCATGTCGGGCGCAGGGCCGTCTACGAGGGTGGGGACGTCCTTGTTCGTCGTCGTGCCGATGCCGAGTTTGCCGTTGTTGTTGCCCCCCCACGCCCAGAGCGAGCCGTCTGCCTTGATGGCGAGGGAGTGGTCGTTCTCGCTCAGGGTGCCCAGGGCCTTCCAGCCGGTGCCGACCTGGACAGGGACGTTCCTGCCTGTCGTCGTGCCGTCGCCGAGCTGGCCGCAGTTGTTGTGCCCCCACGCCCAGAGCGTGCCGTCTGACTTGAGGGCGAGGGAATGCTGCCATCCTCCGCTTACCGCCGCCCAGTCGGTGCCGGTGCCGACCTGGACAGGGACGTTCCTGCCTGTCGTCGTGCCGTCGCCGAGCTGGCCGGAGCCGTTGCGCCCCCACGCCCAGAGCGAGCCGTCGGCCTTGATGGCAAGGGAGTGGAAGTCGCCTCCGCCCACAGCCTTCCAGTCGGTGCCGGTGCCGACCTGGACAGGGGCGCTCTTGTCCGCCGTCGTGCCGTCGCCGAGCTGGCCGGAGTCGTTACTCCCCCACGCCCAGAGCGTGCCGTCTGACTTGAAGGCTAGGGAGTGGGTGTTCCCTGTGCCGACCGCCGCCCAGTCGGTATCAGCACCGACCTGGACAGGGGCGTTCCTGTCCGCCGTCGTGCCGTCGCCGAGCTGGCCGCGGTTGTTGAACCCCCACGCCCAGAGCGTGCCGTCTGACTTGAGGGCAAGGGAGTGCCGGTGCCCCCCGTCGACCGCCGCCCAGTCGGTATCAGCACCGACCTGGACAGGGGCGCTCTTGTTCACCGTCGTGCCGTCGCCGAGCTGGCCGTTGTCGTTGCGCCCCCATGCCCAGAGCGTGCCGTCTGACTTGATGGCAAGGGAGTGGCGGTTGCCCGTGCCGACAACCGCCCAATCGGTGCCGGTGCCGATGCGGACAGGGGCGTTCTTGCCCGTCGTCATGCCGTCGCCGAGCTGGCCGTCGCTGTTGAGCCCCCACGCCCAGAGCGTGCCGTCTGACTTGAGGGCTAAGGAGTGCTCAAACCCTGCGCTCACCATCTCCCATCCGACAAACCCTGCCGAGGAAAGTGACGCGACCCCGGGCGGCTCTGTGCTCTGAGCCACAATGCCCGCAGGCACCGTCCCCGGCATAGCGCCGAGGGCAAGCACAAGGCAGAGGAGCACCGAGAGGCGGGCCCTCTGTCTCCTGCCCGTCGTCTTCCAAAAGGTCTTGCCCATGAAGCCTCCTCCTTCGTCTTGAGAGCCGGCACTTCATGCCGGCCTTGCTTGTCCCGCCGGCCTTGCCGCCCCACGCAAGGGTGCCACTGGGACGGCAGCTTGTCGACCAACGTGGAGCCTGTCTCTGAGAACCTGTCTTATGGCAGATGGTACCGGTTGTAAGGCATCGGGTGCAAGCAGGCCAGTGCAGTGCTTGCTTTGATGTAGCCCCGCAGAAACCACCTGCTCGGCACCTTCATCTGATACAACTCTTTGCCAGCATCAGATGGTGGGGAAAGATCCATGGGCCTGACTATCCGTGCGCAAATGCGTAAGTGATGATAAAATTTCATAGATCTCTTAAATTTAAGAGATCTATGAAATTTAAGAACTCCCGCTAACGCACTCGTTAACTGGCTGCACGCAACCCAGCTCTGTAGGCTCGCTGTCTATCAAGGTTTTGTGCTTTGCGCACAGCCCGGCTGCCCGGGCCCACGCGCATCAGCCTCACAGATTGGAAACATCATGGATACTACCAAGGTCACAAAGAACGGCCAGGTGACCATACCGGTGGACTTCCGCAGGATGCTTAGCATCGAGCCCGGCAACAAAGTGCTCTTCTTCCAGCGCGAGAACGGCGACGTTGTCATCGAGAACACCGTGGCCCCAACAAGAAGAGAGCAGCCGGATGCCTCTGCCGCTGCGCTTGCCGATTCATCCGCCACATCAACCGCTACGCCCACCGGCGCGCTCGGCGATGCCGCAAAAAACGCCGCCGCCGGTGCCGCTCCCCCTGCCACCACCGGCGCGCACGGCGACACGCGGGCGATGCACACGCACGTCGTGTACTGCCACCCGAGCGAAAGCTCGCTCACCGCAAAGGTGCGCGACGCATTCCTGCGCGGACTCGGCGATGCCGGCCACACCTACACCATCAGCGACTTATACAAGATGGGCTTTCGCGCCGACATGACCGAGCAGGAGTACCTGCGCGACGCTTACTACAATCTTGCGCCGCCGCTGGCCTCAGACGTGCTCGCCGAACAGGCCCTGATAAACGCAGCCGACGCGCTGGTGTTCATCTATCCCGTGTTCTGGACGGACGCACCAGCCAAGCTGAAAGGCTGGTTTGACCGCGTTTGGCGCTACGGCTTCGCATATGGCCAAGACGATGCCCGTACCGCTGGGCTTGCTCCCATGAGGACGCTCAAAACTGTTTTGACCATCGCAATTGCCGGGCACACCGCTGAGACCTTAGAGGAGCAGGGTCGCTTACAGTCCATGGTTAATGTCATGCTTGACGACCGCATACACACCCGTGCGAAAGCGAAAGAGTTCATCCTGCTCGGCGGGACAGAGCGCAGCGACCCCGAACTACGGGCGAGGATGGCAAAGCGCCATCTGGAGACCGCTTATAGGCTTGCCCTCGGTATAGGTGCGCCGAGCACGTAGGGCTTGACGAGCCCGGTGGCCGAGCTTCCCAAGGGTGAGTAAAACGAGGGTTTCGCTTACAGGTATTCCTCTACGAAATCACTGATCGTCGTAATCTTTGGACGCTTCAAGTCAAGACCGCAAAAGCCTTTATCCCCGGTAACAAACACATCCACGTCCGCTATGATCGCCGAAGCCAGTATTGGGTAATCTGTTTTATCGCGGGCTCTCGGGTAAGTGCCCTCGTTAATCTCTGCTGGCGTATAGGCGATCTCATAGCTCAACCGTTATGGAAAACGTTTCAATACCGGCTTTTTGTCGGGAAACTTAAAAGCCACTACAGCCTGAAGCTCATCAATCACCTGACCTGATAGGACGATAGTGCATTCATTGGCAATCCGAAGCGTAAGATCCGTTGTGCGTTTTCCTGGAAATATTCCGGCAGAGATCAGAACATTCGTGTCAAGCATTACCCTCATGCGGTGCCTCCCGCATTCTCTTGCGGACTTCTTTTACTAAGTCCACAACATCCTGTTCGGAGTTGAGCCCCGCGTTTTCGGCTTCTCCCGCCATCCTATGCTGAAACTCCTCGAACGCAAGGCGGTTAGAATTCATCACTACAACCTCACCGCTCTCTGCAGGCGTATAGAACCCGATCGATTTCATCTGAATTCGATGTGGAGCGTTTTGCCTATCCCATCAGCAATCTGCTGCAATGTAGCGACTGTGGGGCTGCAGCTCCCAGTTTCAATACGGCTGATGTTGGATTGTTTGATGCCTGTTTTTTCGGCTAATTCTTTCTGCGTCATGTTTTGACTCATACGAGCAGCGATTATCGCTTTGGTGTACTCGCGTTCCGGACGCTGACGCTCCCATTCGGTCGCAAACTCTGGGTTTTCAAGCTGCCTATTCAGATATTCCCTATGCCCACTCATTTTCTGCAAGCCTCCCCTCGTAATCAGCCTTGTATTTGGTGGCGAGCATAATTTCTCTCGGTGGCGTTTTCTGCGTCTTCTTTAT
>WRDS01000034.1 GCA_009779675.1 Coriobacteriia bacterium
CCGGCATCCTCGGCGTAAAACTCGACATCCTCAACATAGCTGCACGCATGGCGGACCGCTGTAACCGCACGCTCGATCGCCTGGTCGCCACTCAGGCGGAGCTTGTCGCGCAGGTGGGACTCGGAAACGCCGATGCCGGTGTGGATGCGCGGACGGGAGGCGGTCTTGAGCGCCTCGGCAGCAACGTCGATGTCACCTGGGATCGCACGGGTGAGCGCCGTGATCACACAGGCATCGCCCACGAGCGTGCCCAGACGTGCGACGCTCTCGAAGTCCCCAGGGCTCGAGATGGGAAAGCCCGCCTCAATGACATCGATGCCAAGCCGCACGAGCTGGCGTGCGATCTCGAGCTTTTCTTCGGTGTTCATGCTGGCACCCGGCGACTGCTCGCCATCGCGCAGGGTCGTGTCAAAGATAAAGACACGGTCTTTGCCGGAGGTGCCGTCTTTGCCGGAGGTGCCGTCTTTGCCGGCAGATGCGGAGCGGGCAATGTTTTGCGCGGGGCGAGCATTGCCCGACGCGGGGCAAGCATTGCCTGATATGGGGCAGTCGGCGTTTGGCTCAGGCGAAGCAGGCATGGGCGCGCTTGCCCCAGGGGCAGCTGAGATATTCACGGGATACTCCTCGATTTAATGATGCGGAAACGGACGCAGCGAAAGCCGGCGCTTATGCGCTGCCCATCAGACAGCGGCGACCGGCTGAATAAGTCGCGGGTCGCGTGCAAGGATGTTTGTAAAACGCATCATGGGATGATTATACCTCAGATCGAAGCAGCATCTCCCATATTTCGGATGTCCTGTATTTCGGGCGCAGCACTTGCGGGTTTTTGTATTCCTGCTTGAGCGCTCCTGTCACGCTAGCTCGTTTCAATCACGCTTTTTATGAAGGGCTGGGGACAGGAACCAATTCAAACCTGTCATTAATATAGAACTCCTGCGCAGGCTCACGAGGATGGGTGGTTTTTGTAGAGCTTTTTTTGCTGCTGGATGTTTTTTTCGCGCTTTGCGACTTCTTTGACTTGGCGAGCGAGGCCTCCGCCGCCTTGCGGCTGTCGGTCTCGCTTTTAAGCGCAGCGGTTAAGCTGGTGGTCTCGGACTGGAGCATCTCAATTGTGCGAGAAGCCTCCTTTGCTTGCACCGTGAGGCTCTCGATCGCCGACGACTGCTTGGCAACTTGATCTTTTAGTTGTTTGATCTCAGTTGCTTGCTTTGCGCTTACAGCTGCTGCATCACGAAGGTCTGCGCGGGCGCTTGCAGCAAGGATGCAGCCAAACACAACACTTGCAACGAGCAAAAGCCCGAATACTGCGGCTATCTTTGCGCCAGGCCGCTGGCACATTTTTATAACGCGTGTCGCAATCAGGCTCATGTGAGGATCTCCGGGATCCCTGAAGTCTCACCGGCAAGATCAACTGCGGCACACTCGACGCGGTTCGGTTCAGGATCCTTCGGCAAAGGCCCATCAGCGGGGATACCAGAAACACCAGCAGGCACAGGCGGTGGGCCATAGCGGTTGACCTCGGGTGAACTAGGCCGAAGGAGCAAGAGGGCGAGGAAGAACCCGCCGCCGCCTGTAAGCAGAAGCAAAAGCCAGTACCCAGACATTTCAGAGTCGTGAAGCCGACGAACGGCGGTTGGCAGCATAACAAGACCAAGGGCAGCCATAAGCGCGTACGCTAGCCACATGTAAAACGCGCTCCAGTCCGGGGCGGCAAGCACCAAGACCACAGGCAGTATCGAGCCCGCCAGAAAAGGGAGCCAGAAATCCCGACGACTTGCCCGCCCCTCGAATTCAAGCGCGTTTTGAAATGCCTCTTTTGAAAGCCAGGTCACTTTGTGTCCCTCCGGTTACCAACGCACAACTCACACAATATACCGATCTTGACTGTTGACTGCGAAATATAGTGGATATCCATATATCTTGTGACTGTTGCTTTGACAGTGCCTCGCAGGCATTTCTTAATGAGGAACTACAGTGCCGCTACCAGATATTGTGTGTCACCACAACGTCTGGTAGTCAGCCACTACATGTTGTGGCACCCGACTGTTGCTACTCCCATCTCCTGATGGATGCCAGCCGCCGCCTAAAGCTCCATGTACCCGGCACTTCACGATGCAGGTGTCTGCCGGATGGATGCCAGCCGCCTTCCCTAAAGCTCCACGTACCAGGCGCTATCCATCGACGCCGCAAGCCTGATCTGCTCAAGCAGCTCGGCATCGAGCGAAGCATCGACCGTAAGCGCCATGAGTGCCTGCCCACCGGTCTCGGTACGCCCCACCTGCATCGAGCCGATGTTGATCTCCCTCTCGCCGAGGATCGTCCCCACCTTGCCGATGATGCCCGGACGGTCGGGATAGCAGAAAAACGCCATATTCTTGCTCGGCGGAAAGTCCATGTCGTAGCCCATGAGCGTGACGACATGCGCCTCGTCGTTCTTGCCCACAAGGGCGGCCGCAATCTCGACCGAGCCGTACGGGGTCTCGCCTCGCAGGACCACCATCGAGATATAGTCGCGTGCCTCAGAGCTCTTGGTCTCAGTGATGACGATGCCGCGCTGCTCGGCTAGGAAGTCCGCGTTCACGAAGTTCACGGTCTCGTCGGTGACTTTGGCGAGCAGGCCTTTAAGCGCGGCGGTGCGCAGTATGCGCGTATCGGTCTCGGCGAGCTGGCCGACCGCCATGACATCAAGGGCCTCAAGCCCTCCGCGGGCGAACTGGGCGAGCATCGCGCCCATGTCCTGCGTGATGTCGATGTATGGCCCGACGCGCTCCATGACTTCGGGCGGCACCGGCGCGACATTGACGGCGGTAGGCACCATGCGGCCCTCGAGCCCGAGGATCACGTACTCGGCGATCTGCTCGCCCGCTCGGCTCTGCGCCTCGGAAGTCGATGCCCCGAGGTGCGGGGTCAAAAGCACCTCGTCGAAACCGGTGAGCACAGATTCCGTGCACGGCTCGATCTCGTAAACGTCGATGGCAGCACCGGCCACCTTGCCGCTTTTGAGGGCATCGGCAAGCGCCTCGACCTGGTAGATGCCGCCACGGGCGGTATTCACAAGCCGGACCCCGTCCTTCATGAGCGCAAAACGCTCGGCACCAAACATGCCGATGGTGTCCTTGGTCTTGGGAAGGTGCACGGTGATGAAGTCCGCGAGCGGCAGAAGGTCGTCCACGTTCTCGTAAAGGGTGACGCCCATCTCGGCCGCCCGAGACTCGGAGACGTACGGGTCGTAGCCAACGAGGTTCATCCCAAACGAACGTGCCCGCGCAGCAACGAGCGAGCCGATGCGCCCAAGGCCGATGACAGCGAGCGTCTTTTCGTAAAGCTCCGCACCGGTGAACTTGGAGCGCTCCCACTTCCCCTGCTTCATCGACGCGTTGGCCTGAGGGGTCTTGCGCGCCATCGAGAGCATGAGCGCCATGGTCTGCTCGGCGGCCGACACGATATTCGATGTGGGCGCGTTGCAGACGATGATGCCCCGCTCGGTGGCCGCCTCGACATCCACGTTGTCGATGCCCACGCCGGCACGCCCGATGACCTTGAGATTGATGCCCGCCTCGATGACCTCCCGCGTCGCCTGGGTGGCCGAGCGCACGACAAGCGCGTCGTATGCAGCGATCTCGGCGACAAGCTGCTCCGGCGAAAGGTCGGTCCTTACCTCAACATCAAACCTCTCTTTAAGCGCCTCAATGCCCCGAGCAGAGATCGCCTCTGCAACAAGTACCTTCATAATCCTCTAGCCCTGCCCTTCCATAAAAATGGCCTCGGCGGCCTTAATGCCGAGACCCGCCTCAAAATCGTAACCAAGCTCCGCGAGCGTCATCTCAAGCGCCGCAAGCGTGGTGATGATGTCAAAATCCCCAAAATAGCCGAGGTGGCCGATGCGGAGGATGCGCCCTGCGTAGTCGTCCTGACCTCCCGCGATAGTGACCCCGTGTTTGTCCTTGAGCGTCTTTACGATGGCCTTGCCGTCAACGCCGTCTGGCACCCAGACCGGGGTGACCGCGTTCCCCCGCCCTTCTAGGGGCGCAAAAAGTTTGAGCCCAAGCGCCTCGCACCCCGCACGGGCCGCACCGGCAAGCCGCGCATGACGGGCGATGACCGCCTCAAGCCCCTCTTCGCGGATCATCCGAAGCGCCACGTTAAGCCCGAGCACAAGCGTTACCGCAGGCGTGAACGGCGTCGTGTCCTTAAGCACGTTTGACTGGTACCTCTTCCAGTCGAAATAGAACTTTGGCAGAGTCGAGCGCTCGTACGCCCGCCACGCCTTTTCAGACACCGAGCACGCCGCAAGCCCAGGCGGGAGCATGAGCCCTTTTTGGGAGCCGGTCATCACGACATCAAGCCCCCACTCATCGGTCTTGCACTCAACCGCGCCGATACCGGTGATCGAGTCGACGATGAGCACGGTGTCCGGACAGCCGCGCACAAGCCCGCCGATCGCCCGCACGTCGTTTAAGACGCCGCTCGAGGTCTCTGACTGCGTGACGATGACCCCGCGCACATCAGGATCCTCCTCAAGCGCCTTGGCAACATCGGCAGGGTCCACCACCTGCGTCCACTCGTACCTAAGATCAATGACGCGCAGCCCATACGTCTCGCATATCTGCTTCTGACGATCACCGAACTTGCCGTTCCGGCACACGATCACCGTATCCCCCGGGCAAAACGAGTTGGCGATCGCCGACTCCATGGCACCGGTGCCCGAGGAGGCAAAGAGCAGCACGTCGCCTTCGGTCTGAAGGACGTACTTGAGCCCGCTGATCGACTCCGCGAAGGCTGCCGAGAAATCCGGTGTGCGATGATGGATGATCGGTGCCGCCATCGCAAGCAGGACCTCGGCAGGCACCGGGGTCGGCCCCGGCGTCATCAGATACTTTTTTTGCATAGTGATTTAATCCCCCCTTGTTAGGTGTTGGTTAATTGTGTACGGCGCGCGTAGTGCCGGTTTTCTTACCTTTCTGCCCGCGAGAACATGGAGCGGAGCTTCTTGCCGACCTGCTCGATATTGGTGTCCGCGTGTCTCCGGCGCATTGACTTGAGCCATGGCTGGCCAACCCGGTTCTCCGCTATCCAGTCGTGCGTGAACCCGCCTGTCTGGATATTGCGCAACGCCTCCTCCATCGCCGTGCGTGTGTCGTCGGTGATGATCTTCGGGCCGGTGTAGTAATCGCCGAACTCGGCGGTATTCGAGATCGAGTCCCGCATCTTCGCCATACCGCCCTCATACATCAGGTCGACGATGAGCTTGACCTCGTGCATGCACTCAAAATAGGCGACCTCCGGCTGATAGCCTGCTGCAACGAGCGTGTTGAAACCCGACTCGATCAGGTGGGTGAGACCGCCGCACAGCACGACCTGCTCGCCAAAAAGATCGGTCTCGGTCTCCTCGGCGAATGTCGTCTCTATCACCGCCGTCCGCGCCCCCCCGATACCCCAGGCGTACGAAAGCGCCAGCTCCTTGGCTTGGCCACTCGCGTCCTGGTGCACGGCGATGAGGTTCGGCACCCCGGATCCCTCGGCGTAGATGCGTCGCACCATGTGCCCGGGGCCTTTCGGGGCGATCATGATCACGTCAACGCCGAGCGGTGCCTCGATCTGGTTGAAGCGGATGTTGAAGCCATGGGCGAACGCGAGCGCCTTGCCGTCGGCCATCGCCTCATGGATCTCGTCTGCGTAGGTCTGGGCCTGCGTCTCGTCCGGGGTGAGCATCATGATGAGGTCGGCCTCGGCGGCCGCCTCGCGCACCGTGGCCACCTTAAGCCCGGCCTCTTGCGCCACTTCCCAGTTTTTCGAGCCCGGACGCAAGCCGACGCGGACATCCACGCCGGAGTCACGCAGGTTCAACGCATGCGCATGCCCCTGGCTTCCATAGCCGATGACCGCGACCTTGCGAGCCTTGATCAGCTCGGGATTGCAGTCACTTTCGTAGTAGACGGTTGCCATGTCTCCTCCTATCCCTCGCGGCCTCAGTTCTCACGGCCTCTTGTAAGCGCGATCTTGCCGGTACGCGCCATCTCCTTTATGCCATACGCACGGAAAAGATCCTCCATCGCCCCGACCTTATCCGAGGCACCCGTTGCCTCGATCGTAAGCGAGTTCCGCCCCACATCGACGATCTTTGCCCTGAACACATTGGCGATCTCGATGATCTCATGGCGCCTTTCTGCCGGGGCATTGACCTTGAAAAGCACCAGTTCCCGCTCGACCGACTCGGCAGGGTCCAGATCCTGGACCTTGATGACGTTGATGAGCTTGTAGACCTGCTTGGTGATCTGCTCAAGCGACGCATCGGCAGCCGAGCAGACTATGGTTATGCGCGACAGGGTCGGATCCTCGGTCGTCCCGACCGCAAGCGAGTCGATATTGAACCCGCGCCGAGCAAACAGCGACGTCACACGCGTCAGCACGCCCGGCTTGTTCTCGACCACCACCGACAGGGTGTGTTGTACCTGTGCCATCTACCCTTGCACCTCCTCGGCAACCTCATCGTCAAGCATCTCTGAGACCGGGCCTCCCGGTATTCCGCCGAGCATCTCGTCGATGCTCGATCCGGGTGCCACCATCGGGTAGACGCATTCCTCCGGGGCGACCCGGCAGTCAACGACCGCCGGGCCATCGAACTCGAACGCTGCCAGGAGCGCGGCATCGACCTCGGTCGGCTCGGTCACGCGGATGCCGAAGCACCCGTACGCCTCGGCAAGCATCACGAGGTCGGGGACCTCCTGGGAGATAACGCTCGATGCGTAGCGCCGACCATAGAACAGCTCCTGCCACTGCCTCACCATGCCGAGGAACCCGTTGTTGAGCACGACCACCTTGACCGGATAGCCGTTAAGCCGTGCGGTGGCAAGCTCTTGGATGTTCATCTGGATGGAGCCGTCGCCGGCGATGTCTACCACCAGCGCATCCGGGCGTGCGGCCTGCGCACCGATGGCCGCCGGAAGGCCGAAGCCCATCGTCCCGAGGCCGCCTGAGGAGACCCAGGTGCGCGGCTCGCGCAGCGAGTAGAACTGGCAGGCCCACATCTGGTTCTGCCCGACCTCTGTCGTGATGACCGTCTCGCGGTCTTTGGTGAGCGCAGAAAGCCGCTCTACCACGAACTGGGGGTAGAGCACGGCGGGTCCGCTGGCACTTGAGGTCCCGGTGCTGCCGGCGAGCCCGGTGCCCGCCTGCCCGGTGCCCTTCTGCGCGGTGCCCTTCTGCGCGGTGCCGTAATGCAGCGGGAACTGCTTGCGCCACCCATCGATCTTAGCGATCCACTCCTGTGTTTTGGGCTCGGCCTCGCTTTTACGCAGTTCGGCGAGGATGCTTGAGAGCACGTTTTTGGCATCGCCGACGATCGGGCAATCGGCAACCTTGTTCTTGCCGATCTCCGCGGGATCGATGTCTATGTGGATGATCCGCGCTTTGGTGGCAAAGGAGGCGAGCTTCCCGGTCACTCGGTCGTCAAAGCGTGCGCCCACCGCGATCAAGAGGTCGGTCTCGGTGATGGCGAAATTCGTGTACTTCGCCCCATGCATACCGGGCATGCCTATCCAGAGGTGATGGTCCTCGGGAAAAGAGCCCTTCCCCATCATCGTGGTTGCCACCGGTATCTGCATGAGTTCGGCGGTCTCTTTTAGCTCTCGGGATGCCTCGGCAGCTAAAATGCCGCCCCCCGCGTACAGCAGCGGCCTTCGGGCGGACTTGATGAGGGCGACCGCCTCCTTGACCTGCCTCCCGTGCCCCCGGACCGACGGCTTGTAGCCGGGAAGGCTTACGCTCGCCGGATACGCGAAGTCGATCTCGCTCTTGCTGACATCGACCGGCATATCGATCACCACCGGCCCAGGACGCCCGGTGGCCGCGATATGGAATGCCTCCTTGACGGTCTGGGGCAGCTCGGCGACATCTTTAACAAGGTAGCTGTGCTTGGTGACCGGAAGGGTGATCCCCGTTGTGTAGATCTCCTGGAAGGCATCCGTCCCGATGACCGCCGTCGCGACCTGCGCGGTCACAACCACAAGCGGGATCGAGTCCAGGTACGCATTGGCAATGCCGGTTATGGTGTTTGCCGCGCCTGGCCCGCTCGTCACAACCGCCACCCCAGGCCTGCCGCTCGTGCGCGCATACCCGTCCGCCATGTGCACGGCCCCCTGCTCATGCCGAGGAAGCACCGTCGCAACCTTCTCGGAGCTGTAGAGCGCGTCGAATATCGGAAGGGCCACCCCGCCGGGATAGCCGAATACGATCCCGACGCCCTCCTCTTCGAGGCAGCGCACCAGCGCCTCCGCCCCTATGACCCGCTCCGGCTTCGACGCACACCCCGGCTTCGGCGCACTCCCCGACCCCTGCACGCGTTCCGACCCTTGTGTGCTTTCCGGTCTTTGTGCACTCATCTGAGCACCGCCCCTTCATCTGCCGAGGACACACTGCGCGCATACCTGCCAAGGACCCCGCCCGTGACCTTGGGCCCCGACGGCTGCCAGGACGCACGACGTGCCTCGATCTCCGCGTCGCCCACGCATAACGTGAGCGTCCCTGCATCAATATCGAGAGCGATCAAGTCGCCTTCGGCAACAAATGCGATCGGGCCTGCGGCGGCGGCCTCTGGCGAGACGTGTCCTACCGCCGGGCCTTTCGTGGCACCCGAGAAGCGGCCGTCTGTGATGAGCGCGCAGCTCGCCGAGAGCCCCATCCCCGACAGCGCAGCGGTCGGCGCAAGCATCTCGCGCATCCCTGGGCCTCCTTTTGGCCCCTCGTAGCGGATGACGATGATGTCCCCTGCGTTGATCTGCCCACCAAGGATCGCCTCGGATGCCGCCTCCTCGCTCTCAAAGACGCGGGCGGGGCCGGTGCGCGCGCGCATTCCAGCCGACACGGCAGACTGCTTGACCACCGCGCCCGCAGGCGCAAGGTTGCCACGCAGCACGCGCAGGCCGCCCTCCAAGGAATAGGGATCGCTGATCGGACGGACCACCTGGCCATCGGCTGACGGAGCACCATCTGCGATCCCACCGACGGTGTCTCCTGAGACCGTGAGCGCCTCCCGGTCGATAAGCCCCTCGCGATCAAGCTCGCGCATGATCGTCGGCACACCGCCGACCGCGTACAGGTCCTCCATATGGAAGTCGCTCGCGGGGCTGATGCGCACCAGGTTCGGAGTGCGTGCGGAGACTGCCGCCCAGTCGTCGAGCGTGACATCGGCCGATGCCTCGTGGGCGATCGCCGTCAGATGCAAAACGGTGTTGCTCGACCCGCCAAATGCCATATCAAGCGTCATGGCGTTGTGGATCGAGGCAGCATTCATGATCCGCCGAGCAGTGATCCCCTCTCTAAACAGCTCCATCACCCGCATGCCGGCACGTTTCGCAAGCCTGATCCGCTCGGAGTAGACAGCCGGGATCGTGCCGTTGCCGGGCAGCCCCATGCCAATAGCCTCGACCAGGCAGTTCATCGAGTTCGCGGTAAAGAGGCCGGCGCAGCTGCCGCATGTCGGGCAGGCATGCTCTTCAAGCGCCTTCAAATCCTCTTCGCTCATCTTTCCCGCAGCCACGCGCCCGACCGCCGTAAAGACCGTGTCTAGATCAGCCGGTTTGCCATCCGGATCGCGCCCAGCAAGCATCGAGCCGCCGGAGATGACAACGGTTGGAAGGTCAAGCCGAGCCGCCGCCATAAGCATCCCGGGGATGATCTTGTCGCAGTTCGGGATCATCACGACCGCGTCGAACGCGTGCGCAGAGACCGCGATCTCGACGGAATCGGCAATGACCTCCCGGCTCACAAGGGAGAAACGCATGCCCTCGTACCCCATCGCGATCCCGTCGCATACGCCTATGGTAGATATCTCAAGCGGAGTCCCCCCGCCGAGAAGCACTCCGCGCTTGACCGCCTCGGCGATCTTATCGAGCATCAGATGCCCGGGGATGATCTCGTTGGCAGAGCTTACGACGGCGACCAGTGGGCGTGCGATCTCCTCGTTGGTGAGGCCGTCGGCTTTAAGCAGGCTGCGGTGGGGGGCGCGGGTAAGCCCCTCTTTCATGCGACTGCTCTGGTTTCGTGCCTGGTTGCTACCAGCCTGATTGCTGCTGCTAGCCCGGTTACCTACCTGGCTGCCAGTTTGATTGCCCGCCTGTGTCATCGAGATGCACACGCCTTCCGTCCAGGGGACGGCGGCATCGCCATATCGGCCGCACGGGGCAAAGAACAGCTGCACGACCGCGCAGCTGCGCAAAACGCCGATCCTCACAGGCATGAAGCCTGCGCAGGCACAAAACCTGCCCAAGCACACAGCCTGTCCACTCGTGCGGCAGATAACGGATGCCACCGACCCGACTTATTTGCCCGCAGGATCGCAAAGGTCGTTTGCAGGGCCTGCCGAGCGTTCTTCCGGGTGGCTCAGGGGCGGCTTTCAAGACGTCCTGCGCCGGGTTTCCAGCATCCCCGGCTCTCTGAACAGCAAGGATTAGCCTCTACTGCTCCCCTTCAACGCCTGTCGTGCTATGAAGCTGTAAGAGAAGTATACGTCATTCGGCGTGTTGTTGGCAAGTATCACCGAAGCTCGGTGCCGCCTGCCCGTGTCACCGTGTCCTCAATGTAGATTGCGTATCACCGAAGCTCTAGGTTGACCTCAGATGCGACCCTCACCACAGCCTCCTCGACCGACTCGCCGTCTTGGAGGTCAATTTTCCTGATGTGCAGGCTGGTTACCTCGCTTTTGCCTAGACCGTAAATGTAGACAACAGCACGGATGCAATCGTCTTCAAGATAACTGAGCGCATCATACGAAAGGTCGCGGAACGGCCCTCCGAGCGCCGCAAGACGCTCGTCATCGGCCTTGGCCTTCTCAATGTGGCCTTTGATGCGGGAGTCATGATAGAAAGAGTTCACCCCGACGGACTGCCTGTCAGGCCCCTGGAGTACAATCATCTGCCTGATCCCGGCATCTGCCATCCCGACATGCGTCCACTCCGGCAAGGGGACATACTCGTTCACATAGCCGCTCCAGCCGTCCGGGCAGGTGATGCTGGCACCGCCTCCTGCGACCCGGACTGTGGCCCCGGGCCCGAACTCAGACCTCGAGTAGTCACCCGGCCAGAGGTGGATGGATGCAGATGCCAAGGGGCGTGCCACGCCACACGCGCACCCGACAAAAAGGGCAATGATAAAGCACGGCAACATGAACTTTAGGTTTTTTGAGAAGCGTGTCTTGAGCGCCTTAGCATCCATGCGTCCTCCAACCACTCGATGCTGGAGAACGCGCCGTGTGACGCGACCGCAGCGTGACCGCCCGGGCCCCGGTCACGGGCGTTGTGTTGTTGCTAGCATTGTACTCGACGATCGCCCTCCCACCGCGCCCGTCGGCCGCGGACTTGCGGAACCCCGCCTTGTTGCGGATGCACGTCGCCAACAGCACGCTCGTCATGCAGGGGGTACCAACGGCTTATCCCTTACTAAAACCATGTAGAAGCTATCACAGTGGCGATACAGCCATACCATGCGCCGAGAAGCACTAAAGCGGAGCCTACATGCATGCTGTGGCCGTGGAACATCTCGAAAAGCCCCGCCAGGCTGAAAGCAGCACGTCTTCCGCGAACGGCAGGCCAACGCAGCTTCCCAAGCAACCCTAAAACACCTATGACAACCAGTCCGAGGCCGATGCCCAGCATAATCACCTCTAGCGTTATGCCAGCCACCACGGCCACTGGAACCGCGCCTCCGGTACCGGAGTACACAAGGATAGACAAGAGCCGCCATGGGCACCATTACGAAAAAATGGACAGTCGCGACCACTCGGCTTGCAACAGCAATCCCTGCAGACAGCCTGCTTGCGCCGTCCACTCTAGCCTCAGACATGGCCGTTATAAAAACAATAGCTAACGCTAGACCCATCGGAGGAAACAGCAAGATGATGCCTGATAGCTTGCTCACCGGGATTCCACCCTCATCCAGGCGCTTTTTTCGGCATAAATGCCGCTTGTTGTTATGGGGATAGGATATTCCGTCTACTCTCATTTGCGGCTGCGTCAAACCACCATGGGCTGCTGGAGCCCCACTTTCAGGACAGCCAAGGCGCAGCGCAGTCCTTGTAACACCCTTCAACATACCTGCTGCATCCCTTGCAAAGCGCATGCTGGATCCTGTAAGATAGACCGCCCCCGAGGTACTCCTCGATCAGTGAGTCCACTGTGAAGTACTCGCCCACCGAGCCTGAGATCGCCCGGCAGGCATGCAGGTACCCCTTGCTGCCCTCTTCCAGCGAGTGCAGCCTGGCGAGCAGGTTGCCGGGGTTTATCCGGTGCGCCCGGCGGAACATGTCATGCGCTACCCCGTCTAGCGCCGAGAAGGTGTGGTCGGGGTTTCGTAGCACCGCCTCCCGCTTGGCCGCGTCTATATCGCAGTCAGGGAACCTCTCAAGGTACGCACGTACCATGGCACTAAAGGCCGAGGTGGCGATATCTGAGCCGGACAGCAGGTTCCCGAAGACCCAAAGCCAGGTGTCCGAGCCGGAGAAGTGCTCCAGCCCGTAGCCCGCAGCCTCGGTGAGCGCAGGAAAACACTCGCCAATCAGGTCGTCTAGATGATCGAAATCGTGCCGGAGGAACTCGCTGGAATAGCTCACGATGAACCAGCACTCCGTCGCAACACGGAGCAGGCTGTCAAGGTCGTTTTTGTCTTTGAGCCAGTCCTGGTAGACGAGTTCCTTGGCTTGAAGCAGGCATGCCTTCCGCTCAAGCTCAGTAAGGTCGAAGTCTAATGCCTTGCGCTCTATCTCCTCCAGGGCGGGATATGGCTTGAACACTGGCTTGCAGGCTGTCATGCTCGGCTCCTAAAACCTTTCCTGCGGTAGCACTGTTGCCAGGGCGGCTATAAAAAACCGCATCGACATGCCGGAACAGCATGATACTCCGTTTTTACTTCGGCGATAGAAACAGCTTTTTCTCCTTATACTCTAACGGGATCTGCGTAACGCGAAACACAGAGTCCGGATATATGATCTCTACCGAGGAGGCAACCTCAAAATAGCTATAGTTCAACACAAGGTCATAAACCAGTTCTCCGTCCCTGCAAAAGGCGATGCGAGATAATGCATCTGTCTCAAACTCTTCGAGCACCCCCACGATACCGTATTTCTCCCTTAGTTTTTTTTCGTCGCCGTAAGGCTCGCGGTCCACATACGCGATGTCCCAGTCGAAATCCGTGACATCTGACAGCCGTACCTCCTCATGCGCCTCACAGTAGTCCCGTATCCGTGAATGCAAGCCAGGCTCTGACGGGCCTGCTATAAGATCTCTAGCGTGGTCAATCACGCCGAGCTGCCCGCACGTGACCGCGCAGCAGGCCAGCAGCACCGGGACTGCCAGAAGGGCTTTCCACAACCGCTCTCTTCTGAGCGCGCTCTTGTTCGCCATTACTTAAATCCATCTCAAGATCTCGTTATCGACAGCAGCCTTCACTATGCGAACCAGGCTCGCGCAATGGCCGCCAGAGGGCGGCATGCCGGTACCGAGGTAGCCGAAAGGGTCATGGGGTCGCCGGAGCGCGTATGCCCGTACCGGCCGGCACGGGCATACGCATCCGCGAGCGGCAGCAAGCGCCCCGGTCAGTCCTCGCGAGTGCTGGCATCGCCTGATAACGGTGCAGCATCCTGCTCCTGCTTTGGTGTCAGATGCAGGTATTCCCCGCTTTGGAATAACATTGTGATCCACTCCGCTTCGAACACGGAATCTGGATAGATAACCTCTACGGATGAATCAAACCAAAGTCGACAGCTGTCTGCCGATATATGGGAAAAATCAAACACCACCCTCCCGTCTTTACAGAAGGCAATACGTGTTGTGCCGCCCAACTCTCTGAGCTTGCCTTCAATGTGGTACCTCTCCTTCAACCGCTCTCCCTTGCCGTAAGGCTCCGGATCCACATACGCGACATCCCAGTCGAAATCGGTGACATCCGACAGCCGTATCTCCTCGTGCGTCTCGCAGTAATCCAGTATCTTTTCATTCAGCTGAATCGATGGCGGACACAGAATCTCTCTAACCAACAAGTCGCATGCGGCCACATAGCCAACTGGCAGCACGATTATTGTTGCAAGAGCCGCTAACAGCAGCAAGAGCGCCTTCCTCTTATTGAATCGCTTGCCTGCCATTACTTGAGCCATGTCAAAAGCCCGCTGTTGGCCGCGGTCTCCACCATGAGGGCCAGGTTGTCCCAATGGTTGCCGGTGAGCGGTATGCTGACCCCGAGATAGTCGTAAGAGCCCATGCCAGCGGCATTGAGGAGCTCCATGCGGTACAGCTCGCCGATTGCCAGGCCTGCCGCATTGTGACAGACACCCATCATCCGGCATCGGCCTCTCCTGGGGGTGGTGCGGTATCCTGCTCCTGCTTTGGTGATAAGTGCAGGCTTTTCCCTTTGTGCGTCTGCGTTTCATGCAGCTGCGATGCCGGAACCCACCTCACATCGAACACAGAGTCCGGGTAGATGACCTTTGCTGATAGCCCAAGCGAGTCAACCAGGATTGGGTAGGCGTATCCCGCATTGTAGAAATCGAACACCAGCTTCCCATCCTTGCAGAAAGCAATACGGGTTCTGCCATTCAGCTCCGCAAACTTCCCCTCGATATTATTTATACTCGCGTTTTAGCCGCTCGCCCCTGCCGTAAGCCTCCGGGCCCTCCACATACGCGACATCCCAGTCGAAATCAGTGACATTCGACAGCCGTATCTCCTCGTGCGTCTCGCAGTAACCCAGTATCTTTGACTCAAGGTTAGCTGATGGCAAACCCGCAAGATGCCCAATAAGCACTGTCCCGCCACACGCAACTGCACAACCGACAAACAACACTACGGCTACAGCAAGAACCGCAAGCAACGGCATAGGTATTCTTCTTTTGGGCGCAAGCTTGCTCGTCACTGAAGCCATGTCAAAAGCCCGTTGTTGGCCGCGGTCTCCACCATGAGGGTCAGGTTGTCCCAATGGTTGCCGGTGAACGGTATGCTGACCCCAAAATAGTCGAGGGAACCAAGTTCGCCGGATTCAAGGAATCTCCTGCGGTACAAACCGCCGATCGCCCTGCCTGCCGCATTGTGGCAGGCACCCATCATCCGGCATCGACATCGCCTGATAACGGTGCAGCATCCTGCTCCTGCTTTGGTGTCAGATGCAGGTATTCTTCCCCGCTTTGCGATGCCATTGGGACCCACTCCGCTTCGAACACGGAATCTGGATGGATTATTTCAACAGATGGATCAAGGCTCAATCGAAAAGCGCCTGCCGAGACATGAAAAAACTCAAGCACCAGTCTTCCATCTTTACAGAACGCAATCCGCCTTGTGCCATTCGATTCGCTAAGTTTTCCCTCGATATGGTACTTCTCCTTCAACCGCTCTCCCTTGCCGTAAGGCTCCGGGTCCACATACGCGACATCCCAGTCGAAATCGGTGACGTCAGACAGCCGTATCTCCTCGTGCGTCTCGCAGTAATCCAGTATCTTTTCCCAAAGATGATATGAGGGAGAGCCTCCCATAATGAGGTTTTTTGCCAAACCCGATAGGACGCAAGTAGCTGAACAGCCAATCAGCAGCACACCTGCTATTGCAAGAACCGCTAACAAGGGCAAGGGTACATTCTTGTTGCGTTTGCCCGCCATTATTTGAGCCATGTCAAAAGCCCGTTGTTGGCCGCGGTCTCCACCATGAGGGCCAGGTTGTCCCAATGGTTGCCGGTGAGCGGTATGCTGACACCGAGATAATCGTAAGAGCCCATGCCAGCAGCATTGAGGAGCTCCATGCGGTACAGCTCACCGATTGCCAGACCTGCTGCGTTGTTGTGAAAATCCATCATCGACGAATCCCTTTGATCTGGATTCTTGATTTGCTCACATTCATGCGCGTCAGTATGTACCTTCGCCCTGTCGGCACCGATCAGGAACGCGCCGATGGCGTTCCAGACAGCATGCTTGAACGCATTGGCCCTGATATCGTCAGCATTATACACCCCTGGGTAATACCGCTTGGCTAGGGTAATAGCCATTGTCCTCGCGAAGTACATACTGGATGCTTCTCCCGGGTTGTCGATGTAGAGACCTGCTTCTGTTTTGTTCAGGTTAAGGTGCAAATACTTACCGTTAACCCACATGACCCAGTCAATGTTTTTCTGAGAAGCACGCCCATCAGGGTCGACATAATTCACCGGGTCGCCTGCGCAGTACACGTAGGGGTTCATGCTCGCAGGGTTGTCAAGCTCGCCTGGGTAGAGGTCGCGGGTGATGAAGCGGTAGCTCGCCGGGTCGTAGTAGCGGTTGTGGAGGCAGTAGAGCCCGGTCGCCTTGTCATAGCGGTAGCCCGCATAGCGGTAGGGGTTCGCCACTGCCTCTGTCGTGGCAAGCGGGTTGCCGTACGGGTCGTAGGCGTAGGTGTTGACGGTGTTGCCTGACCCGTCGGTGAGCGCTACGACATCGCCCCGGGCGTTCGTGTGGTACCAGTAGCGCTCGCCGCCGCGCTCCATTGCAATGAGGTTCCCTGCGCGGTCGCGCACATAGCTTGTGGTGATGTTGCCGGCAGCATCGGTCTCTGCGATGACATCGGCGCTCGCCCCATCGTAGTGGAAGTACGTGGTGTGAGTGGTGGTCACACTCGTCCTGCGGTTCAGCGCGTCGTACGTATAGGTTTCCAAGACCGTGCCTGTGGCCTTGTCTTTAACGATCCTTAAGCGACCGAGCCCATCATATCCAAACACCTTGTCCGGGGTCTGGACAAGGTTCCCTGCATCATATACGTAGCCCGAGCCCGGTGCGATGCGGTTGGCCGCGTCGAAGCTGAAGGCCTTTGCTACAGTGGTGCCCACCGTGACCGTCGTGAGGTTCGACACCGCATCATAGCCGTAGGTCGTCGTGGCACCCGCACTCGGGTCGAACCAGGACGTCAGGCGGCCGGTATCGTCGTACCCGTAGCGTGCGCCGTTCTCCGTCTTTATACGGCCGGCAAGGTCCCGTGTATAGCTGTGCGAAAACACATTTGACGGCAAGGTCGTCGTGACCGACTCGGGACAGCCTGCCGCGTCGTACGTTATGCCTGTCACCGAGCCGTCCGGCATCGTGCGCCCGGTAAGCCTCCCGACAGCATCGTAAGAATACGTGACGGGGGTCGCGGTGGCATCTGCCGTAAGCGTGGTGAGCCGCCCCGCGAGGTCGTAGCCGAAGCCGCGGGTAAAGTCCGAGTTGATGCCGAGCGTGGACACGAATCCGGCTCCGTTGTAGCCGTATGAAGCACTAAAGGGGTGTGCGCCCAAGTTGTCCTCTGTGCCCTCCACGCGCCCCTCAGCGCCATACGAGATGCCCAGCGAATCGCTCGTGCCGATCCATGAGAGCGAGGTGGGCTGGTGCGCATCATCGTAATCAAACGTGTAACCAAACCCGTCACCCTCTATCCTGGTCGGCAGGTTGCACTCGTTGTAAGCACGGGACACCTCCGTCCCGCTCGGCGTCCATGTGTGGATGAGGTTGCCGTTGGCGTCATAGTCAAGCACCCAGGTATGCCCGAGCGCGTCGGTGGCCGAGGTGAGCAGGTCGTTCGCACTGTAGGCATACGTGGTCGTGTTGCCGCGTGCGTCGGTGACCGTCTTGAGGTTGTAGTTCTCGTCATACGTGTAGGAGGTGCGGTTCTTGAGCGCATCGGTGACGCCTTCAAGCAAGCCGCCTGCGTCACGGCTGTACTCGACCTCTTTTCCAAGCGAATTGACAACTGAGACGAGGTTCCCATTGGAGTCATAGGTGAAATGTGCGATTGCGCCTGACGCATCGGTGACCGACTTTACACGCCCGAGCGCATCGCGCTCATACTCGACGCGGCACCCCGTTGCATCCTCGGTAGCCATAAGGAACCCGGCGGCATCGTATTCGGATACCGAGACGTTCCCGAGCGGGTCGGTGACGCTTGCGGGGTTGCCTGCCGCGTCATAGGTGAAGGTGGTGGTCGCCCCGGCAGACGCAATGGCCTCCACGAGCCCTGACGGGTAGTAGGTGAAGGTCGTGTCGGTGCTTGGGGTGTGGATGTCTGTCAAGAAGCGCCCGGTAGGATCGTAGCCATACTCCGTGCGGTACCCGAGCGCATCCTCTGCCCACTGGATGTTCGAGGACGCGTCATAGGAGGCCCTTGTGCTGTGGCCGAGCGGGTCGGTCACGCTGGTGGTGTTGCCGTTCGCGTCATAGGTGAAGGCCGTGGTGTTTCTGCGGGCATCGGTCACCGTCCCACGGAGTCCCGTCGCATTGTACGTGGAGCTGGTAGCATTTCCGGCAGCATCAATAGAGCCGGTCTGCCGCCACAGCCCGTCGCGCAGGTGCACGAGCGTGTTGCCGCGGTTGTCGGTGATGGTCGTCTGCGTGTCCTCGTAGGAGAACGTCATCGTCGACCCGTAGGAGTCGAGCTGCCAGTCCACCCGGTCCTCGGCATCGTAGTGGTTCACGACCGCAGGGGTGCCTGCGGCGAGCTGCTCGGGGTAGGTGACCCCGGTGATGCGGTGTGCGCCGTCCACCCCGTAGGCGGTGGTGTTGCCCTCGGCATCGGTGAACGAGGTGAGGTTGTCGTCGGCGTCGTAGCCGTAGGCGACCGTGCGCGACGCGGTGTCGGAGGCGGCCGTGATGAGGCCGCGTGCGTTGTACGCGAAGGCGATCGCACGCCCCCCTGGCGCGGTGTCTCCGACAAAGAGCGATGTCAGGCGGCCGTTCGCGTCGCGGGCGTAGCTGACGGTGTTGCCGTACGTGTCTGTCGCAGAGGTTATCCACCCCTGCGGGGCGTAGGCGTTCCTGCCACCGCCGGTGAAGACGAGCGTGTAGCCGCCGCCCGGGCCCTTGGCAAGCGTCTCGAACGTGCCCTCGGGCGGCGTGTAGGCGCCCGGCGTGCCGCTTGCCTCGAAGGTCTTCCTCGCCCCTCCGGGGTAGGTGACGACCGCGTTGCCGTCGCTGTCGGGCTGGATGAACGACTCGCACTCGAGGTGCCAGCCGTGGCCGAGCGGGCCTGGGACGTCGGCGTCCTGGTGGTTGTAGGTGCGCGAGAGCGCGAGCGCAGGGGTGCCTGCGAGCGAGAGGTCGGTCGCCGAGTAGTAGAAGTTGCCTGTCGCGGTGTTCACCGGCTCGCCGTAGCGCCCGCACTCGGTGTAGCCGCCCAAGACCTGCTTCGACTTGGGGGTCTTGTACGGGGACCAGAGCCAGGGCTCGACCGTGGCCATCGCGGCCTCCACAGGGCGCGGCCCCTCCCGGCGGCCCCAGAAGACGTAGCTGGCATCGACAGACATCGCGGACAGGCCGATGCCTGACAAGACATCCAGGTTCATGTCCTTGGAGCCCCCGTTGCCGTGGATGTCGCACATGTTTATCTTGGCCGTCCTGGAGGAGGCACCGGCCTCTGCCCTGACGCCGGCGCTCCCGTTGCCCTTGATGGTGCAGCGCTTGAACGTGGAGCCGGTCGATGCCCCGTCAAAGAGGACGCCGTACGAGCCGTTGTTGGAGAAGACCGAGTCGGTAACGGTACTTGCGCCGGATACACTGATGCCTGTGAAGCCTGTCCCGGTGACAGTCGTGTTGCTGATGCGCGGCGAGCCGCTTTCCACCGAGATGCCCGTGGAGCCTGCCCCTGTGACCGTCGCATGGTCGATGGACGGCGAGCCGCTTTGCACGTAGATGCCTGTGGAGCCCGCACGCGAGACGACCGCATGGTCGATTGACGGCGAGCCATCAGAGACCGAGATGCCTGTGGAGTCTACATCTGTGACCGTCACATGGTCGATGGATGGCGAGCCGCTTTCCACCGAGATGCCTCTAGGGCCTGTATGCGAGACGGTCACGTGGTCGATCGTGCGGGTGGATGCCGCGCTTCCGACGATGCGGAGCGCGGGTACGTATTTCCCTGCGTATAGGACCTTGACATGCTCGAGCCTGCTCGCGCTCGCCCCGGGCCCTTCTAGCAGCACGCCCTCCCAGTCCATCGCAGAAGGGTTGTTCGGCTCACCGTTGGTGACACCCCCTGCATCTGCACCGCCGTCTTTTGCCGAGGTGAAGACGACGGGGGCAGATGCCGTGCCCCTTGCGTCAAGGGTCCCGAGCGCAGTGATGTCCATGCCCTTGACGAACGAGCCTGGCTTCAATGTGAGCGTGCCGCCCACATTGACGGTGAGGTGGTTCTCTGTGCCGTAACCGTAGATGACCGCACCCGGGTCGGCGGACACATGCGCATCGGCACCGATCTTCAGGATGCCTGCGTACGGGAGGGCCGTCTCGGCGCTTTTCAGCGTAAGTGTCTCTGTGACGTTGCGTGCGTCGTAACTGGAGAAATAGATCGCGTCAACCCCGTTGCCGGTGCCGGCCACACTGGTGAAGACAGGCGTTGAATTTGGGTGCATCGATACCGCATAGACCTTGTTCGAGTCGAACGACGAGTTCGTGACAGTCGGTTTGGCAAGCGCGCCTATGTAAACCCCGCTGAAGCCGTTCGAGTCAAACGACGAGTCCAGGACCGTGGGTGTCGCAGACTCCCGTATCTCAAGGCCGACTATCCCACAGCCCGTCGCGGTGATGCTCCTTAGGGTCGGGGAGCCGTCAAGCACCTGGATGCCGGAACCTTCTGCAGAGGCAACGGTGACGGTGCTTATGAGCGAGGGTGCGGCACCCCCGCCGATAAGGATCCCTGCCCTGTAGAGCCCAGCAGCGATACCTGCGCCGTCCGGGATCCGACCGTAACCCCCCGCATAGCGCACCTCGGCGTGGCCGAGCCTGCTTGCGCCTGAGCCCGGCCCGATAAAGCGGATGCCTGCCCAGCCGCCTGGGGCAGGCGGGCTGCTGCCCATGAACGCGCCCCCTGTCGGGTCGCGAGGCGAGGTGAAGATGATGGGATCCTCAAGCGTGCCGACGGCATCAAGCGTGCCGAGCGCGGTGATGTCGCAGCCTTTGAAGACGGCCCCGGGCTTTACAGTGAGCCTCCCGCCGGGCCCCCACTGCCCGCCCGGGCCCTGCACGCCTTGGTCAAGCGTTATGTCGGCACCTAAGAAGAGGGCACCGGTCTCGGCCACGACCTTCGCGCCGTCTGCGACAGTGAAGCGGCCCGCATACGCAGGCACGGTGGCCGTGCTCTCCATGGTAAAGACCTCGGCCACGTTGCGGGTGCCATAGATCTCGACCGCGTCACAGGAGACGTTCGCGCCTTCGCCCGTGGCGAGGTTTATGCCGTTGCCCGTGCCGGTTATGCCGGAGAGCACCGGTGTCGCGTCCGCGTCCATCGTGACCGCATAGCCGCCGTTCGAGTCGAACGAGGAGCCCGTGACGGTCGGGGTCGCAAGCGGGCCTATCTCAAGGCCATAGTCAGCGCTGGCCTCGGTGATGCCGCTGAGCACGGGCGAGCCGTCGAGCACCTGGATGCCGTTGCCGCGTGAGGATGCGACCGTCACCGTGCTTACGAGGGAAGGTGTGGCGCCCCCGCCGATGAGGATGCCTGCGTTGTAGGTGCCCTCGACGCTGCCGCCGGGGACAGGCAGTGCCCGCCCCGCGTAGCGCACCTCGGCGTAACTGAGCCTGCTTAAGTCCGAGCCGCTTCCGATAAAGCGGATGCCTGCCCAGTCCCCCCATGTAGGCGTGTCGGTGGTAAGGGCACCCCCTGCCGGGTCGTGGGCCGAGGTGAAGACGACGGGCATCCCTTCAGTACCGACGGCATCAAGCGTGCCGTACGCCGTGATGTCACCGCTTTTAAAGAGGGCCCCGGGCCCGGCGGTGAGCGTCGCGCCCTTGCTCACCGTTATGCCGCCGCTCATGAAGACGGCCCCCGTCTTGGCCTCGGCCTTCGCGCCTGGGGCGAGTGTGAGGGAGCCCGAGTACGGGAGCACGGTGGCCGTGCTGTCCATGGCAAGCGTCGCGGCCACGCTGCGGGTGCCGAAGACGTGGACCACGTCCGCCGTGGCACCTGCACCGTTGCCGGTGCCGGTCACGCCGGAGAAGGCCGGGGTCGCGTCCGCGTCCATGCGTACCGCATAGTCCCCGTTCGAGTCAAACGACGAGCTTGTCACGACCGGTGTCGCAAGCGCGCCTATGAAAAGCCCGCAGGAGCCGTTCGAGTCAAACGACGAGCGGGAGACGGCCGGGGCTGCGCCCTCGCCTACCTGAAGCCCGGCGAAGGCGGCACCTGTCTCGGTGATGCCCTGAAGCGTCAGCGAGCCGTCGAGCACATGGATGCCGGAGCCCTCCGCGGAGGCGACGGTGACAGTGCTTACGAGCGAGGGCGTCGC
>WRDS01000035.1 GCA_009779675.1 Coriobacteriia bacterium
ACTCCATGACCGTGCGCACCTTGGTCCTTGTGTCTGGCATATCCGTCCCTTCCCGCGTCGGCCTTACGGCCATGGTACGGTATGCCCCTGACATCGGATTATGTCGTATGTTGGGATTCAATTTTTAAAATAACGCCATCATGGGGTTGGCGGTGCCCCGTAACGGCACCGTGCCTTCTTGAAGAGCTGAACTCCGCTGAAGCAGCCAGGTCGGCGTATGCAGGTTTGCGTGTGCGTCGGCCTGACTCATGGCGGATGTGATCTTGTGAGTTGGATTGGTGAGCATGAACAGAAAAGTGGCCCTTGTGCTGATAGCCATCTTTGCAGGCGGCACACTTCTTTTCTTTGCTGCGCCGGCATTGAGCGAAATAACTAAGGTGAACTTAACTCGGAGCGCAACAAAAGTATTTGGCAAGGAGAAGGCCGAGCAGGGCCGGGTGCCGAGACTGATCGAATTTGATAGAACCATACGGCTTTTTGGCCTCAGGGCAGTTGCCGTTCTCTTTTGTTTAGTGAGTCTCTCGGTGGCGATACGCGAGTTGGTTCTTGCCTTGAGGTGATGTGTGTGGGAAACAATGCAAATGCATACATTATGATTCGCCAAGTACGCTGTGCGTGTGAGAAGAGGTAAGAAGATATGCGCGGAGGGAGCCTCGTTTGTTGAGGCTGCCTCCGCTGTCGTTCCTGCTTTAAGACCAGCTATATAGAGTCAAGGAAAATTTGTTTACGGTTTTGGCAGGCATCAGGGTAGCGGCTTCCCCGTCTCGCCCTGATGCCTGGGCAGTGTCGATCCCATGATTGATGGTGAGGTGGCCTACATGGCGACTGATACGGTGCGAGGGGTGTCTTTTAAGATACCGCAGGCAACGCTAAACGCAACGTCGGATCTCTTGTGGCAGGTCTTAAAGTGCATAGACGTTGAGAAGTACTGCTGGTACAGCATCCAGGACCAAAACGAGGCATGGGCCAATTTCCTCGAAGGCACGTATGCCTTCGAGGAAGACTGCTATGACGGGAAGAGCTTCTTGCAAGAAATCACCTCGGAGCACTACATCATCTTCTTAAAGCTGCAAGCGTACTTTGAGGACGGTGGGTTTTCTGAAGTTCACACGTACGAGGATTTCCAAAGCAGTGACTGCCAGTTGCTGTTCTTGATATACGACTGCGGATTCATCGATATCTACGCGAAAGACGAGACGGTCATCAGGGCCATCTACGAGAACGCCGCAAGCAATGGGTACACGGAAATCAGATATATTACCGAGGGCAATGACTGGCGAACTGGGGTCGGAATGGGTGCTCGGCACTACTGAGAAATGACTGCGGGAAAAAGATCCGAAATGCCAGCCAATTCAGGTATTGCTCCATCATGCGGCAATAACGCGGCAACGCAGTAATTGAGCGAAGGTGAGCGACCCTCTCCTTGTCCCGCTTGGTGCCGGTATCGCAACAGGGGCAGGGATGGTCGGTGCTGCTGCCCCCGCCTTCGGTTTTTAGCAGTGGCCTTACCGCAGCGACCGATAGCTGGTAAGGTGATGGCCGACTCCGCAAGCACGTCTGACCGGTCAGGCCAGGCTGGCGTGTTTTCGGTGCCCATAAAAGTGAGGCCAGCCCGAAGGGGGGTGGTTTGAGCGTGGGGTACGACCGGCAGGAGGTCTCTTTAGAAGCGGTCCTTGGCACTGCGGCCCAGGGCTACCAGATGGGCTCCTATAAGATGGCGGAGAACGCCTCGGAATGCGTCTTGGAGCTATACCACAGGCGCATGGACTATACCTTGAGGCTCCGTTCCGTCGCGTTGTTCAGCAGGAGGCACCTTCTCGACCCGTTGTACCGGCAGGGGTGCCCGCAGGCAGGTGCGGCCCCCCCTGTGAGCGCTGTAGGGCCGGGCTGCCCGCCGGCGGATCGCCGCTACCCGGAGATCGTCCGCATCGAGCGCCTCCCTGATGACGAGAGGCATCGCATGGGGATGGACGAGTATTACCCCGGCTACGACGGGATCCGCGTCCTCACCGACGAGCACTGGGAGCTTGATGTCGTGTTCGGCCAGGCGCTCGTCTGGCGCGAGACATGGGAGTATGACGACGAGGACGACGAGGATGATGACGACGGTGAGGGCCTTTAGCGCGGGCGGCGGCGAAGGCGGGGCCTAAGGGCCCCTCGGGCCCGGCAGGAGGCGGTCGAAGGAGTGGGTGCGCGTGGCCTATGATGTGCGGGAGCTCTTCTGGGAGAAGGCCCTTTTCGACGGGACGCTCCATGACGCGTGGATAGAGCGGCTGTGGATAGGGCAGCCCTACGACCCGGAGTGCACCATGGTGCTCTGTGACGTGAACAGCAAGGATGTCACCTATGAGCTGCGGTTCTACCCCGTCCCCCTGCTCAGCAGGAGGGTGCTGCTCGACATGCGGGGCTCCTGGGGCCTCGAGCCGGAGCCGTACGAGGAGCCGGACGGGTGCAGGGAGGCACCGCGCAAGAGGATCAAGGGGTCCTGGGATGAAGGCGACCCCCCGGATTTCGTATGGGCGGAGCATATCCCGGCAGAGGAGCAGCAGCGCATGGGGATGGATGCGCACTGCCCCGGGTACCATGCGGCCCGCATCTGGGTACGGGGGGACTGCGAGATCGACATCGTGTTCCGCGAGTGCCACGTCACGCGCCTCGAGTGGGTCGCCGACAAGACGGGGCTTGCCCAAAAGAGGCAGGAGCGCGAGCGCGAGGAGGCGGAGTCGCGGCGCGTGCTCGCCCCCTTGATAAAAGACATCCAGGACGCGGGCTTCCCGCAGGTGGGGTCGTTCGCAGACATCGTGGACCCATGCTTCGACCACACGCCGCTCCTGCCGCTTCTGCTCGACCATGCCAAGCGGGACTACCCGTCCTCCTACAGGATGGACATCCTCTGGCTGTTCGCGACCAGGGAGGCGCTCTTTGCCTGGGATGACCTTCTGGGGCTTTGCAAGGCGCTCAACTCGGAGGACGGCACGCACCCTATCAGCTGGTGTGTCGTATGCTCGCTTATCGCCATGGCGGACGAGGAGCACGCCCCGGGGCTCCTCGGGCTGATAGAGGGCAAGTGCAGGAGCAGCTGGCTCGAGCGGCTCTCCCCGGTGCTCATACGGTACGTCCCCGAGGCGCCCCGGCTCTTCGAGCAGTGGGCGGCCGATCCGGACGAGGGCTTTGCCTTGCAGGCCAGGGAGTGCCTCAGCCGCTACCGCATATGGATGGCGAAGCAGGAGCGATACGGGGCGTGATGCACACAGGTGATGCTTGCGGGTGGTGTACGCAGCATGTTTCATGGGGCGTGGCACTCGCGCAGTGGTTGACGCCTTAGCGTAGGTTGCCAAGACGTGTGCTGTCGCCCATGCTATCCTGCGTGAGAACGCCCGGCTTCAGGGTGCTTCCTATTTTAAGAACGGTTTTAGTAGGCGATGACCAAATCCCGCTTCATAGCGCTGTCGCTTTTTGTTGACGCAATCCTCGTCAACGTAGGCTTTGTCTGCGCGTTCGCCCTCCGGTTTGCCGGGCACCTGCCGGAATTCAACTTCCGGCCGTATGTGGTGCTTGCCCCGCTCGTGACGCTTGTGTATCTGGCTGTCTGCTATATAAACGAGCTTTACGAGCCCGAGCGGGTCGAGAATGAGTGGGCAGTCGTGCGTGCGGTACTTGCCGCGGTCACGGTCGGCACGCTGTTGTTCTCGGCGATCGCGTTTTTCGCCGGCCCTGCGTTCAGTTCCATCGCACGTGTTGTGATCATCCTGTCCTGGTTCACGGTGAGCGCGCTGCTCGTCTCTTGGCGGCTGCTGTTCCTGCGCTTCTCGGCGATCACCTGGCCGGAGCAGCGCGTGCTGCTGCTCGGGGAAGGCCCCCTCGGTCGCGAGCTTGCCACCGAGCTCGACCGTCGGGCGAAGTGGGGCTACCGTGTCGTGGGCTTTGTGTCGGCGGGCGTGCTTGAAGGCACGGGCGTGTTCGAAAGCGTTGATGTGCCTGCGAACGACGGTACGCCCACGAGTGCTGCCGCACCCGAGAGCACCAACGCACCCGCGAGTGTCGACGCACCCGGCCACCCGGTGCTCGGGCAGATATCCGACATCACCCGCATCATCGCGGAAAACGATGTCGATCGGCTGATCATAACGAGTCCGGTCGCGATCAGGGAGCTCGTTGAAGACCTCGTCCTTGCCCGGGAGATATCGATAACCATTGACGTTGTCCCACGGCTCTACGAGGTGTTTATCAGCAGCGTAGACGGCATGGTGGGAGACATCCCGCTCATGCAGATCACCCGAAAAAGCGTCCCCGCGTGGCTTTCCACGGCCAAGCGCATGGCAGATGTCGTTGGCGCGGTCGCCCTGTTTGCAGTGCTCAGCCCCGTGCTTCTTGCTGCCGCCGCCGCAGTCCTCGTGTCGATGGGGTGGCCGGTCATCTTCGCCCAAGAACGCGTGGGGCGCGAGCTTAAGCCGTTTCGGATGTACAAGTTCCGCACCATGATCCGGGATGCCGAGAGCGCTTCAGGCCCGGTGCTTGCGAAGAAAGACGATGTGCGCGTCACCCCCCTTGGCCGCGTTCTGCGTCGGTCGCGTATCGATGAGCTGCCGCAGCTGGTCAACATCTTGCGGGGGGAGATGAGCTTTGTCGGCCCGCGCCCCGAGCGCCCGTATTTCGTCGAGAGACACCTTGCCGAGATACCCGGTTACCATGAGCGTTTCCGGGTTGCTCCTGGCGTTACCGGTTTTGCACAGGTGATGGGGGGTTATGCGACCACACCGGAACGTAAGCTAAAATACGACCTGATTTACCTGTATCATCAATCGCTGACCACTGATATGCAGATTGTTGTGGAGACACTGCGGGTCGTGCTTACCGGTCGTGGTGCCCAATGAAGGGACTTTACGTTTATGGCTAAAGCTGCACAGGCACGTCAAAAAGCCAAGCCTCAGGGCAAGGGAAAAGGTCAGAAAAGCTCAAAGAACCAAAAGAGCGCACAGAGCCCGATCAAAAGGGAGCAGGAAGCCAGTCAGCCAGTCGGCTGGCAAAAGATGAACACCGGCGAGAGGATCGCCTGGCTATCCCTCCACGTGCTGTTGTTCATGGTGCCGCTCGCTATCTCGAATACCATCCCATGGAGTAGCCTTCCGCTTGCTTTTGACCAGTTTGATATCGCCAAGCTCTTCGTCATGCGTGCGTGCACGATCGTCGGGGCTGCGGGATGGGTCATCCATATGCTACTCCGCGGCGGCAAAGTCCGCCTGAGCAAGATCGACTGGCTGGTGCTGGTGTTCCTTGCGTGGGTCGCTATCACCACCGTGACATCCATCCACCCGGCGACAGCGTTTTTTGGCAAGTACCGCCGCTTTGAGGGGCTCCTCTCCTTCATAAACTATGCGATGGTGTTCTTTTTGACGTTGCAGCTTGCGGACCGGCGCTCACGTGTCCATGCCCTTGTGCGCACCCTGTTCGCCTCGGGGTTTATTGTTGTCGCGTACGGCGTTCTGCAATATCTAGGTGTGGAGCCCATCGACTACGGGGCGCTGCCCTTTGAGGCGAGGCGGTCGTTCGCCACGTACGGCAACCCCGACCTCCTCGGCGGCTTTTTGATGTTTATGCTGCCCCTCGCAATCACGCTGGCGCTTGCCGAGGACCGCCGCGACTGGCGTATCGCGTATTGGATCGGCGCGCTGCTCACCTCGGTGGTCATGATCACGGCGTTCACGCGGAGCGCGTGGGTGGGGGGGAGCGTCGCCATCGTCGTGCTGGTCGTGATGATGGTGCTGCAAAAGGTCCGGCTACGGAGCGAGGATTACGTGATGGGCGGGTCCGCCGTCGGCCTTGTGGGTCTTGTGGCCTTCATAAGCACGCTTACGCCGTCTGACGTGATGAACATCGCCTCACGCGTGCAGTCGATCTTCCAGTTCGATGAGGGCAGTGCGCTCACCCGCTTCCAGATATGGGGTGCCGCCTGGCGGGCGGTCTTAGACAGGCCGGTCCTTGGCTTTGGGGCCGATACGTTCAGGCTGGTGTTCCCGTATTACAAGCCTGCCGAGTATGTGGAGATCGCGGGCTATCTATCCGTCGCAGACAACGTCCACAACTATCTCCTGCAGCTCGCAAGCGCCCTTGGGATCCCTGGCGCGCTTTTGCTGTACGGCCTGTTCGTGTGGGTCCTGGTGTTGGGGTTTAAGAAGGCGTTTGCGAAAAAGGCCGCCGAGCAAGATGGCCAACCGGCTTTTAAACGCACGGCATCCAAGGATGCGTATGGGCCAGATATCGTGTACTCGGGGATATGGGTCGCTTGCATCGCCTACATCGTGCATCTGTTCTTTGGGCTCTCGGTGACCGGCACCACGGTCATCATGTGGATCCTCTTCGGGCTTCTGCTCGCGCCTTTCGCACGCGAGGTAGAGTTCAAGAGGCTTTTGTTTGGGACACGGGACGATGCCCAGCCAAGCACCGGTGCTCCCGCACGCTATGGGAGGGCCAAAGAGACGTTGCCGACAGCCAGTCTCGTTGTAGCGGGCGCGGTTGTTTTAATAGCCGTCTCGCTGTCGGTCTTAAACATCGTCTATGTTGTGGCCGATAGGGCCTATCTACAGGCCAGGGTCGGCGCGCCAAGCCACGAGCTGCGCATTCAAAAGGCCGAGCTCGCGGTAAGGCTCAACCCGTACAACGACATCTACCGGACCGAGATCGGTTTGGCCAACGCAAACGCCGCGTTAGCACTCTTGAATGAGGGGGCGGAGGACCCCGATCACGACGTGCCCGATCCCAAAGAGCTGTTCGCGCAGGCCGAAGCCGCCTTCCTTGAGACGATCGACTTCGTCCCGCCCGAGTACGACAACTATGTGTTCCTGTCTAACCTCTACAACACCATAGGGCAGGCGTATGGTGACGCGTCCTACTACGGCAAGGCCATCGATATCGCCAAAAAAGGCATCGAGGTCGAGCCCTTTGGCCCTGCTGTCCGCCTTGAGTATGCTCGGGCGCTCGCGAACACCGGCAAGACGGATGAGGCGGTCAAAGAGCTTGAGTACGCGATGAGCCTCGACTCTGCTTTCGCGTCGGGCGGGCTTTTGCTGTCCCAGATATACGTCTCACGCGGGGACAACCAAGCCGCGCTCGAGCTGCTCAAAAGCATTGATGCCCGCAAGCCGGACCAGCCTGGGATCGCCGAGCAGATCCAGACGATTGAAGCGAGCATAAACGCTCCGGACAGTGGTATCGGCGGCATTGACATCGGCGGCAACAACGCCGAAGGCATGAGCACCGAGTGACTTCTCGGCAAGGAGGCGAGCGCTAGACAAAGCGAGCGCTGACGAAAGGACCTCGCAAAGCTATGCCCAAAGTGGATGTCATCCTGTTCCACGCCCCGGCTGTCTACGACTTCCGGGAGCGCTCCATCATGTTCGGCCCGGTCTCGGACGTGGTCCCGTCCACCCCGGTCTTCGAGATGTATCCGATCGGGCTCACAACGATCGCCGAGTACCTCGAGCGGCATGGCATCACCGTGCGCATCGTCAACCTTGCCGGCCTCATGCTCGGCAACCCACGCTTCGATGCCGAGAAATACATCTCTCGGCTGGAAGCGCGTGTGTTCGGGGTGGACCTGCACTGGCTGCCGCATGCCCAGGGCTCTGTCGAGGTGGCACGCATCGTAAAGCGCCTGCATCCCGATGTGCCTCTCGTGTTTGGCGGTTTATCGGCGACGTACTTCCATGAGGAGCTCATCGGCTATGATGCCGTCGATCTCGTCATGCGGGGGGATTCGACCGAGGAGCCGATGCTGCGGCTGGTGGAGGCGATCAAGCGCGGTGGGTCTTTGGGCGATATCCCCAACCTCACCTGGAAGGACCGGTCCGGAGCGGTGACGGTCAACCCGCTTTCGTGGGTCCCCGCAGACATGGACGCGGTTGCGCTCGACTACTCCTATCCGATGAAGGCTGTTATCAGGCATCGGGACATGTTTGGCTTCGTGCCCTTTAAAAGCTGGCTCACCTATCCCGTATGTGCCTCGCTTATATGCAGGGGCTGCACGCACGACTGTGTCACATGCGGGGGCTCGAGCTATTCGTTTAAGAAACACTTCGGTCGAGATCGTGTTGCGTTCAGGGATCCGGATCTGCTGGTGAGGGATATCGAGCATGTGCAGCGCTACATCGCCGGGCCGATGTTCGTGCTCAACGATTTTTTGCAAGCGGGGCATGAGTACACCCATGACTTTGTCCGTGGTCTAAGCAGCATCAACCTCAAAAACCCTATCGGCTTCGAGTTCTTCCGACCGCCGTCGGAGGAGTTCTACGGGCTTTTGGAGGCAAACCTCCCGGACTGGTCGGTGGAGATCAGCGTGGAAAGCCACGATGACGATGTGCGTTCGGCATTCGGCAAAGGGCACTACACCATGGAGCAGGTCGAGCAGACGGTCAAAAGCGCGCTTGCCCATGGGTGCTCAAGGTTCGACCTCTATTTCATGACCGGGATCCCCACCCAGACCGCTGCATCGGTGCGCGAGACCGCCGAGTACGTGCGGCACCTGTATGAATCGGTCGGCTATGACAAGCGGCTCCTGTGCTTTATAAGCCCCATGGCCCCGTTCCTCGACCCTGGCTCCCGCGTGTTCGACAGCCCTGACACCTTTGGCTACAAGCTCCGTGCGCGAACGCTTGAGGAGCACCGGGAGAGGCTTACCCTGCCTTCCTGGAAATACATCATGAACTACGAGAGCGATGCGATGACACCCGACGAGCTGGTGGACTCCACCTATGACGCGGCGCTTGTCATCAACCGTATAAAAGGGGAGGCCGGCATCGTCGATGAGGCGACGATGCGCATGACCGAGGACCGCATCGGGAAAGCGAAGACGGCAATGGCCCGCATCGACGGGATCATGGCCAAGGCCGGGAGCGCACGCGACTCCGAGTTCGCGGCGTTCAAAGACGAGTTCGAGCGTCTCTCACAGTCGACCATCTGTGAGAAGACCGAGCTTAATTGGCCGCGGCATGTCGGCCTCAGGCATGTAGTCGCACTCGGCGGGTTCTTCATCAAAGAAAACATCGCCAACCTGCTTGCATGGGCAGGAGGCAGGGTCAGGCCAGCGGTCTCTGACCGATACGCTGCGACAGGCGAGGCGACCTACGAGCGGGTCCGGGGGATCTTCTCGCGCATTGCCGGGAGCTACGACACTTTTAACGCGCTTGCAAGCCTCGGGATCGACCGCTTCTGGCGCCGTGCCCTTGTAAAGGCAGCGGCCTTCGACGCAGACTCCCGGGTCCTTGATATCGCCGCCGGCACGGGCGATGTCTCGCTCGCCATCGCCGAGCATGCCCGTCCGGCAGAGGTTGTTGTGAGCGACTTCACCCCAGAGATGCTTGAGATCGCCCGCAGCAAGGCGAAGCGCCTCACAGGCCCGACCCGCTTGATCTTTGAGCAGGCGGACGCACAGGACCTCCCGTTTCAAGACGGGCGGTTCGATGTGGCGACCGTCGCGTTCGGCGTGCGCAACTTCCCTGACCGCATGCGCAACTACCGGGAGGTCTACCGCGTCCTCAAACCGGGGGGAAGATACCTCGTCCTTGAGTTCTCTCGGCCTCCGTTTGTGCTGTGGCGCCTGGTCTACCACGCATACCTGCGCGGGGTGATCCCTTTAGTAGGCGGCCTGCTTACCGGGGACTACCCGAGCTTCGTCTACCTCAACGACTCGATCAGGCGGTTCCCCGCCCAGCCTGAGCTGGCTGCCGAGCTTCAAGCGGCGGGTTTCTCGGCGGTCACATGGAGGAACATGACCGGCGGGATCGTCGCTTTGCACATCGCGCAAAAGTGACTTGCGGTAGAATGACCAGCAACTGACCTAAGGGAGTCATCATGCTGCTTACTGCCCGTTATGTATTGCCCGTCGCTACGCCGCGCATCGAGAATGGCGCGGTCCTCGTGTCCGGCGACCGTGTCGTGGAGATAGGCGACTTCGAGCGGCTCCGTGAGATGCATCCGGAGGAACCGGTGCGCGACTTTGGGCTTGCTGCGCTTATCCCCGGTTTCATCGACCTGCACACGCACCTTGAGTACACTGCGATGCGCGGCCTTGTGGACGACCTGCCTTACTCTCAGTGGAAGCTGCAGGTCATGCGCAAGGAGTCGCTCTTCTCGGCACAGGACTGGGACGACTCCGCCTTGTTTGGCGCGATGGGGGTCTTGCAGTCCGGCATAACGACCATCGCGGACATCACCGAGACCGGCGCGTCTGCACGTGCTGCCCAAGCGTCCGGGGTGCGCAGCGTCATCTACCGCGAGGTGTCGACGATGGACCGCCGCCGGGTCGCCGAGGTCATGGAGCAGGCTGCTGATGACATCATGGCCTGGTCCGCTGATGCAGATCCGGAGTGTGCGCGGTTCGGGATCGCCCCACACGCTCCCTACTCCTGCCACCCCGAGCTGTTTGAGAAGGTCGCGGAGTACGCTGCGGGTGGAGCGCCTGTCGCCATACACCTTGCCGGCAGCCATGCGGAGTACCAGTTTGTGAAGTACGGCTCCTCGATGCTTGCGATCGATGTCCGGGACGTCTACGACGAGCATGCACCGCTTTGGCTGCCCACAGGCGTGAGTCCGGTCCGCTATGTGTTGCAGTGGGGTCTGTTTGACGCGCCGAATGTGATGGCCGTGCACTGCACCCAGGTCGACGAGGACGACATCGATGTCCTTGCGCACCATGATGTATCGGTTGCGCACTGTCCGCGCTGCAACACCAAGCTCGCTATGGGGATTGCGCCGGTGGGCAAGATGCTTTCCGCCAATATACGGCTTGGGCTGGGGACCGATTCCCCTGCGGCGAGCAATTCGACCGACATGTTTGAAGAGATGCGGATCGGCCTGCTTTTGCAACGTGCGCTTTTTGACGAGGCGCATTTTATGACGGCACGCCAGTTCGTGAAGATCGCGACCCTTGACGCGGCACGGGCCTTGCGCATGGATGACGAGATCGGCTCGATAGAGCCGGGAAAGCGGGCCGACCTGGTGGCCGTCGACCTTTCCGAGCCTCGGCAGACATCACCGCTTAACCCTTACGGTACACTCGTGCACACCACCAATCCCGACAACGTGCTCTGGACAATGGTCGGTGGCAAGGTGCGCTACGACCGCCATGCTGCTCAGAGCTGGTCTGGCATCGACCATGAGCGGTTGCTGGCCCGGGTCGGTGAGATGCGCGAAAAACTACTAGGAGGAACCTCTTGAGCGACCAAGGCTTTTACCAGGACCTCAACCAAGACCCCGACCAGGACTTCTTCTTTGACGATGATGAGGTAAGCGAGGAGCAGTCCTCGGCGGCCTCAAAAAAGAGGCGGGCATCACACGTAGCCGAGAACCCGTCGCATGCGGGCGAGACGACAGCCTCGCGGATGGTTGCGGCCTCTACGGCCGTGGCAATCGGTGTTGCTGGCCTGGCCTTAGGCTTTGCCATCGGCGTGATCGTGCCCTTTGGCACGTCTGCCTCTGCACCGCCTCCTGCCGCTACCGGACAGCCGGCCTCAGCGGGGACGGGCGAGGCCCCGCAGGCTCCCATGGGAGGCCAGATGGCTCCTGAACTCACTGACGAGCAGCTTGAGAGCGGTCGCATGCCCGAGGGGCACCCCGACATCAGCGAGATGGAGGATCTCGAAACGAGCCCGTAGGAGGGAAACAGAGCTTGGCAATCAACAAAGCAAACACCCCGCTTAGCACGAAGATCGTGCTGATCATCTTAATTATCGCGTTTGCAATGAGCTTCGTGAGCGTCGGCGCGGGACTGTTCTCTTGCAGCAGTGACACTGGTGGTCAGGAGCAGCAGGATCCAGATGTGGCTGCAGTCGAGGACGACAACGCCATCAACGCCAACTACCAGTCGATGGTGGAGATGTATGAGGCGAAGCTGCAGAGCGACCCTGAGGATTATCAGACACTCGTGTCCCTCGGCAATACGTATTTTGATTGGGCAGATGGGGTCTCGAAGGCCGCAGACACGGCTTCTGATGTCGCGCAGATGCTGGTAGGGAAGTCACTCTGGGAGGCATCTGCAGACGCATATGCCCGTGCGCTTAAGGTGCGCAGCGATGAGGCACCGGTATGGGTCGATTACTCGACGGCCCTGTTCTACTCCGAGGAGACGACCCAGGCGATCGAGGCTGCTTTAGCTGCGAGCAAGGCGGATCCGGAGTTTGCGTCCGCGTGGTACAACCTGGGCATCTACTACGAGAACTCCGGGCAAAACGACCTCGCCGTAGAAGCCTATAAAAAGGCAGTCGCGACCGATCCTAGCGGCGCGCAGATCGATCTTGTCCACGCCAAGCAGAAGATCGCGCAGTCGGAATCAGGGGACTGATGCCTGCCCCTGACCCTTAACCGGCTTTTCGCTAAAGCTGGCTTTCGCCTGTGATGAGCTGTCTCGCCTCAAGCAGGTTCTCCGCGATGGAGAACACGCCGTTTAGGCGGGTGAGCGACAGGATGTTGTCAACGGTCTCGTTGGTGATGAGCACCAGCTTCCCGCTGCTGGTCTGAAGCTCTTTTGAGAGTGAAAGCAACAGACCCAGGCCGGAGCTGTCCAGGTACTCAAGACCGGACAGATCGATGATCATTGCAGGCGACTCATTCTCCAGGATGCCGTCAGTGACCTCCCGAAGCGAGCTGCATTGCGCGTAGTCCAGATCGCCGAGCAGCTCAAGCAGCCAGAATGCACTACCTTGTTCTTGGTTTATCGTGAGAGCCATAGCTGTCCTCTTTCGGTCTACAGATACCGCCAATGGTACCTTTCGCCTGTCCATGTGTATACCAGGGGTGGCTATTAAACACACAAAACACACTAAAGGGGTAATCCCATCAGGCTCATTTGGGTTGAGCACGGTTGAGCCGAGCGCAGCGGAGTGCTGTCTCGCATAAGTTAACCATGAGAACGGGTTTGAATCCAGCTTTGAGTCCAAGTGGGGCGGGCGCGTGCAGGAGAAAAAAGATAGTGGTATCCTACCCCAGGTGCCCTGTAGTCGTGCTGTGTAATAGCGCGCCGGAACTGCCGGATACTGCATATTTGCGGCTGATGGCATCAGTCGTCAGCCTTCATCGAGTGAACTGGAGGATGCGCGATGAGACTTTTTGGACTTGGTCCGGCCGAGCTGTTAATCATTCTTGCGATCGCCCTTGTGTTGTTTGGCCCGCAGCAGATCCCTAAGCTTAGCAAGATGTTTGGCAAGGCCATGAAAGATGTGCGCGATGGCCTTGAGGGCAAGGATGAGGCGGAAGCAGCCCCGGCTGCCCCGTCAAAGCCAGAGGCCCTTGCCGATAGCCCTGTTGCCTCCGCTCCCGTCTCCCAGACAGCCGAGGAGCCGCACAACATCATCTCCTGATCTGTGACGTGCACCCTGTGGTCGCGCTGCGCTGTTTGCTGTGCTGCTGCAAGGGTGCGCCGGAGCTGTCAGGCACCGACGTGCGCAGTTTGTGTCGCAGTTTGCAGAAGTGATAGCATCTTGGGAGTTCTTGGGGATCGGGGTTTGGCAAGCATCCCCAGTTTTTGTAGGCAACAAAAAACAAGCCGGTTTTAAAAGGCATTGTTGTGTTTTCCTGGGACGTTTTTCAGTTGACCGCGTGCACATCCGGTGCACTGGCCGTAGTTGCTTGTGGCACCGGACTGATTGAGGGTGAAACGGTGTTTGGGATCAGCGGCTTTGAATTCGCCATGATTGTCCTTCTGGTGCTTGTCATATTTGGGCCGGACAAGCTGCCAGAGATCGCCAGGACCGCTGGCAAAGCGATACGCATGTTTAAAACCGCCCAAGCAGACATGGAACGCCTTATCCGCATAGAGATGCTGACGGGTGGCGATAGACCCATTGATGCGAACCTTTTCGGCTCGACTGGCAACAGGCCAAAAGCCGAGACAGGGGGTACCGCTACCTCTAGCCCGATGGCTCCGATGGACTCTGCGAGCAGTGGATCAGCATCAGCTGCCGAGATCGAGTCAGCTGCCGAGAGCGTATGGAACGATGTGGCTGACGATAGAAAAGACGAGGAGGATGAGGAGTAGTTCCTCGTGACTATTATGCCTATTGGACCAAGACGCCTTCCGTTCTTCCAGCATCTTGCCGAGCTACGCAATCGCCTTATGATCATCCTGCTTACCGTGACGGTCGGTTCGTTAGTGCTTTACAGTGACATATTCTACTGGCCGATCCTCGAGTTTGTGTTCAAGCCGATCCGGCACCTGGTGGAGTACATCTTTGTCACCAACCCCTTTGAATCGTTCACTTTCCGTTTCAAGATCTCGCTCTTTGCTGCGGTTGTCATCCTAAGCCCGGTCATCATCTACCAGATATTGGCGTTCCTTCTGCCGGCGCTGAAACCCAAAGAGCAGAAGTGGGTTATCCCGACCATTGCGGTGGCGGTCGTCCTCTTTTTGAGCGGTGTTGTTTTTTCTTACACCGTTGTCATGAGACCAGCGTTCGAGTTCATGTTCGCCCAGGCCAAGATCGTCCAGCCCGTGGTCGAGAATGCCGGGGGTATACCCGGCATTATTCAGACATGGACGACAAACGTGCAGCAGTGGTTCGCAAACCTGCTCGGTGTCTCGACATCGACAGGGGGCGGAGACACAGGTGGCGACAGTATAGTAGGCACTTTGCCTAATGCAGACACGTATCTTACCGGAGTGCTTTTGCTCCTGCTCGGCTTTGGTGCTGCTTTTGAGGTTCCTATTGTGGTGTTTTACGCTATCGGTTTCGGTCTTATTCCCTATCACAGCCTTCGGGGGAGCTGGCGGTATGTGTATACCATCCTTGCGATCGTCGCGGCGGTTGCCACGCCTGACTGGTCGCCGGTGACCTTCGGCTTGGCTTTTGGCGCTCTTCTGGTGCTTTACGAGGGAAGCCTCCTCTTTGCGCGCGTTGTCTTTGCAAAGCGCATCAAAGCGCGTCGGCTTGAAGGCGCTGGCGGTGCCACGCTTGAGGGTATCCAAGACGCTTTCTTCAGGCGCATCACGGAGCGGGAGGAACCGGAGCAGGAGAGTTAAGGAAGCAGGCAGGTAAGGGGATTTAAGCTCGATGCACGAGATGGGCATCGCCCAAGGGATCCTAGACGCCTCGGTCGAGGCTGCTTTAGAGCAGGGTGCCACGGGTATCTCGGCGATCCATGTGAGCATCGGGGATCTCACGGCAGTCGCCGAGTTTGCCCTGCAGTTCGCGTTTGAGGCGCTGCAGGCCGGGACGATGGCCGAGGACGCGGCCTTCGTCGTTACCACGGTTCCCGCAAGATCGAGATGCCGTGAGTGCGGGCACGAATACGGGCATGACAGCTTTCAGATGTCTTGCCCTGAGTGCGGGTCGCTTTGCCTGGACCTGTTGCAGGGGCGTGAGCTGCAGATCGATTCCATAGAGACCGTGGAGTGACCATGGCAACCATCAACATGGGCAAGCCCATCCTTGACAAGAACGACCGTCTTGCTGCCGAGAACCGCGCAGCCTTTGATGCTGCCGGTGTCTTTGTGCTCGACTTGATGGCATCACCCGGTGCAGGCAAGACATCGACCATCCTCGCCACCATCGCCGCGCTGCGCGAGCGGTATCGCATCGCGGTGATAGAGGGGGATGTCGCGAGCAAGGTGGATGCCGAGAAGATCAAGGCGCATGGGATCCCTGCCGTGCAGATCAACACGGGCGGGGCGTGCCATCTTGAGGCCGATGTCATCGCCCGTGCGGTCGGCCAGCTCGATTTAGACGGGCTCGACCTCATCATCGTAGAAAACGTCGGCAATCTCATCTGCCCGACCGAGTTCTACTTAGGAGAGCATGCGAAGGTCATGATCCTCTCGGTTCCTGAGGGGCATGACAAGCCGTACAAGTACCCGCAGATATTCCAGATATCGGAGGCTGTGATCTTAAACAAGATCGACACCCTGCCGGTGTTTGACTTTAATGAAGATGAGTTCCGCTCGGTGGTCTCTTCCCTAAACCCGACAGCCGAGGTGTTCGCCCTTTCCGCTACGGCCGGAACGGGCGTTGCGCCGTGGGCCGCCTGGCTTGCCGGGCGGATAGAGGATGTGCGGGCCGCCGCGCTGTCGTCAGGGGGTCTTAAGTAACTTGAAGCTTGTCGTGACCGAGAAGAACATTGCTGCAAAAAAACTTGCCGAGATGCTTGCGGTAGGCAAGGCATCCTCTGACAAGGTCTACGCTACTGCGGTGTACCGCTTCCGTCGGGACGGGGAGGATTGGGTCTCTATCGGGCTTAAAGGCCACATCCTCGGCGTGGAGTTCCCGCAAAAGCTTGCTTTTGATGCCAAGGGCGGCTGGAAGGCGGTCTGGGAAGAGGGCAGGCCTACCGCCGCAGACATCCCTGATGGTCTTGCCGCACCGCCGTGGGAGCAGCGGCGCAAGCCTTACCTGTCCGACGGTGTCGACCTCAAGTCCTGGAAGCTCGCGTCGTTGCCGTACTTGGTCTGGGCACCTGTGGGCAAGGCACCCGCCGAGAAGGAGATTATCCGCTCGCTCAAGAAACTTGCGAAGGAAGCGGACGAGGTCATCATCGCAACCGACTTCGACCGTGAGGGGGAGCTGATCGGCAGTGACGCCCGCGGGCTTATCCGCGGGGTGAACAAGGATGCCCCCATCTCCCGTGCGCGTTTCTCGGCGATCACAAAAGACGAGCTTGAGCGCGCGTTTGCCGACCTCTCGAACGTCGATGACTGCCTTGCGCAAGCAGGTGAGTCGCGCCAGGACATCGACCTGATCTGGGGCGCGGTGCTCACCCGGTACCTGACGATGGCGAGGTTCGCCGGCTATGGCAATGTGCGCTCGGCCGGCCGGGTTCAGACACCCACGCTCGCTCTGGTCGTCGAGCGCGAGTCTGAGCGCGAGGCCTTCAAGCCGGAGACCTACTGGCAGATCCGGGCACGCTTTGTGAGCCAGGGGAGCGAGGCTGCCGAGTTCAGCGCCATGCACGCGACGGAGCGCTTCAAGAATGAGGCTGAGGCCCGTCGTGTGATGGCGGCTGTCGAGGGCGAGAGTGCCGCGTCGGTCAAAGCGGTTGACCGGAAACGCCGCAAGGTGCTTCCACCACCGCCGTTCAACACGACGGAGCTGCAGGCCGCTGCCGCTCGTGAGGGGCTCACCCCCGCACGCAGCATGAGGATCGCCGAGAAACTTTACATGAACGGTCTGATCAGCTATCCACGTGTGGACAACACGGTCTATCCGCCCTCGCTGGATTTAAGCGATATCTTGAGGTCGCTTTCAGGCGTTGCCGCCTATCGCGATTACGCCAACCGCCTGCTTCGCACCGGCAGGCTTACGCCCACCAGGGGGAAGAAAGAGACGACCGACCATCCGCCGATCCACCCGACGGCGGCCGCCGACACAGACAAGCTCCGCCCTGAGGAGGCCAAGCTTTACAACCTGGTGGCTCGGCGCTTCATGGCGACACTCTCCGAGCCGGCCATCATCGAGGGCACCAAGGTGACCGCAGAGGTTGCAGGGGAGCCCTTTGTCGCAAAAGGAGATGTGCTCGTCGAGGCCGGTTTTCGCGAGATATACCCCTACGGGCTCAAAAAGGACGAGCAGTTGCCGCTGCTTGCCCCTGGCGACGCTGTCGGCTTCTTGGGTGCCGATCTCGCCGAGAAACAGACCGAGCCGCCCGCCCGCTACAGCCAGGGGACACTGCTGCAGGAGATGGAGAAGCGTGGTCTTGGCACCAAGGCGACCAGGCACAGCATCATCGAGCGGCTTATAGGCGTGAACTACATCGAGGAGCTGGAAAAAGGGAGAGCGGTCGCGCCGACCTTCCGCGGTCGGGCGGTGATCGATGTGCTCACATCGTATGCGCCGCGCATCACCACGCCGGATATGACCGCTGAGCTTGAGGCCGAGATGGACGGGATCGCCAATGGGCGCTCCAAGCGCGTTGAAGTCGTGAGCCACTCCCGCAATCTTTTGGGCAAGATACTAGAAGAGCTGATTCCTAAGACCGAGCAGGTCGGCGAGATGCTCATGGCGGCCGCTGCCGAGGATGCACGGGTCGGTGTCTGCCCCAAATGCGGGAAAGACCTGCTGGTAAAAAGCTCAATGAAAACACGTGGGCAGTTTGTGGGTTGCTCGACGTGGCCGGAGTGCGATGCCGTATTCCCGCTTCCGCAAGGCAAGATCGAAGCGGTCGACGAGGTGTGCGCAGAGTGCGGAAAGCCGCAGGTCCGGATCATCCAGTTCCGCCAGAAGCCGCTTGTGCGCTGCCTCGACCCTGAGTGCAAGACCAACTATGAGCCGTCAATCGACGTTGGCGCGTGTCCTGCGTGCCAAGCGGCAGGGGAGGCGGACGGGCGGCTGCTCTCGCAGCGCTCGAAAAACCTCAAGCGGTTTGTGCGATGCACGAATTACGAGAGCTGCGGCCAAAGCTACCCGTTGCCGCAGCGCGGCGAGATCAAAGCAACAGATGAGACATGTGATGCGTGTGGGGCACCGATGATTGTGGTGACGACTGTCAAGGGGCCCTGGAAGATATGCATCGACCCGGGCTGTCCGGCCAAGGCCGCGCAGGCAGAGAAGTCGGCGGGAAAGGCCAAGAAAACGGCACCAAAGAAGGCATCGAAAACGACACCAAAAACCCGGAAGGCAAAGTAGAGCGCTCAGTGCGGAAAAACAAAGCGGAGTAAGCAAAGCGCTCAGGTGCAGTAAGCAAAGTGCTCAGGTGCAGTAAGCAAAGCGCTCAGGCGGCAGGGGGGATCGAGTGACACATCCAAAGGTGACAGTGGTCGGTGCCGGGCAGGTCGGGGCAACAGCTGCCGAACTGCTGCTGCTCCACAATCTTGCCGATGTCGTGATGATTGATGTAGCCGAAGGCCTGCCGCAGGGCAAGGCGCTCGATCTCATGCACATGCGTTCGGTCGAGGGGTTTGGCCCGTGCGTGAGGGGCACCAACGATTACGCGGAGACCGCCGGAAGCGACGTGGTGGTGGTCACCGCCGGGCTTCCGCGCAGGCCGGGGATGACCCGCGACGACCTCTTGGCCTCAAACAGCGCGATCGTGCGTTCGGTCATCGCATCGGCGGTCGCTGCCTCGCCCGACGCGGTCTTCATCTGCGTGACCAACCCCCTCGATGTCATGACCTACCTCGCGTGGAAGGAGTCCGGGCTTTGCGCCGAGAAGGTCTTTGGCATGGGCGGCGTGCTTGACTCGGCGCGCTTTGCCTATGCAATCGCCGAGAAGACCGGTGCGGACATTGCTGATATCTCTGCCCTTGCCATGGGCGCGCACGGCGATGCGATGTGCGTGTTGCCGCGCCTTTCCACCGTAAAAGGCCGACCGCTCACCGAGCTTCTCCCACTCGGCGAGGTAGAAGCGCTGGTTCAGCGTACGGTGCTCGGCGGTGCGGAGGTCGTTGGGCTGCTCAAGGCGGGCTCGGCGTTTTACGCGCCGGCGGCAAGCGTCGTCTCAATGGTGCGTGCGGTGCTTGAGGACTCCGGGCAGACGCTACCGGGCTGTGTGCTCCTGCAAGGCGAGTACGGCGTGAGCGATGTCTTCCTCTCGGTGCCTGCCCGTTTTGGGCGATCCGGTTTTTTGGGGGTCACCGAGCTCGCGCTTGATGATGCCGAGACACGCGCCCTTCAGGACTCGGCTGCCACAGTTGCCGCATCTCTTGATGCGTTGGGGCTGCGGGGCTGATGCGGGTGCCGGGGCGCGTGCAAATGCCGAGGTGGATGCGGGAACAGGCGCGAACATCGGGATGCGTGCAACTGCCGGGACAGGTGCGGATGCGAGGGCGTGCGTGATAAGCGCCGAGCAGATCGCCGAAGCGGTCGCCGAGCTGATCCCGAAGGCGGCCTGCACGCTACGCCCGGATGTCTTGCGGGCGCTTGAAGTCGCTGTCGACTGCGAGTGTTCGTCCCGTGGCCGTGCGGTCCTCGGCCAGCTCATAGAGAATGCACGGCTGGCGCGGGAGCGAAACGTCCCCTTGTGCCAGGATACGGGGACGGTATGGGTCCACATCGGGCTCGGGGTTGACGACGCGTTTTGCGGTGATGTGCCGACTGCGGTAAACGCTGCGGTCGCTGCCGCGTACGAGAGCGCCGGCCTGCGCATGTCGCTTGCGCATGATGCGCTTTTTAACCGTGAGAACACCAGGGACAACACGCCAGCGTTCATCGATCTTGCTTGGCGTCCAGGAACGGGTGCAACGGTCACAGTCATGCTCAAGGGCGGCGGTTCGGACAACGCGAGCTGCGTGGGCATGTTGGAGCCGGGCGCCGGTCTTGGGGGCGTGCGGGAGCTCGTGTTAAGGAGCGTGTCTGAGAAGGCCACAGGCGCCTGCCCGCCACTGATCATCGGCGTGGGCGTTGGAGCGACGTTTGACAAGGTAGGCAGCTTGGCGAAGCGGGCCCTCTTGAGGGAGGTCGGCTCGGCAGCAGGCTTGGCAGGTCCAGTGGCAGGCCCGGCAGCGGGTTCGATGACAGATCCGGCGGCAGGTTCGGCGCACACAGATGCCGAGGTGCGGGTCGTTGAGGCCGAGCTGCTCCGCGCAGTGAACGGCCTTGGCATCGGCCCGGCAGGCCTTGGCGGGGGCACCACAGCGCTTGCCGTGCACATCGCAACCGCGCCCTGCCACATCGCAGCGCTTCCCGTGGCTGTCAACATGGGGTGCTCGGCGATGCGGAGTGCGTATGCCGAGGTGGTCGGATGAGCAGCGGGCAGGCGACCGACCCTCCGGCGGCCGACCCCCAGGCTGCTGACGGCTCGAATGTGGGTGGCCCTCTGGCTGCTGACTCTCAGACGGCGGATGCTCCAAGCAAGGGCGCCTATCGGCGGATTCTCGGTGACACAATGTTCAGGCGGCTCTGGTACGCCCAGTTCGTAAGCGGAGTCGGGGACTGGCTGGTGATCGGGTTCCTCATGCCGCTTGTCACCAAGCTGTCCGGGGGATCCTCATTCGCTGTTGCGGGGATCATGATCGCAAAGATCATTCCGGCGCTCGTATTCTCCTCGGCGATCGGAGTGCTGGTCGACCGTTTCGACCGCCGAAAAGTGATGCTTGTCACAGATCTTGTGCGCGCAGCTCTTTCGCTGGTCCTCGTAGTCACGAATTCGCTTGCGGTTATCTACCTCGTGGTTCTTGCTATGGAGGCAGCCGCACTCTTTTTCTGGCCGGCCCGCAATGCGCTTATCCCTCACTTGGTGGACGAGAAGGACATCACACTGGCAAACGGGCTTGCCTACACCACTCAGCAGGCGAGCATGCTCGTCGGGCTTACGGCTGCCACAGGCATACTTGCAGGTCTGGAGGCCATCGTCCGAGCGGTTCTTAATGCAAACCTGCCCGTTGTCGAGCAGTTGGTCGGGTTTGCTGCACCAGCGCTGCTTGGGTCAAGAGGTGGGGCAATCCTTAACGTATTCACCTTCCTTTTCTCGGCGATCGTCATTGCCACGGTGAAGATCTCGGCCCGTGCGGCAGGACACGCGCCGTTCACCCTCTCGCTGCTGGGGAAGGATGCGCTCGAGTCCTTCCGCTTCCTGGCCACCAGACAGGAGCTTCGCGGCCTCCTGGTGACCATCGGGTTCGCTATCCTTGGCGGAGGGACGATCATTCCGGTAGGCACAACGTATGTGCACGACAACCTGACCGGTGTGCTGCCTCTTGCCGATCGCTTCGAGCCACTTCGGCAGCTTACGGCAACGCCTACCACGCTCGTGCTCGCGTGCATGGCGCTTGGCATGGTGTCGGGGTCGCTGCTTGCCGCACGTCTTGAGGGCAAGGTCCGCCTGCAGGTTCTGTTTTCTGGGAGCGTGGCATGTTTCGGGCTGGCTTTGCTCGGCTTTGCTAGTTTTAACGCCTACTGGGTTGCCTCAATATTCTCCTGCATTGCGGGGGCATGTATTGCCGTAGTGACTGTTATCGGAAACAGCTACGTAATCAAAATAACCGCCGATGA
>WRDS01000036.1 GCA_009779675.1 Coriobacteriia bacterium
GTATGGCACGCACGGCAATCATCGGCGTACGTGGTGAGGAAGTCATGGTTCTCAGGCGTAGGATCGTTCGAATAGATCGACCCAGCAGGCAGCACGTCGTGGCACACTGCGCAGGCGTTGCTGTTGGGCAGCGGCGGGACGGCCATAGTGGCACCAGCCACCGAGCCGCTATGGCACGAGTAGCAGCCGGTGCTCAGAGAGTTGTTGGTCGCCGGATGGTTGGGGCCTACCGAGTGCTTGGCGTTGATCATGGGCGTGATCGGCATGGTGGAGGTCGGCTCCACGGGGACGGGAGGGGCATCCACAGTCGAGGTCACAACGACCGTCGCCCCACCGTCGATGCGGTAGGAGAGCGATGCCATGCCCGACGGGGCCACGCCTGAACTCGTGACATCCTCGCTCTGGAGGGTCACTACTGCCGGCTCTGTCCCATAGTATGCAATGGCGTTATGGGTCGTGGTCGGAGGCGTGAGGTCCATGCTGGCGCGGTCGACCGTGAAGTTGACCGTGACCGGCGCGCTCTCATTGCCGACAACGTCCGATGCCCAATACTTGAGCGCATAGCTGCCGACGGACGGGATCTGGACGACAGCGCTCGCGCCTGCAACGGTGACCGTCGTGCCGCCGTTGAGGGTGTAGAAGATGGAGTCCACGCCGGAGCCGTCATCATCGGTAGCCGAAAGGTTGATGATGGCCGGGACCACATGATAGGCGGCAAGCGCGTCATCGGTCACAACCGGCGGGATCATGTCATCGATAAAGAAGTCATACGGTGCCATCGCAGCACTGTTGTGACCGCTGCTGTCCACCGCCCGATACGTGATGTCATGGGCTCCGTAACCCTTGACCGTTACCGTGGCAGTGGCACCAAGGACCTCTACCTCGGAACCACCATCAACGGTGTAGTAAACCGCCGTTATGCTTTCGGTCGCACCAACAGAGGCAGAAATGTTAATCATCGCAACATCAAGGTAGCTCACCTCAACGTCAGAGATGACAGTCGGGGTACCCGCAAACGCCATCCCCGGTATGACGCTAAATAGAAGCGCCATACAGAGCAACACCGAGAGACGGGCCCTCCATCTCACCCCCATTGTCTTTCGATGGGTTTGATCCATGTGTATTTCTCCCTTCCTCTCAGCCTCTACCATTTGTTAAAAGCATCCCACTTCTGAGCACAAAAACACAACAACACCTAACGGCAATCAATCCTGTGGATCGATCCCGTTAGGTGCCACTTTCCCACCGTGTAAAACAAGCCCCCGCATCTAGCCCTCCTGCGCCATGAAACAGCGCATCGTACATCAGCTTTTGGACTCTACCCCTTCGCAGAACGGCGGGCACCCAGGTTTCCCCGAATACCTATCGGTCGAACACCTTGGCAACAACGCCAGCGCTTTAGGCAGAGTCGACTTGGGGCGGCTTCACGTATGCATTTTTCTGCTGGATCTTGCTGGGATTGCCAGAAATTTTGGGTAGGCAACCCATAGAAACAGCTGCAACGTAGGGTATCAGAACAAAATGTGGATGTGAAGCTGTTTTAACGAGTTGGGTCTCATGTTGGGTCTCACTCTTCGACCCACTTAAAACCTGCACCTCTCCAGCCGATCAAAAAGTACCCCGATGCGACCCAAAAACGCCCATGGGTCAAAGATCGCGTCAATCTGCGCAGGAGCAAGCGGGCATCCCGGGTCGGCCTCAAGGCACTCGCGATAGCTTGCGCCAGCGCAGGCCTGCTGGATGTCATCCCAGACCGCCATGGCGTTCCGCTGCACGACAGCATACGCATCCTCGCGCGTGAGGCCGGCATCCACCAGCGCCAAAAGCACTCGGCTTGAATAGATGAGCCCACGGGTGGCCTCAAGGTTTGCACGCATCCGCTCCGGGTAAAGCACAAGCCCGTCCAATACCCACTCGAGCTTGGAAAGCAGATAGTCGAGCGCTAGCGACGAGTCTGCCAGTACCACGCGCTCAGCACTTGAATGCGAGATATCACGCTCATGCCAGAGAGCCACGTTATCGAACCCCACCTGCGCATTCGCCTTGACCACGCGCGCAAGCCCACATACCCGCTCGGCAGTGATGGGGTTGCGCTTGTGCGGCATGGCCGAAGAGCCTTTCTGCCCTGCGCTAAAGGGCTCCTCTGCCTCAAGCGTGTCGGATCTCTGCAGCGCACGCACCTCGGTGGCGATCTCCTCGGCAGTAGCCGCCGTAGCAGCGAGCGCCGAGAGGAAGTCCGCATGACGGTCGCGGGGGATGACCTGCGTCGAGAGCTGCTCGGGCATAAGGCCGAGCCTCTCGCACACGTATGCCTCAACAAACGGGTCGATGTTGCTGTAGCTGCCGACAGCCCCGGAGATCGCGCCCACGGCAACGGTCTCGCGTGCCGTCTCAAGCCGCGTCTGTGCACGTCGGAGCGCCCACGCCCAGCGGCCGAACTTCATCCCCATGGTCATCGGCTCGGCATGGATACCGTGGGTCCTGCCCACGCACAGCATATCGCGTGTCTCGAACGCCCGCCGTTTGCAGACCTCCCCGATGCGACGGACATCGGAGATGAGGATATCGGCGGCTTGCGTCAACTGATAGCAGAGCGCCGTATCGCCGAGGTCCGAGGAGGTCATTCCGTAATGCACCCAGCGGCTCGGCTTGGGGTCGCCCTCCGAGAGCCCCGCATCTATGTGCTCGGCCATGTTGGTAAGAAACGCGATAACGTCGTGGTTGAGCGTGGCCTCGAGCTCATCGATGCGTGCGACCTCGAAGGCCGCCTTCGCCCGGATTCGCGCTGCCTCCTCACGCGTGATCCCTATCTCTCCAAGCTCCGCTTGCGCCTCGCATGCAAGCACTTCGATCTCGCACCAGGTGGCGAACTTGTTCTCAAGCTGCCAGATGCGAGACATTGTGGGACGGGAGTAGCGGTCGATCATGTGTGAGACCTCCGTGCGGGCACAAGTCAGTAACGACACTGGGCAGAAGCGTCAGGTATGCAACCGGTGAGAGCGCCTCGGTGCGTGGCACGCAACCGTTGCATACCTTGGCAACGCACCCATTGTAGATGAGCGGGCACGGTGGCTGCAGCAACCGTCGGCAAAAAGCTGCGGAAACTGTGATCGGGCTGCGCGTGAGGCTGCGTGCGCGCACGGCTGCGTGCGGCTGTGCGTCCGAGTGCGTACGTGCGGCTGTGCACACTTGGCGCGTGCGCCTAAAAGCTGCAGTTGCTCAGCAGCTCTGCGCGAAGCGCCCCGAGCACAAGCGAGTTTTTTGGCGGCACCCCGGTAGAGTCGACGATCCTGAACGAGGCATGCGCACAGCCACGGAACATAAGGATCGAAAAGGCCCGCGTGTGCAAACGGTGACGCCCTAGGATCTCCGTGATGTTATAGACAAGGGCTGGCCGGTCGGCACAGACCACCTTTATGCCCGTACTGAGCTCAGAGCCCAGATCAAGGTCGACTTTAGGGCTCACGGACGCCTTCACGGGGAACTCCTGCCGAAGCTTGGCGATCTCGGCAACCATGTTCTTCTCTCCGCGCAGGATCTGCTCGGCAGACGTGGCAAGCTCCTCGGCATCTATCGGAGCAGACCGCGTCTCTCCCAAAGGCCTAACGTCAAACGAGACCTCCGGGACTCCCGAGACACTTGCCCTGCTGATCAGCGCCGAGAAGATGTCAAGCCTCGCCAAGGCAAGGGCGCCGGCAGTTGCTGCAAGGGCACCTGCCGAGTCGTTTATGTGGAACTTGATCGTCCAAGTCCCCGGATCCGGGCCGGGCGAGACAGCCGCTGTGGTCGGCCTGATAGCAGCACCAACAAGCATCTCTTTGGTGATGGGCATCTCTCTGGCGACAAGCATCTCTGCGGTAGGCATGTTGCACATATCCTCACTGCGTCCCCGCTTTGCCCTATCCATTATGTAAGCCTTTTGCAAAGCCTCTATGCACCGTGTTGCGTCGGAGTACGCTCGAATTCAGTACGCAGGTTATCGTGCAACCGCCCAGTCGCCTGTAGCTGCCTTGGCGCTCGTGCGCGGTTTGTACTGTGATTCCCGTCACAGGCTCCAAGCGCATCTATCTGCGCAAACCGGGTCGCCGAACCCGCGGCGCTGGTTCGCCTACGTGCTGCCTCGGACGCGTCTATCTGCGCAAGCCGAACCTGCGGACATCGACAGAGAGCGTGACGCGAACAGGCGTGGCCAGCGCATCGACTCGGGCCGTGAGCGCAGCCGGTTCGATATGCCGAGAACTCGGCCCCATCATGGCAAGATCGGCAACGGCGGAAGCATCGAGCGACATCGGTGCCTCGATGCGCCTGGCAAAGCACTCGGCAAAATGCGTCTCAAGCGATGCAGCCAGCCGCACGGGTTTCTCGGCATCGACTGAGATCATGCCGAGCGGAGCGATGATCTCGGCTAAATGCGCGGGCGTCGGCGTGACCAATAGCAACGAGCCGCCCGGGCGTAGAACGCGTGCGAACTCCGTCGGGTTGCGCGGGGCGAACACATTAAGAACCAGGTCAAGGGAGGCATCGGCGACCGGGAGGCCCTGCCATACGTCGCAAACCACCGAGCCTGCGCGGCAGTGGGCGTGTGCAGCCCTCCGTGCAGCAGGTTTCGAGCTGTCAAGCGCCAGCCCGACGGCCTTGGGGAGCGCATCAAGCGCACGCACGAGATAGTAACCTGTCCCAGCGCCAACCTCGGCAACTGTCAAGTCACTGGCTGGATCGGCAGGCGATGCCCCCCCGAGCACCGCTGCAACCACCGCAGCAGCGATCGGTTTGAAGTGGCCGCTTGCCAAGAAACGTGCGCGCGCATCGAGCATCTCAGGGGTATCAGACGACGCGGGTCTTGCCGCGCCACCAGGGAGCAGGTTCACGTACCTCTGGCGCGAGACATCAAAGGCATGCCCGACCTCACAGGTGAGCGCACTGGTCGTCGTGCCAGTCGTAAGCCTCATCCTGCCTCGGCAGACTGGGCATGCAAGGACTTTAATGATGTCTTTGAGCATGTAAATACTCCCGCTGTAGTACCTGAGGGTAGTTTTTGAGGAGTAGAATCTAGTGGTGTGCTGCACTCGGCCACTCGGCTCGCGCCCGACACACGCTCGGCAGACACCACCCGACACCACAACTCGGCACGCCCGACAGATCTATACCCTTGCTTACACTATTGCGCTAATATATATGGGTTTTGTCCGTTCTTACACCCTCTCCTCTCTCTCAGCGAGAATGGATACCGATGCTTAAACTGTTTACCAGATATTTAAAACCGTACTGGCCCGCGCTCTCGCTCGTGATCATCTTGCTGTTGCTGCAAGCGCTTGCCAACCTATACCTGCCTACACTCAACGCCGAGATCATCAACAACGGCGTTGCCAAAGGAGACATCGATTACATCTGGCGCACCGGTGGTTTGATGCTGGTGATAACGTTTCTGCTGGGTGCTGGATCGATCATCGCAGTCTACTTTGGCTCCCGGACCGCAATGGCTTTTGGCCGCGACGTGCGTGGTGCGGTCTTTGAGCAGATCCAGCGTTTTGCGCAGACCGAGGTCAACATGTTTGGCGCAGCATCACTTATCACACGCAACACCAACGATGTCCAGCAGTTACAGATGGTCCTTGTGATGATGCTTAACGTGGTAATACTCGCACCCATCACCATGGTCGGCGGCATTATGATGGCCATACGCCAGGACCCACCGCTTTCTACGGTCATCGCAGTCGTCCTGCCGATCATGGCGATCATCATCGGGCTGGCACTCCGGACAGCCATGCCGCTCTTCCAGTCGATGCAAAAAAAGCTTGACCGGGTCAACCAGGTCATGCGCGAAAAACTCTCCGGAATCCGCGTGATCCGCGCATTCGTGCGCAGCAGGTACGAGGAACAGCGTTTTGACGAGGCCAGCCTCGACCTAATGCAGACGCAGCTGACGGTAACACGGCTTTTCGCCATGATGATGCCTACGCTCCAAGGGATCTTCTTCTTCTCACAGGTAGGAATTATCTGGTTCGGTGCCTACCGAGTGGACTCTGGTGGCATGCCCATCGGCAACCTCACCGCATTCATCGCCTACACCGCCCAGATCCTCCTCTCGGTGATGATGGCGGTCATCATGTTCGTGCTGGTCCCACGTGCAATGGCCTCCGCGGAACGCATCCAAGAAGTGCTCGACACCGAGCCTTCGGTCTTTGACCCAAAAGACCCCGTTGCAGAAACGGGCAAGCATGGGACCCTCGAGTTCAAGAACGTGGAGTTCCGTTATCCGGGAGCAGAGGATCCTGTGTTAGTCGATGTCTCTTTTATGGCTAACCCAGGTGAGACGACGGCCATCGTGGGCAGCACCGGAAGCGGCAAGTCCACGCTCATCAACCTCATCCCCCGTTTTTACGATGTCACCGGGGGATCGGTGCTCGTTGACGGCATAGACGTCCGGCAGATGGAACGCGACCGGCTCTGGGGCAAGATAGGGTTCATTCCTCAAAAGTCCTTCCTTTTTAGCGGCACAATCGCGAGCAACCTCCGTTATGGGAAAGAGGATGCCACCGAGGACGAGATGTGGCATGCCCTTGAGGTCGCCCAAGGCCGTGATTTTGTCTGCGGGCTTCCCGAGCAGCTCGAAGCGCCTATCGCACAGGGGGGGACAAACGTCTCAGGCGGCCAGCGACAGCGGCTTGCCATTGCACGTGCACTGGTGAAACGACCGGGGGTTTACATTTTCGATGACAGCTTCTCAGCCCTCGACTTCACGACCGATGCCAAGCTCCGGGCAGCGCTTAAGCAAGAGACCGTGGATGCCACCGTGGTCATCGTTGCCCAACGCGTGAGCTCTATTATGGATGCCGACCGCATCATCGTCATGGACCGCGGACGTGTGGTGGGAGTCGGCACGCACTCTGAACTCTTGAAAAATAACGGGACTTACCAAGAGATCGTCTACTCACAGCTCTCAGAGGAGGAGGTCGCATGAGCGCCGCAGACAAAGGCCTCCGAGCGCAAAGCCAGGTACCGCCCAGGAAACGCGGCATGCCCGGCAGGCCTGGCTTTGGCGGCCCAGGCCCAAGGATCGGCGTGCCTGCCGAAAAAACCCGGGACTTCAAAGGCTCGCTCAAGCGACTGGCTGGCCAGCTTCGCCCAGAGCTTGGCATCATCACCATCGTCGTCATATTCAGCATCGCAAGTGTTGCGTTCACCATCTCGGGGCCCAAAATGCTGGGCAAAGCGACAAACGAGGTGTTTCGCGGCATCTCCGGCAAACAGATCGGTAAGTTGCTGCCGGGAGCAACGAAGGAGCAGGCGGCCTCGGCACTCCGTGCACAAGGCAACGACAACCTGGCAAGCATGTTGGAGTCGATGGACGTCGTACCCGGCGAGGGAATCGATTTCAGCAGATTGCACCGCACCCTCGGATTCGTAGCCCTCATATATGCCTTTGCCACGCTGTTCGGCTGGGCGCAGAACTACTGCATGGCAGGGGTTGCCCAACGGGTCGTCTACAGCCTGCGCAAACAGGTTGATGAGAAGTTGGACCGGCTGCCACTCAAATACTTTGACGACAATCCCCGCGGTGATATCCTGTCGCGCGTTACAAACGACATCGACAATATCGCGCAGACCTTGCAGCAAAGCCTTACCCAGATCATCACGTCAGTACTGATGATCGTCGGAGTACTGGCCCAGATGTTCTCGATCAGCCCGCTTTTAGCAGGAATCTCCCTACTGGTCATCCCTATTTCGATGATCGTCACCTCGGCAATCGCCAAGCGCTCGCAAAAACAGTTCACCGCTCAATGGGAGCGCACCGGACGGCTCAACGGCAACATCGAGGAGATGCACAGCGGACACAGCATCGTTAAGGTCTTTGGTCGGCAACGCGAGGCCATCGAGGTGTTCAACCAACAAAACCAGGAGCTTTTTGACTCAAGCTTCCACGCACAGTTCATATCCGGGCTCATCCAGCCCTCAATGAATTTCATCAACAACCTGAATTACGTGATGATCGCGGTCATTGGCGGCATGCGGGTCGCCAACGGCGGCCTGAGCCTCGGCTCGGTGCAGGCATTCATCCAGTACTCAAAACAGTTCCAACAGCCGATCATGCAGACGGCAAGCATTGCAAACATCCTTCAATCGACCATCGCCTCCGCCGAGCGGGTATTTGAGCTTTTAGATGAGTCCGAGGAGGTCCCGGATCCCGCTGACCCTGTCAGGCTTGAAGGAGTTGCCGGGCATGTCATGCTGGACAACGTCTCATTCAGATATGATCCGGACACCCCACTCATAAGGGATCTTTCCCTTGAGGCAAGGCCAGGCGCAACGATTGCCATTGTGGGCCCGACCGGTGCGGGAAAAACCACCCTTGTCAACCTGTTGATGAGGTTTTACGAGATAGACAGCGGCTCCATCACAATCGATGGCATCGACATCCGCAACATGACCCGGGATGACCTGCGCCGTACCTTTGGAATGGTGCTGCAGGACACCTGGCTCTTTGGCGGCACCATCAAAGAGAACATAGCGTACGGTCGGGATGACGCGACTGACGAGGATGTGCGCGTAGCGGCAACCGCCGCGCACGTGGATCACTTCGTGCGCACGCTCCCCGATGGGTACAACACCCCTCTCACCGATGATGCGACCAACATCTCGGCGGGCGAACGCCAGCTGCTTACTATTGCCCGGGCATTCCTTGCCGACCCCGAGATCCTCATCTTAGATGAGGCCACCAGCTCGGTGGATACCCGCACCGAGGTGCTCATACAGCGCGCTATGGCCGAACTCATGAAAGGGCGCACGAGCTTTGTGATCGCGCATCGGCTTTCAACCATCCGTGATGCCGATACGATCATCGTGGTCAACGATGGCTGCATCGTCGAACAAGGCACCCACAAAGGGCTTTTGGGTGCAAAGGGGTTTTATAGCGGCCTTTACAACAGCCAATTCGCAGATGCCCAGTTTGCAGGTGACGGGTTTGCCGATGCTCAATTCGCAGGTGCCCAGTTTGCAAGTACTGCCAAAAAGTAGATCAGATGCTGAGCACAAGGTCTGCAAGAAACCCCGCCATCCGCGCAATGCGTACGGGGTCGACAAGCCCGATAGTGTCGTACCGGGTATGCGCAAACTCGGCTAAAAACTTCTGGATACCCGACGATGACACGGCAAGCGCCGGGCGTTTGAGCGTCACATAAAGCATGTGGTCGCCCTGATGCCAGGGCTCGCCCTCAGTGATATCCGCATGGGAGTCCATCAGGACACGTGTGGTATTCTCGATGGTCAAAGGGCAATCATAAAACGACACCAGATCGCTCGCGCCCCGCATGCCGACACCATCGAGGTTGACCCCAAGTGCGATGCCGTAAGCACAGCCCCGGTTTCCCTCGAGCCACAGCATTTCTCCGGGGCTCGCATAATTGTCCTCGCCGTTAAATGGCATGAACTCCAGGGCATAATGCCCTTGATAATCCTTGAGAAGCGCCGCCGCGCTGAGCAACACCGCAACACCACAGGCATTGTCAATCGCTCCAGGCGAGCAGCGGTAACTGTCGATGTGTGTCGAGAGCACGATACGCTGCGCACCAGGCACCGCCCTGAAAGCCGTCACATGCTCGGCAATCGAGGAGATCCGCTTGGACTCGATGACAAGCCTCACTTGAGCGCCCGCGCATGTTTTAAGCACCCCCCCATCAGCCTCGGTTATGCAGGCGTTGGGGATCCCTATGTCGGCATCGTCGAAAAGCGGGAACGGACAGACTGCGCCGACCATATCCGGATCAACACCGGTCGCAGCGATGACCGCAGCCGGACGGGCAGCCTCCACCGCCCGAATTATGCGTTGGTGCCCGTGCGAGCTGTAAAAAGGGAAGCTCTTGGGAGTCAGCTGGTGCCGAGCGATCTCGCCGTGGAGCAGAAGCACTTGACCCCTGGCATCAGCCGTCTCGAGTTCAGAAACAGTTGATGCCGGCACTAAGCGCCCTCGACCGTTAAAGGGGTTCGAGTACGGCTCCGGCTGCCCTTTGATAACCCTGTCGTTGATACCGATCCGAGACTCACTGGCCACCCAGTCAAGGCAGCCGAAGGGGTACTCTTGCACGTCATAGCCAAACCCCCGGTACGTGTCGGCAAAAAACCTGGTAGCAGCCTTGTTGCCCTCACCGCCAACACGGCGGTCCGGGTAGACCGTCAGCGCCCGCAAATACGTTTCGATCTGCTCGACAGCAATCGCGTTACCCATACCGACCCCTTTTGACCGTGACTCAGTAACAATTGAATTGTACACCGTATACCACTGCTGTGGTAATATTGTTATCGAATAATTTTTACCGCTCTGATGCCCAATTTGTGGTAGAAAAGCGGTATGGATATTCCGCATGTCTACCTGAATGGCCACATCGTCCCACTCGCCGAGGCGGCGATCTCGCCGCTCGACATCGGACTACTGCGCGGTTACGCGGTATTCGATCTTTTACGCACCGTCGGCGGCAGGCCGTTTTTGCTCACCGAGCACCTGAAGCGCCTGCGCGCATCCGCCGATGAGCTCAACCTCAAAGTACCGGTTGACGATGCCACGATCGCACAAGCCATTGAACGTTTGCTCGAGCTGAACCAGCATGCAGAGGCAACCGTCCGCTTGCTTTTGACCGGAGGGGTCTCTCCCGACGGCCGCACTGCCTCAGACGGAGATCCTACATTTTTGATTCTTACGCACGAGCTCCAAGATCTGGCTCCAAATGTTTACGAGGACAGCGTGGGCCTCATGCTTGTAGAGCACGCGCGTGAGCTACCGCAGGCAAAATCAACCAACTACCTCACCATGCTCAAACGCATGCCAGATGCCAAGGAAACCGGCAACATGAGCATTCTCTACCACAAGGACGGCAGGATCAGCGAAGCAGCTTCGGCAAGCTTTTACATCGTAAAAGATGAGGTGATCCTCGCGCCCTCCGCTGGCGTACTTTATGGCACCGTCGGCCCACGCATCCTCGCCCTTGCCGAGAAGAGCGGCCATCGCGTCATCAGAGGCCAGATCACGTTGGATGATGCGCTTGCCGCCGACGAGGCGTTCATCACCTCGACGACCCGCGGGGTTGTCCCAATCGTGAGGCTTTCGCAAAACACCATCGGCACCGGTCGACCGGGACCCGTCACCCGCAAGCTGATCGGGCTTTTCAAACAACTGTTGCAAGAGGCGTACTGCGCAGCGCAAGATCAGTGCAGCAAGAGGTCCCGCAGTGCGTCCATAGCATTGTCAGAGACTGCGCTTGACCCACCATAGACCTGGATGTCTGACTTGGCACCCCTGTACGCACCTGGCAGATAGGAGGCCCAGTTCACCGAGAGCGCCTCAGGCGCGGTGAGCACGAGTATGCCGCCACGCTCACCTGCCGCGACCCCGCCGGCAAGGGCATCAGGGAAGTTCAGACCTGTCGCAACACCGATGAATCCTTCGGTGTCAGACGAGTTGTCAAGCGTGCGCTTTGCGATCTCTTGTGCGGTACGGTAACGGTCTGCACCTGCCACACGCCTGACGGTCGGGCTTGTGCTGAGGCCTTTTACGGCTGCCTCGACACTGCCTGCGACCGCAGCGTCAGAGCCGAGTATCGTCACATCGGTGATGCCAAGGCCCTGGATGGCACCTGCCGCAGGCACGGAAAGCTCCGTCGGGCGGGTGAGGATGACCGGGATCTTGCTCTTATATGCAAGCGGGGACACCGCAAGGCCGTCTGCGAAGTTGTCGCCGCGGGCCAAGAAGGCGCTCTTTGCAAACGACCGGCCCTCAAGGGCCGCGATCTTTTGCGCGATGGCAGCGCTCGTCTGATAGCGGTCGGCACCGGCAATGCGCTCGACTTGGAGCTTTGCGCCGAGGAGCGAGCCTCCCACCGCATCAGAGACCGCTGCGGTGGAGCCCATGATGTATGCCTTGGTGGCACCGAGGCGCTTTACCTCTTGAAGCACACCGGGGCTCAAGGCATCCGACCCCGTCAAGAGGAGCGGTACCTTCTCCGAGCCTGCAAGGGCGCTTGCAGAAAGCGCGTCTGCATAGTTCATGCCGGTGGCTATGATGACCGCGTCGGCAGACGTGAAGTTCGCCTTGCTCACCTCGATGGCAGTAGTAAAGCGGTCTGCGCCAGAGATGCGCTCGATCGTGCCTTTGGGCGGCAGGTCGTCTTTGATCCCATGGCAATCACCGCAGTCGTAGTCGGTGAGGTATGCATGGTTTGCAGGCGCACCCTCACCAGGCATAAGGTCGCGAGTAGTGGCAACACGGTGACAGCCCGCGTGCGTACAGCCTGTGTAGCCTTTGGTGGAATGGCACTCGATGCAAGAGACGATGTCGCTTGCACTGTAGCCCTCGGCCCCATGCGCCCCTTTGCTATGACGGTCCTTGACCGTCATAGTGATCGGCATGTCGTCAGACCCGGGGTTGCTGGTGCTGATGATCTTGAAAGTGACGACATTGCGCGGTGACTCGACGTTGCCCGCGTTGTCAGCCGCCCAGAATTCTAGCGTGCGAGTGCCCTTTTTTGAGAGAGCGACGGTCTTCGTGACCGTGTAGGCCGGCAGGTTGCCGGCAGGTATCACGGTCTGAGTGGTACCGCCGTCGATCCGGTAGTAAAGCGCTGCCACACCTGATCCGCCTGCCTCGGCAGTGGCGGTAATAGTGATCGTTGCCGGGACAGAAATATAGGTTGCAACCGCGTCCGACCTTGAGGTCGGCGCGGCGATATCCAGCTTGACCCCATCGACCCCCTCTAATGACATGATGCGAGTGGCGTAGCTCACCGTGGTCGGCTTGCCCGTGTCCTTTTCGTAAATCCCACCCGAGAGCGTCACCACAAACTCATCACCGGGCGCATAGGTAACCGCTGGATGCGGGCGGAAGATGAACGCGTTAGCGATGCCATACCCGCCAAAATCCGCCGAGAAGTACTTAGCGTTGAACTCTTTGCCGGCAGCTGTCGTGTCGTTCGCGTTAAAACTCCAAGATGACCCATCGGAAACGCGGACGAGCGTAACGGTATGGCCGGATTTGCCCCAACGATAACGTGCGGGATTGAGAGTGATTGACCACGGGGTCGAAGAAGTCAGGAACTCCTTTGGGAACGGGCCCGCCGACGGCCAGGCGATATAGTCGTAATCAACAGCCTGCGTACGAGAGACGTTGAGCGCGTACGTGGTGAAGAACCCCTTCCCCACACTGTTGTTGCGTGCGTATCCAACGCCCGTTTTCTGCATTGCCGGGTTAAGCAACCATCTGCGGTGCCCAACCACTTGGACGTTATTGGGGTCCGCATCTGCCAAACAAAGCCTCTCAAAATCTGCTACGGTATACGAACTGCTGCTAGCCCAACCGATGTTGCTTTTGCTGGTGGAATCGTAGCCGCGCTCATAAAACTCCTTGCTCATTCCCGCCGGCTGCTTCGGGGTATGCGAAAAATCCGACGTGGCAAGCAAAACCGCACCATACTGTGAGGTCTCATTGAGCTTGGCATCAAGTGTGACGTCTGCAGGCAGGCCTGCAAGATAGCGTGCGAAGTTGATCGTGCCGAGCGCATCCACTGCATGCCCGTCTGCCAGGCTTCCCGGCGCATGCGGAGCCGTGATCTGAGGAGCCACTACAAAAGGATCCCCTCTGTATGAGGGCTTCAGGCGCTGCCATTCATTACGGATCTCGGCGTTAGTGCGCTTCGAGGTGTCGACCGCATACGCCAAGGGAGCCGTAAGAGCGCCGACAACAGCGCTGAGCGCAAAGAAGAGGGCAAGACCAGCGAAAACAACGCCCGCAGCAGACGCCCTCGGAATTGACGTTGTTTTTGAGGCTGCTTTAAAACAGGACCGGCCTGAACGGGACTGGCCATTTGGGAGCTGACCACTCGCACCAGGAAAACAGCAAAACGGGCTCAGAATCATTGAAAATGCACCTCTTGCAAGAATCGGGCATATTTTCCTTATGCTTTGTGTATCGGCAGAAATGCAGGGTCAGTTGAGCCAAAAACCATCTGCCGCCTGGCATACGATCAACCAGGCGGCAGATTGGAGTGCGTTGTAAAAACCTGCTGCTTACCCCTCTTCGACCCTCCTGCGGAGATACCCGCCGATGAGTACACTCACACCAGAGGCGATAAAGAGCGTTGCAATCGTGCCACCCGTGTAAGGCAGGAGCGGCGGGTTCTGTTTCTTCGGGTATTTCGGGTCGTCCTCATTGTATGGCAGGAAGGTCTCCACCGTTACCGTGTCGTCGTCCCTGACGATGTTGCCGTCCTTATCCTTGCCGATAGCAACAACAATGTTGGTCGTGGTCTCGTTGAGTATCGTCGTTTTAGTGAAGGTAACCGACTCGCCAGGCTCAAGTTTCGCGACCCGACCCACTATCCCGAGCTTATTGTCAGTGGCAACAACATCGTAAAGCGTGATTTTGCCGACATTCTTAACGATATAGGTATAGGTGACCTTGCTGCCGTACGGGACTCCGCCCTTAGGGGCATCGGAGGTCTTTGTGACCGAGATGCCGCTCTTGCGCACAATGACCTTTGCATCGTCGGAGACCGTGATGCTCTCGCCGTTATCGTCAACAGCAGTTGCATACACCGTGTTCTTGTACTCGCCTTCCAGATTATGGGTCATCTGGAACCCGAACTGCTCTGAGCCTCCCGGGAGAAGGGTGATGTCCGCGCCCTCGTAGAGCACACCATATTTGTCGTCGGAGACCTTCGTGAGCGTAACGGCCTTACTGCCGGTGTTGGTCACGACAACGGTATAGTTAAAGATCCCACCTGGCTCGACAGCCTCAGGCTTGTCAACCTCTTTGGTCACTTCGATGATTGGCGGCACATGGGAGAACTCGACCGTCGCCGTATCATACGCCTTGGTCTCGTTCCCGTTGTCATCCGTGCCTACAACGTCAACCCTGTTGGTGTGAGGAAGCTTGCTTTCAGGAGCCACAAGTATCCGTGTGATCGAGAAAGAATACGTCCCATCGGGCACAAGGCGGATCGGGTTACCTCCATTTTTTGCCTCAGCCTCGGCGAGGAGATCACCAAAGATCGAATCGCGAAGATCCGTTACCGTAAGATCCTTCAAGCTGCTGTTGCGGATAGAGAAAGCAAACTGGACGCTGCCGCCGGTCTCGGGCAGCATGGTCCGGCTCGGCGTCTTGGTGATCTCGATCTCAGGCAGGACCTCGGTAAAGGTGACGGTGGCATCATCATCATCCTCGACCTGGACACCGTTATCATCCTCTGCCATAACCCTGACCACGTTATAGTGCGGCTCAAGGTTATCGGACTCAAGCCACTTAATGAACTGGCAGGTCGCCGAGTCACCCGGCACAAGGTAGAGCTTATTAAAGCTGCTTATGTCGATGGGGCCGAACACGGAGTCGAATGCATCGACAAGGGTCACGGGTACCGTTCCCGTGTTCTGAGCGACAACGGTGAACGTCGCGTTCGCACCGGTTTGCTTAAGGACACTCGGCGCAACACTCTTTGTGACGGTGATCTGTGGTGTCTCCTCGCCCGCGAAAAGGACCTCAGCCTCATCGGAATCGGTGGCGGTTTGCCCGTCATCATCAACACCGGTAACGGTGATCTCGTTAACGTGCGGGAGCAGGTCCTCGGAGACGAGATCCCTTTCGATCGAGAACGTGAAGATCCCATCAGGCGCAAGACAGATCTGCCGACCACCGTTTTGCGACTCTGCCTCGCCGAGAAGGTCACCAAAAACCGAGTCGTCGAGATCCGTGACGGTGAGGTCTTTCACACCCGTGTTCTTGATCACAAAGGTGAACACGACGCTCCCGCCATCCTCCGGCAGGATACCTGGCATTGCCGTCTTTGTAATGCTGATCTCAGGGGTAACGGCAGTGAACTCGACTGTGGCATCGTCCTCATCCTCCGCCCGATTGCCCTCGTTGTCCTCGCCAACGACACGGACGGTGTTCTTATGGGGTGCCAGCTGGCCAGCAGAGACAAGTTGGCGCGTAATTGAGAACGTGAACGGGGCACCCGGGCTAAGAACGATGGGCTGATCCTCGTTTTCCGCTTGAGCCGTATCCAGCAGATCGCCAAAGACAGAGTCCATAAGCTGTATAACGGTGATCTCCTCAGGGCCCGTGTTCTCGATGGTGAAGGTGAAGTGCGCATTCCCTCCAGTCTCAGGCAAAACCGTTGGATCGGCTGTCTTGGTGATCTTGATCTCGGGCAGCACATCCTCGAATTCGACCGTGGCATCATCGTCGTCGGCGACCGGTGTGCCCTCGTCATCTTCTCCCGTGACCGTCACGACATTGACGTGCGGGGTATCAGGCTCACCCTTGATAAACCTGGTGAACTCGTAGGTCGCCACCTCGCCAACCGCAAGGTGCGTCATATCGAATTCAGTTATATCAAGCGTGCCGAATACCGTGTCCACGGCACCGGTCAGAGTAACGGATTTTGCACCGGTGTTCTCAACCGTAACGGTGAAATCGACGTCTGCACCGGTTTCAGGGACTCTCGCGGGGTTGGCGCTCTTGGTAACGGCGATCTTGGGAACAGGTTTCCAAAGACCCGCATCGATATTCAAAATGGTCTGGCTGGCGGCAAGGGTTACCGGCACGCACCCGGTGGTCGGATCAGGCTTGCTATTTATCGTATCATCCCCACCCTGGTTTGGAAGCGTGAACATATAGCCAGGCGGATTGACGAACTCGACAACGTAGTCCCCAGCCAGCAGGTCACTGAAAAGGTACTCCCCATTGGGTCCCGTGCTCTTAGTCGCGACCACATCACCGTCAGAGTCGTACAGGATCACGGTGACATCCGGAATACCAGGCTCACCTTCATCCTGGATACCATTCAGATCCAAGTCATGCCAGACGTAGTCGCCGATCGCACCGTACATCTGCAGGTCCCCACCCTCAAAAGCAACCGTAGCATCATCGCTATCGGTGGCCTGGGTGCCGTCTTTGTCGGTGCCGATGACCGTAATGATGTTTATGTGCGGAACCAGGTCGTCATCAGGGATAAGACCGCGTGTAATGCCGAAGGAGTAGGCCTCGCCAGGCACAAGCACGATATCCGCATCGCCGTTTTGCGCCTTTGCCTCATCCAGCAGATCGCCAAAGACTGAGTCGATAAGGCTTGTCACCGTGAGCCCATTGTCATCCGTGTTCTCTATGACGAACCCGAACTCCACGTCCCCGCCATCAGCAGGAAGCAATGTCGGTGAGGCATTCTTGGTAATCGCAATTGCAGGGCCAGGCCGCCAGAGGCCTGCATCGATGTCTAAGCAGGTCTGCCCCTTACCGATGGATACTAGCGCACGGCCTGTGCCCGGATCGGCATCGCTGTCAAGGGCATCATTGTTGCCCTGTTTGGGAAGCGTGAACATATAGCCGGGAAGCGCATCGAACTCAACAATGTAATCGCCGGCAGCAACTCCCGTGAACAGGTATTTGCCGTTAACGTCCGTGGTTGTGGTTGCTACCAGGCTGCCCTTGCTGTCATAGAGGCTGACAGCCACATCCGGAATACCAGGCTCGCCCATATCCTGGATGCCATTGTGGTTCCTATCGAACCAAACGTAATCGCCGATCTTTCCATAAAGCACGGTCTTATCGGTGATGAAGATCTCTTTTTTGACCGCACGCACGATCCCGTCGTTGATGATATCGTCGGCATCTTCGCTCAAGTCCCCATAAGGGTTGACAGTGGTCACAAATGTGACGATGTAGGAGCCGCCGACAGGCAGCGGGTTAGCGCTATCAAGGACCCGTCCGCCTTCATCGAAGGGGAACGGGGTCCCACTCAAGTCGTCAGGGATCGGCTCGGCGATGTTGCCAGGGTTTTTGAGGAGCATTGCCGTTCCCGGCTTGTAGGTCACGTCCGCCGGCAGGATATCTTCAAGCAAGACGTCTGGGATGGGCATCCTGCTTGTGTTGTTGATCTTGATCGTGTAGAGCAGCTCGTCGCCCGGGCTCAGGTACCCGTCCTCGTCCACATCCGCATAAAGCGTACCCTTTTTACTCGCATCAAAAATCGGGAGAGGAGGCACTTCGGTGCCTGCATCAAGACCAGGAGAACCTGAGTAGATGCTAGAAGGGTCCTCTCCCCATGCAGCTGCAAGCCCGATGCTGTGGTCAAGCACGTATACCAGCATGCCGGTCTGGTCTTTTGAGGGGTTGAACAGCTTGAGGCGCTCAAGCTCCTTCGCGTCATAGGACACATCGTAGCGGTTGCCATTCGGGTCAATGAACGGGCCGGTGCGTGGATCGGCATCGAAGTCGACGTAGATGGTTACCGGCGTGTCCCCGTTGCCGACCGGCGTTACCCACACCGGATTGCCGTTCTCGTTCGGACGCTCATTAGACATCGGGTCACGACCGAGGCCGAGGCCGACGAGCACCTGCGAACTCAGCGCAGGCTCGGGAATCAAGGTGTATGACCACTCCCAAGACTGGTTGAGTGGAGGAGCGCTGGTGGAATCGGTGGTTGAATACGCATAAAACGGTATCCCATCGGAGAAGAAGTGCGCACCGGAACCGTCGGGGATCACCTGCTTGGCATATCCACCTGCAGGCACATCGATCTGACTGGCAACCACGCCGCTAGCTGCACGGCTTTCATAAGTGACGAGGATATCGGTTGCATGTGGGTTGAAGAGCCACACGGTCGTACCACATCCAACCAGCCCGATCTGCTCGTCGTAAACCTCCATCGCAGTGGAAACCGGCGTGTAATAACTGTCCGACCACGAGCTGACAGGAAGAAGCGCCGCGTCACGGCTTTCGTAGTTTGAACCACGGTCACCAGTAAGCATGTGCACCTGGACCGGGCTACTGGCAACCACCCGTGCACCGGTGTTGACACCGCCATTCACAAAACAGCTCTCGCCTTGGCCAAGAACGGTATTGACATCCTTGGCACCACCAAAGCTGCCATCGGCATCCACGTCAACTGAGACCGTGGTGTTTGGCTCACAGGCCATAACCGTGATCCCGACGTACTCGAACATGTCGGCATCATCGGCAACCGGGATATCCTCTCCGACAGGAACGAGATACTCGGTGCCCCATTTAGAAGTATCAAGCGCTGCAACGGAACTCGCCAACAACGTCCCTGAGTCAGTAGCCCAACCGGCACGGCTCATGGCAATAGCCTTGCTGGATGCGATCCTGTCGCGGGCACCCCAGTGGAGACCCGACTGAAGATATGCGGAATTGACAGAGTCCTGGAGAACGATGACCGTGCCAGCAGTGATAATGTCCCCTGGAACACCGGGGGCACTGCCGTTGGAGGGGTCGCCATCTCCCCAAATCTGAGTCCCCCCAGGGTTGGTCACACTGAAAACATCGGCGGGGTTGGCAATGTCGCTTTCGTATCCGTTCTCCCAGTGATCGTAATAGATGATTGTCCCATCGAGGGGAACAGAAATGGAGATGTAGTTGGTGACCGGATCGACCGGTGTCCAAGCAATCCCACCTGACTCGATGATCCGCAGCCCCTCCAGGAGCTGGTCTTCTGGAAATGGCACATAATATTCCTGAACAGGAACCCACTCGGATATTTGTGCTGCAAGACCTACCTGCTTAGACGCTTGTTCTGCAAAACCTATCTGAGGAGCCACCGTCGACAGGACTGCAGCCACAATGATGATTGCTGCAAGCGCCTTCAGTTTCACGGTCTTCATTGCCATCTCCTTGCCTCATTTTCCAATCAACCACCGCGAGCAACTCAACACCTGCTACGCGCACCAACGCATAGCAGATAAGGAGCGCAGGAACGGGATCGCAGGAACATTAGACTCTGCCTCATCCAATATCATGCACTTCCGACCAAGGGATTGCTTCGTTCTGGCAGTCAAAATGCATCCCCCATTGGTCGGAGCCGGATAGGACTGGCGTATGACGGGCAGCCTTTTTATGCGCCTGGCACACACAGGCATGCGTATCCGCACGTATCCCTAAGAACAGGATCCCGCGTAAGGCCCCGTGCCAAGACCCCGGCAAGACCCCGTGTTATTTGATGGCGATGGCATCGATAATGCTTGCCCCCGCCGAGAAAGACTCGATCATCCCGTGCGCCGGTGTCTCACGCACGTTGAGCATCTCCCTAAGTGGGGTCAGCGCCTCCCGCATCGCCACCGGCAGAGCATGCTCGGCAGCATCCAGTACCTCCTGCGCATGCGCGAAAGTGTCTGGATCATCGAAAGCCGCGCGAGCGGATCTTTTATGCAGACCCTCATCGGGAACGAGCGCACGCCCTGGCAGCCCTGTGTCAAGCGCAAGCCCCAGAATCAGAGTCCCAAGCGCTCGGAAGTGCGCAACATCCCGAGGGCAATCGAACGCCTTAAACTCCACTCTTCCTACCTCAGGTGCGAGCCGCGCCCGATCAGTCAGCGTAGGGGTGCTCTCGATGATCTCATCTGCTGAGCCCACAAAAACGAGCGCCGCTGGACGCCGGCCAGTACGATAGTACGTCCGCCGAGAATAGCCGCCCCACAGGCTACCCAAAAAGAACGGTGACGAGTAACTGAAAGGAACCATATACGGGCTGTAAAACGTGAGTTTCATGCCAAGGTCGATATTTTTTTGCGCCGAATAACCAGGGTGCGAAATACTGATATCCGGCCCATATGTGAGCATGGCGATATAGGCAGTTTGCTCCTCAGGGCTCTGCCGGTCCTGCACTTCCCGTTCGTTCAAGGGAGGTTGAGGGGTATACTCGGCTTGGTACGGGTTGAACGACGTGAGCACCGCATGGTACCCGCGCTTCTCGGCCTCGGTCCTCCAGCGTGCGATGTCGCCCTCAAGGGCGTTGACCGCAGCATCAATCGAAGGCTGGATCGGCGTTCTGATCTCAAAACCTTTCGGATCTGTGCGCAGGTACTCCCCGGTCTCGCCGAAGCGCTCAAACCCCTCAATGTACCAACGCTTTTTCTTGATGCCCAGGTCTCCTACCCTGAGACTGTCGTAATCGGACTTGTGCACCGGTAGTTCTTTGATTACCGCATCAAATTCTTCAAACTTGGTATTCGTGAAATCGCGAAACTGACATTGGGTATCCCGTACTGGAAACTCATGCTCTATGCCAAACAAGAAGCCTTCGGGGTCAACCATTGGCCACATCCTACCCTTGCATAAGATTTGACACACCTGCGTTTATTGCATCCTGGTCTAGGCTACGCCCACTCCGCGCCACTGCTCTATCTGGGTCACGCTACGTCAATGCTACGTCAAAACTGTGCCCGTGTTGTGCTTATGCTGTGCTCATGCCGTGTTTGTGTTGTGCGTGCCGTGTCTGCGCTGTGTTTATGCCGTATCCGTGTGAATCCCCCCGTGTTTTCTGGAGACCCGTTTCTTGAGTCCTACGCTGCATGCGCTTTGACTCCGTGCTCCTCATAATACAACGCTTCAAATTCTTTTGGCGGGATGCCCCCGATTGGTCCCA
>WRDS01000037.1 GCA_009779675.1 Coriobacteriia bacterium
CCCTGGCAGCAATGCTGGCGCTTTAGACTGGATCGACTCGGAGGCGGCCTCTTACGCGTATCCTGGTCCTGTCTGTCTACCTACCCTGCTGGGTACCTGTCCTGCTGGACCTGCCGGAGTCCTCGAATAACTGTCGCAAAAACAGCCAGTGCATAGGTTATCAAGATAAAATGTGGATGTGAAGTGTTCTTCTATAGATTTTATTTTGATTGAAATGCGGTGTTTGTCTGCTGAGTCTAGCCAAATCGCATATGATTAACCCTGAATAATCGCGCTATGACCCAGGGAGACCCGCATGTCCGACGAAGTTCAGCCTGCGCAAATACCACAGGAGCCACAAGCAGCACAGGGGCCACAGGAGTTTTTCGAGGACTTTGATCTGCCAGGCAATGCTCCTGCTACAGGGGGAGAAGCTGCTGATACGATTGCGGCATCTACGGCAGCAACTGAGCCAGCCTCTGATACCTCGGCAGACACAACAGCAAACCTCTCGGCTGCACCTGGCACACCTACATCCTCCTGGAAGTTCAACCCGCAGCGCTGGGAATACCTTGCGTCGGCAGCAACGACCTCATCGATAACGCTGTTCATAATCCTTGCCTCACGCAAAGACATACGCTCGATGCTTCCTGCTATTATTGAAAGCATACCGAGTCCGGCTGCTATGCTCTTGATAGCCATCAGAGTGCCCCCAGAGGTCTGGTGGCTCCTCAATGCAGCACTTGCCGCACTGCTTTTCTGGATTGGCGTGAGACTGTCCAAAAAGTGGGGGTCGCTCATGCTCTTCATCGCCCCCGTGGCCATGCTGGCGTTGCACCTGCTGATACCAGAGATGTTCTCCATGATGATACGCCCCTGGCTTCCCGCTGTCAGCAGAACCATTACCGGAGGATAGAAGCGCCGCCCAACGGTGCCTCTCGCACAGGCATCTATTAGGTCGCAGTTTAGGTCGCAGCAATGCGCCGCAGGGCCGAGACCACCTCGCGCTCCTCTTCCTCGGAGGAAAGCGTCCGCGGGTCAAGTATGAGCCGACGCTCACGGATGCGGGCGATCACGTGCGGCTTGCCGAGCCTCAGCGCCTTCTCAAGCCCGTTCACCGACCCGACTGCCGGGGTAAGCGCGACCACCGTGGTCGGGATATCGGCCATCGGGAGCGCTCCGCCGCCCGCCCGCGAGACATCGCCCATTACCGCAGGGGAATACGCGCCTGGTGCTGCATCCTCGATGGCAATGGCAAGCCTCCGGGCACGGTCCGCCACCTCGGCCTCGGTCATCGAGAGCATCCGTAGCGTTGGTATCTCTTGGCAGGCGCGATCAGGGTTCAGATAGAGCCTGAGCGTCACCTCAAGCGCCGCGAGCGTCATCTTGTCAAGCCTGAGCGCACGGGTAAGCGGGTGTTTTTTGAGCGAGGAGATGATGTGATGCCTGCCAGCAAGGATGCCGACTTGCGGCCCGCCGAGGAGCTTGTCGCCAGAAAACGTCACAAGACTGACCCCTGTGCGTATCATATTGAAGATGCAGGGCTCGTGCGCAAAGCACGGAAGCGGGATATCTAAAAGCACGCCGGACCCCTCATCGACCATCACGGGGACCGCATTGTGCGCCCCTAAGTCGACAAGCTCCTCCAAAGAGACATCTTCGGTGAAGCCCACCACGCGATAGTTGCTGGTATGGACTTTGAGCATGACCCCCGTGTTATCGTTCAGTGCGCCCTCGTAGTCTTTCAGATGCGTCTTGTTCGTGGCCCCGACCTCAACCATCTTGGCCCCGCTTTCCGCCATGATGTCGGGGATCCTGAAGCTACCGCCTATCTCCACCAGCTCGCCACGGCTCACTATCGCCTCTTTGCCACGGGCGAGCCCAGCCAAACCGAGCAGGACGGCGGCGGCATTGTTGTTGACGACCATCGCCGCCTCGGCACCCGTAAGTTGACAGAGCAGCTTCTCAACGTGGGCGTACCTGCTGCCCCGCTCGGCATTCTCGACATCGTATTCCAGCGTCGAATAGGAGCGGGCAACCTCGAAGACGGCCTCTGCCGCACTCTCGGCAAGCAGGGACCTGCCCAGGTTGGTGTGCACGATGATGCCGGTCGCGTTAATGACGCGGCACAGGCTCCTGCGGGTGCGTGCGTAAAGGAGCCGAGAAGCGCAAACGACGATCTCGTCCGGCGAAATGGCGGCCCGCAACTCTGCACCAAGCCCGTCGTCGCGCTCCGCGTTGTAATGCGCGCTCATGATCACGGTGCGACTCTCGTCCAAGGCATCGCGGACGGCATCCACGACCAGGCCTCGGCCATAGACTTTGATCAGCGCGGAGACATCCTCGCGTGCGAGAAGCACATCGACTTTTGGTAGTTGTGATAGAAGCCTACTCTCGTCCATGGTGGTGGATTGTATAGGAAACCCTGTGGTTTGTGGATGGTACGGAGGCTGGATTAAAGCGATCCAGGCCGATTTAGACCGAGGCATTGGACCTTAGCCAGGGTTGATAGGCAACGGTTACTACCTCGCCCACCTCGCCTGATTCTATGAGAGCGCTGGCCAACGCGAGCATGATCCCTATCCTGCCTACCTTCAGGCTCTCCTTGAACCCAAGGCAATAGAGACGGGGGCGTGGTGCGGTGCGCGCCACCTCACGACATGCATGGCGGCAATGCGCGTTGCCTCGCGACGATATGTGGCGATGGTGTGTGTTGCCTCGCAACGTGCACTACCTCACGGCGATATGGCCGGGGTTCCCCTTGGTGAAAGCCCCTATGACCGCTGCCAGCACCCCAGAGCCTTCGAGTCTGGAGACGAGGCCGTCGATGTTTTGAGCAGGAACCGCCATCATGAGCCCCCCGCTTGTCTGGGGGTCACAAAGCACCTTCATCCAAAGCTCCTCGTCTGCATCTGCCTGCCACCGCATGAACTTAGACGCCCAGGCAATGATCTCAGCGGTGCGCCCAGGAACCACATCGGCAGCCGCCCACTCAAGCGCACCGGAAAGCAGCGGCACACCCTCAAGATCGATGAACGCCGAACACCCGCTCGCCTTGGTCATCTCATACAAGTGCCCGGCAAGCCCGAAACCGGTAACGTCTGTGGCAGCGTTTACGCCAACAGAGACCATGGCCTCGGCAGCCTCTCGGTTGAGCTGCGCCATCGACTCGATAGCCGCTCGAGCAGCGCCCGGACTGGAGTCGGGATCGGCCTTGCCTCGTTTGAGTGCGGTCCCCCAAAGCCCGGTACCGAGCGGCTTGGTGAGCACGATGGCATCACCCGGCTTTGCACCGCGATTGCGGATCACCTGGTCAGGGTGGACGGTGCCCATCACCGACAACCCGAATTTGGGCTCCTTGTCATCGATCGTGTGACCCCCCACCGTGACCGCGCCCGCTTCGGCGACCTTCTCGGCACCTCCTCGCACAACCTCGCCCACGATGTCAGGCCCCAAAGAGCACGGGAACGCGAGCAGGTTCATCGCGGTAAGCGGCTGACCACCCATGGCATAGATGTCCGACAGGGCATTTGCAGCCGCAATCCGACCGAAGTCATATGGATCGTCAACGATGGGCGTGAAAAAATCCACGCTTAAGAGAACCGCGATATCGTCTGAGATGCGGTAGACCGCCGAGTCATCATCTGTCTCAAAGCCGAGCATCAGCGCGTCGGATGCGCCGGGCGCAATCTGCGAAAGCACCGCGTGAAGGTCCTCCGGACCCCATTTGGCAGCTCAACCGGCCTTGCTCGACATTTTCGTGAGGCGGACGGGGGGGGGGCCGGTGCTGTGCGCGTCGTCGGTGCTGTGCGCGTCGCTGTGTGCGGGGTCGGTGCTGCTCATCCTGCCTGGCTCCTCCTTTTGTAGCAACCGTTTAGTTAGCGCAGCAAATTCTCAAGCTGAATGCCAACATAGAACATAATCAGATCCAAGGGGTTCAGAAAACCACCGGTAGGGAAACGATGCTACGGGCAATTATGTCGTATCATCCTATTCTCACAGCAAACACGCAACGCACGCACAACGCACAGTGGCGTACAATTAAGGTCAAACAAGAGTCGCATGCACACAGGTCAACACGGATACGAGAGAGCACCATTCAAAAATAAAATTTAGGAGGTAATCACCATGCCAGACGACAAGTACACATCAATCGTGAAGCTCGATTTCCAGTACGCGCATAGGTTTATGAACTGGCCGAGAGAAGCAAAGCACCTTCACGGGCATTCGGGTCTTTTGACAATCGAGCTCGAAGACACTGTAGATCCGGTAACCGGCTTTGCGCACGCCTGTAAGGACGGGTTCAAAAAAGCATGGGAGGTTTGTGACCACTTCCACCATGCGACATTGTTCCAAGAGGGCGATCCGCTTCTGGCCGCTGTTCTTGCCGTGTACAAAAAGGAGGGCATCACCAACGACCCAGAGCATTGTGTCCCCCTGAAAAAAATAGACCACGCCCTTGCTTGGTCATATCCGGAGTACAGGATAATTGTTACCAAGAAAGTTTCTACCTGCGAGAACCTTTGTGAGCTTTTTTACGAGCTTCTTAAAGACAAGATGCCGATCAAAAAGATCACGTTCCGCTCATCTTCTATGAACGCAGCCTCAAAAGAGTTCGGGTAGAAAAGCCCAAGTAGGGTAAAACAGGGCGCGGAGCATGCGGCACGCTTTGGACGTTGGGGGATAACTTCGGCAAATGTCCCCGTATCAGGGCTTCCGAGCAGGGCTTTCCGAGAGGATGCACATGCGCGCCGTTTGCCAGGATTTGTCGGTATTTGACGTTATTAATTGTTCCAAACTGTTCCAACTCAATGCTGGAAAAAATTAATATTATCGTAAAACTGCTGGTAGCGGCGGTGGGATTCGAACCCACATACCTTTCGGCAGCAGATTTTAAGTCTGCCTCCTGTGCCAATTCGGATACGCCGCCAACCCGGGCAGACTCCGCCACATCTAAAGATGGCGATACACGTCTAATAGTATCCCATACAGGACATCGTTTTCGCTCACGGTAATCTGGCCAAGACCAGATAGCTCCAGCACGGCCTTCACAATAAGGGCACCTGCGACGATCACGCCCGCACGCTCGGAATGAAGCCCGGCAAGCTCCCGCCTTTCTTTGAGCGGGAGTTCGGCGAGCCTCTCAAACACCGCAGAGACCTCCCGGGTCGTAAGCACCTGCCCATGCACTTTTTCCGGGTCGTACTCGGCCAGCCCGAGCCTGATCGCTGCAAGGGTGGTTGCAGTCCCGGCAACCCCTATCAGCTGCGATGGCTGCCCTTCGAGCCCGCCGAAAAAAGGATGGAGCAACGCCACGGCCTCCTCGCGCGCCGCAGCAAGCTCCGCAGCTGTGGGCGGATCCGAGTGCAGGTGGCGCTCGGTCATGCGCCTGCTGCCGATATCGATCGATTTTGATGCCCGCACGTGCGCAGGAGCAGCAGGCAGCGCATCGCCGAAGATGAGCTCAGTCGACCCGCCGCCGCAGTCGACGACCAGCAGCCCCTCGCCCACACGCCCGGTCACTGCCCCCGCAAATGAAAGCTCGGCCTCGCGCAGCCCTGAGATCACCTCGACCGACACGCCACGCGAGGCAAGCATCTCCAAAAATCCAGCAGAGTTGGACGCATCCCTGCTCGCACTCGTTGCAATAGCCGAGAAGCCCTCCACGCAAAGCTCCTCCATGCGCACCGCATAGCGCCTGATTACGTCGGCTACACGCTGCATTGCCGCAGCCGAAAGAACCGAGCTTGTCGCAAGGCCCTCTCCGAGGTGCGTTATATCAACCGAGCGATCGACCTCGCGGATCCCCGCGTCGCTCAAGTCGGCAACAAGCAGGCGGCAGGTGACGGTCCCGATGTCGATAGCCGCAAGGCGCACCGGCTGCCTCGGCGATGTCGGGGGTTTCAGCGGTGTTGCCCGTGTCGCTAGTTGCGGCGGTGCCGCTGGTTGCAGCGGTGTCGGGGATTGCAGCGGTGTCGGGGGTGTTGTTGGCCTATCCATGTGCTCCCATCATGTGCTCGTAGCGCTTAAAATGGGCCTCCAAACATGCCCGTGCCCGTTTTGACTTCTGCTGTGATCCCGGTGACGGTCAAGGCCCTTGCCATGATCAGCCTTCAGCCTCAAAAGGGCCGCCTCAAAAAGGGCTGCCCTGAAGATACCTCAAACAATGCGCATCCGGACAGGGATCCCAGCCTTCCACGATGTCGGTGCCTATCGGGTCGTCAATGCCCACCAGCGCGAGCGCCGCGCGCGCGTGAAGACACTTCACGCGCAGCGGGTCGCGTTGTCCGGCGATCCCGATCGCGCTGCACGCATCCTCGTCCCCTGCCCGCCTGCCCTCTGCTGCGCGTGCAGCGCGAAGCGCGCGGTCTGCCGCGCGCACGCGCTCTGCGAGCGCGGGATCGCCCGCGACGCGACCCGCCATGCGCGCGGCGGCACCGGCGGACTCGAGGACGGCGGCCTTCTCGGCAAGGGAGGGGCAGGTCAACCAGGCGTACGTGGGGAACCGGTCCCCTCCATCAAGAATCGGCGGAGGCACGATCGCCATCGGGTACCCATGGCTGCACCGTGCGGCAACACGCCAAGGCTGACGGGGCACGCGGCCGATCTGCGCAGCCACCACCGCTGCATCGGCCTCGCGGCCTGTCGTCGATGTCACTCGTATCCGAACACGCGGTCAAAAAACCCTGTCATCAGCTCGTCGGTGATCAGGGAGCCTTTCAGGCCCTTGGGCGTACGTGCTTCCGCGTCCGCCACGGCAGACGCAGGATCCTCTTTCTCGGCGTTGAGCACGACCACCACATTCTCGCCCTCTTTGACCAGCCCGAGCTGCTTGCGTGCGTAATCCTCCACCCCGGAAGGGGTCTTAAGCCTATCGACCTGCTTTTGCAGCTCCTCATTGCGCCCGCGGATGACCGCGAGTTCTTCGGAGAGCCTATCGAGGTCTCTTGCTTCGCGATACTGTACGGCGGCCGCAGGATAGATCGTCCATGCAACAAACGCAACGGCCAAAAGCGCTACAACGGCGCTAAGCCGAAGTGTCATAACAGGATCGCGCCTGGTAGCAGTGCCCTTTTGGGACGCGGCATTCCGCTCCTGAGGCTCTTTGCGCTCAGCTGTTTTCCTGAAGTTCTTTGCAAAGACCCCGCCCGTGCCCCTTGCAGAAGACCCCGTGGCACGTTTTGCCTCAGTCGCCTTGGCCGTCTTTTTTAAGGCCCGCTTCGCCTCCTTCGCCTCTTTCTTCTCCTTCTTGCCTTGAGCGCTCCGGGCCTTTCGTGCCAAGCCTTTGGCCTCCTGCGCGTCCTGAGCAACAAGCCTGCCGCTGTTGGCTCGAAGGGTTGGCCGGCTGGCCGCAAGGGAGACAGAGGGGCTAGGAGCCACGGGGACAGCAGAGGTAGAGGCAGCAGGACGGGTGGCAGTGGCGGCGGAACGAGCGGTAGTAGTGGTAGTAGCAGCGGAACGAGTGACAGCGGCAGAATGCATAGCGGCGGCGGGAACCGAGGGAGCTGCGTTCGAGCGCAACAAAACAGCCGATCGTGACCTTCGGGTACCCGAAGCCCGTCGGCTGCTCGCGGAAGCCCCCTGCTGCGATTTCCTCGGCACCATACCTCAGAGTCCTGTGGGCGGGCACACGCACTAGCCACCAGTAAACTTGATAGCAGCTTAAAGCAACCGGCTTAAAGCGCTACCGTGCTCGTAGTTTACGGTGTATAGCCTATATGTCAAGTCGATGTTTACTCTTGTGTCGCTATCAGGCGACCCTGTCGAGATGCGTGCCCTCGGTGTTTGGCTCTTCGACGCTTGCCTTGTGTTGGTGTTTCCTTTGCTTTCTCACTGATGCCTGATGTTATAGAAGGCTGTCGTGCCAGCGTACTCGCTGGAACCGGAAAGCTCCTCTTCGATGCGCAGCAGGCGATTGTATTTCGCGACCCGATCGGATCTTGCAGGGGCACCGGTCTTGATCTGCCCAGCGTTAACAGCGACCGCAAGGTCTGCGATCGTCGTGTCCTCGGTCTCCCCGGAGCGGTGTGAGATAACGCACGCGTATCCCGCCCGCTTTGCGGTGTCGATCGCCTCAAGTGTCTCGGTGAGCGAGCCGATCTGGTTGACCTTGACGAGGATGGCGTTTGCCACACCCATCTCGATGCCTTTGGTCAAGCGCGCCGTGTTCGTGACAAACAGATCGTCACCAACAAGCTGCACCCGATCACCGATCCTATCGGTGAGCAGCTTCCAGCCGTCCCAGTCCTCCTCAGCCATCCCATCCTCGATGGATATGATGGGGTACCGCGCAGCCAGGTCCTCCCAGAAACCGACCATCTCGGCAGAAGTCAGCTCGCGGCCTTCGCCCGCAAGCACATACAGGCCCCGCTCTGCGTCGTAAAACTCGGTGGCCGCGGGATCGAGCGCGATCATGACCTGCTCGCCGGCCGTATACCCGGCAGCCTCGACCGCCTCCATGATCACCTTGAGCGCCTCCTCGTTGCTCGCAAGATCAGGAGCGAAGCCGCCCTCGTCCCCCACGCCCGTCCCAAGTCCTCGGCTCTTTAAGACCTTCTTCAACGTGTGGTGTATCTCCGCGCACCAGCGCAGCGCCTCGGCAAATGTGGACGCGCCGACCGGCATGACCATGAACTCCTGCAGGTCAACGTTGTTATCCGCATGTACGCCACCGTTCAAGATGTTCATCATGGGCACCGGGAGCTGGCAAGCATTCACGCCGCCGATGTAACTGTAAAGCGTGAGTCCCGTCGAACAGGCAGCGGCCTTTGCAGCCGCAAGCGAGACCCCTAGGATCGCATTGGCACCCAGTCGATCCTTGTTAGACGTGCCGTCAAGTTCGAGCAAAGTAGCGTCCACAAGCCGCTGGTCGCTTGCATCGATGCCCATTATCTCCTCGGCGATCTCGTTGTTCACGTTGGCGACCGCCTTGGTCACGCCCTTGCCGAGGTAGCGCCCGGGATCCTGATCGCGCAGCTCAACAGCCTCAAACGCCCCCGTTGAGGCACCTGATGGAACCGCCGCTCGGCCTTGGCTCCCGTCGTCTAAAAGCACCTCGACCTCGACAGTCGGGTTCCCCCGCGAGTCTAGGATCTCCCGAGCAAACACATCGATGATACTGCTCATGACCGCCCCTCCTTTTCCTTGGCCTTCTGCCAAAGCATCTCCCGTTCGACCGACGAAAGCCCGGCAACATCGCGTCCCTGCGCAATCGCCTGCGCCTCCATCTCCCGCCACCGCCCACGGAATTTGACGCATGCCGCCCGAAGCGCCGACTCCGCATCAATCCCCTGTTTGCGCGCAAGGTTCACCGTCGTGAACAGCACATCGCCGAGCTCCTCGACAGCCTATTCGCTCCCCGGCTCGGTCGCCTTGAGCTCGGCCAGCTCCTCGTCGAGTTTGTCCCACACCCCTGAAAGCGCCTCCCACTCAAAGCCAGCGGCAACCGCTTTGCGCGAGATCACCTGCGAGAGCGTGAGCGCCGGAAGCGAGAATGGCACCTCGTCAAGCGCTCCTTTGCCTGCCGAGGCTTTCTCGGCACGCTTGATCTCGTCCCAGCGCCGATGGACCTCGGTCGGAGTCGCCGCGCCCGCGCCCGCCGTCGCCGCGCCCGCGCCAGCACTCGCACCCGCGCCCGCCGTGTCTCCAAAGACGTGCGGATGCCGACGGACGATCTTGTCCGAGATACCGGCAATGACGTCACCGATGTCGAACTCGCCGTTTTCTGAAGCGATCTGGGATTGCAGAACCACCTGCAAAAGCACGTCGCCGAGCTCTTCTGCAAGCCCAGCGACGTTGTTCTCCTCTATAGCGCCCACTGCCTCGTAGGCCTCTTCAACCATATTGCCCGCGATGCTCGCGTGCGTCTGCACACGATCCCACGGACACCCGTCAGGTGCCCTCAGCCGCTCGATCATGGCAACGAACGATTCGAACGAGCGTGCCGCCTCCTCGTCCGCAGTGCACATGGCGGTTATTCGGACTTAGCCGGAGTCGTTTCCTTGGATCCCTCGGCAGGCTTCTTCTGCTCCGCCTCAGGCTTCAGCTCCTCAATGTATATCACGATCGTAGCCTTATCGCGCAGTTCCTGCAGGTATTTCCGGTAGGACTCGGAGCGGCGCTGCTGGGTGATGATCTGCGCGATACGGTCCTTGACCTCCTCAAGCGGCTGCTGGCCGCCGGGACGCTCTTCGGTGACTTTGACGATATGCCAGCCAAACTGCGTCTTAACAAGGTCGGACATCTCTCCCACCTGAAGCTTGTCAAGTGCAGCCTGGAACTCAGCGACATACGGGGTGGTCGGATAGTCGAGATCCCCGCCCTTGTCTTTGTTTGAGGTATCGGTCGAGTACTTCTTCGCAAGCTCCGCAAAGTCTGCGTTCTTTTTCTGCGCCTGGGCGAGGACATCTTTGGCGAGCGCTTCGTCTTCGGCCTTGAGCAGGATATGGGAGGCGCGTTTTGTGTTCTTTGTGACAAACTGCGCTTTATTCTTCTCGTAATACTCGCTGATCTCCTTGTCGGAGACCGTGGTATTGACCTCAAGCGATTCGATGATGCCCTGGGTCACCATCTGCTCGCTGATCTGCTTTTTAAGCGATTCCTCGCTCATGTTTGCCGATTCAAGGGCCTCCAAGAACTTCTTCTCGTTCTCAAATCCGGCTTTGAGCTGGTCGATCTGCTGCGCGACCTTCTCGTCGGTGATATCGACCCCTTTATCTTTGGCGGCCTGCCGAACAAGCACCTGGTCAATGAGGTTGTCCAGGAGCCGACGCCGGTATTCAAGCTCGCGCTGCTCAGCGTCTTTGCCCTGAAAAAGCTGCGGATACTGCTCTTTGTACTGGGCAAGCTGCTTGTCAAGCTCCTCGATGGTGATCTTCTCGCCGTTCACCGACGCAGCGATCCCCTGCTGTACCTTGATCTTGTCACAACCGACCATCGAGAAAGCCAGCGCTGCCGCTAGCAACGCTGTGGCCAGACCTCGTATGCGTTTCATCGATCCATTCCTCCCGTTGTACTGACTGCCACTCGTGAGTATATAGCAGAGAGTAGGGCCAAAGCCGCATCCATCACAGACTCTCCATACCTTATGGGTAATACGAGCTCTTTTTTCTTCTCGTTATATACCGCGCCGAGCATGCTCACCCGCCCTCGCTCCTCGCCCGTAGGCTCGAACGGGGATGCGGTGACCCTGTTGCGAAGCGACACAACCGTATCAATACCCAGGTCGGCGGCGATCGCTCTGATGCGCGCAATGTCGCCCAGATTCCGCGTGGCCGAGGGAAGCGGGCCGTGCTTCTCGGCAAGCTCTTTCATGACGGTATCGACACCCTCGACGCTGGGTGACCCCGAAAGACGCCGGTAGTAGCGCACGCGCTCGTCGACATCCGGGATGTACTCCTCGCCGATGAGCGCGGCGGCGACCGGCAGGTCGACACGGACCTCGGGGTGCGCGATAGGCGGCTCTCCCCGGGTCTCGACGACCGCCTCGGCAAGCATCTGGGCGAACAGGTCGAAGCCGACGGCCGACAGGTTGCCGTGCTGCTCCGCGCCGAGAAGGGAGCCCGCCCCACGGATCTCGAGGTCTTTCATGGCGATATCGATGCCGCTTCCCAGCCCATCGTGCTCGCTGATGGCGGTGAGGCGCTCGATGGCCTGCTCGGTGAGTGACGCGTCGCGCGGGAAGAGGAAGTATGCGAACGCCTTCACGTGGCTGCGACCGACCCGGCCTTTGAGCTGGTAGAGTTGGGCAAGCCCCAGGCGCTGCGAGTCCTCGATGATAAGCGTGTTCGAGTGCGGGTTGTCGATGCCGGATTCGATGATGGTAGTGGCCACCAGCACATCGGCCTCGTTTGCGGCGAAGCGCTCCATGACCGGTTCAAGCTGCTTCTCCGACATCTGCCCGTGCGCGACGGCGATGCGCGCCTCGGGCGCTGCCCTTGACACGCGTGCGACAGCATCATCGATCGAGCGCACGCGGTTGCTCACATAATAGACCTGGCCGCCCCGCTCAAGCTCCCGGCGGATGGCACCCGACACGATGTCCTCGTCCCACTCTCCGACATGCACCGAGACGGGGAACCGGTCGGGCGGGGGCGTGTCGATGACCGACATGTCGCGCACCCCGGAAAGCGACATCTGCAAGGTACGGGGGATCGGGGTCGCCGAGAGGGAAAGCACGTCGACTTGCTCGCGCAAGTTCTTTAGGTGCTCCTTGTGCTCCACCCCGAAGCGCTGCTCCTCGTCGATGATCACAAGACCCAGGTTCTTGGGTGCGACATCGCGTGAAAGCAACCGATGCGTGCCCACGAGCATCTTCACCTCACCGCTTGCAAAACCTGCGAGCGAGGCTTTTTGTTGGGCACTGGTGCGAAAACGCGAGAGCACTTCGACTTTAACGTCAAAAGGCTTGAAGCGCTCCGAGAAGCTCGTGTAATGCTGTTGCGCGAGGATCGTCGTGGGGCAGAGCACCATGACCTGGGCACCGTCATTTGCTGCTTTAAACGCCGCTCTGATCGCCACTTCCGTCTTGCCGTAACCAACATCCCCGCAGATCAGTCGATCCATGGGCTTGTCGGACTCCATATCTGCTTTCACGTCCGCTATCGCCCTGACCTGGTCCGGGGTCTCCTCATACGGGAACATCGCCTCCATCTCAAGCTGGCTTCCTGTGTCCGACCCGTACGCCCTTCCGGTCACCGCCGCCCGACGCGCATACAGGTCCACGAGGTCGAAGGCGAGCATGCGAGCCGCCTTCCGAGCCCGCCCGGTGACCCGGCTCCAGTCGGCGGTATTCAGCCGAGTAACCCGAGGTGCCGAGGATTGCGGCCCCACATACTTGGTGACCCGGTCGATCTGATCGACCGGCACAAAAAGCCTGTCGCCCTTCGCGTACTTGAGCAGCAGGTAGTCGCGCTCCACCCCTAGCGCCTCCCTGCGCACGATCTCGGCAAAGAGCGCGATGCCATGAACCGCATGCACAACGTAGTCTCCTGGCACAAACGAGAAGGTGAGGCGCGTGGGATCGATATCCCGACGTGGCCGACGGCGCATCGAGCGCGGGAAGATGTCGTCGATCGAGATCACCGCAAGGCGTGCGTCCGGCACCACAAAGCCGGAGGGGATCTCGGTGCCGGTAAGCAACACCTCAGCAGGATCGCACGGCCAGGCAGAAGAGGCGGCGGGGCTCCTGCTTTCAGCATCTGCAGCGCCCCCGACCGCAACAGCATCCTCGGTCGCCGCAACGCCCCCGCTCACGGTAGCACCCCTGCTCACTGCAACGCCCCCGGCCGCCCCAGCATCCTCGCTCACTGCAACGCCGGCGGCGACGAGGGTCTTGGCGATGCGGCCGCGTGTGTGTGCGTCTGGAACCGCAACCACTACAGAGCTGCCTGCTGCGGCCAGAGAGCGGACTCCGGCCAGAAACTTCGACTCGCCACCGGAGACCTCCGGCCTCCGGGCGGGGAGCTCGGCATCAACCATCCCTCCTGCACGTACAAGCGACAACAGCGTAAAGCACTGACGCCCGCTAAAGTCGAGCTTCGCTGGTGAGAGATACAAGCCTTCCAGGGGATCTTTGCCAAGGATGACGGAGGCAAAAGACGCCTCCTTTGCGGCAGCCTCAAGCTCCTCTTTCCGACGGACGGTGTCGTCAAAAAGCGAGCGCGGCTCAAACAGCGCGAAAAGCGTGCCAGCAGCCGCATACTCGACCGGCGAAGCGACCCGCTTGTAGAGCAGGGGAAGGTACCGCTCCATGCCGTCGAACGGCACCCCGGCGCGCATGAGATCGAGGTCGTGCTTTAGCTGCGGGTCTTTGTGCGCACGCTCTTTAAGCGCACGGTCGGCCAGCTCAGCACCTCGGTTCGAGAGTGAGAGTTCGCGCACAGGGAAGACCTCGGCTGTCAGGCTGTCTGCAATACTCTGGCCGGTGCCAGGCACATACCGCCTGATCGACTCGACCTCATCGCCAAAGAACTCGGCACGCACGGGATGGGGGCTGCTTGCGGGAAAGACGTCCAGCACACCGCCACGGACCGAGAAGCTGCCAGGTGTCTCGGTCGCATCCTCGCGCTGATACCCCATCGCCACCAGCCGCTCAACCGTCTCGCCGAGGTCATGCTCGCCTCCAGCCGTGAGAACGAGCGGCTCGAACACGCAGCTTCCATGCGGCGGCACAGCGCGCATGAGCGCACGGGCGGAGGCGACAACGATCACCTCGCGCCCTTGTAAGAGCGCGTGCAACGCACGGGCGCGTGCGCCAACCTGCCTGATGTCGGGCGCACTGCGCCCCCACGGGCGATCCGAGCGATCCGGCAGGTGCAAAACATTCTCGCGCCCCAAGTAAGCCGCTGTCTGACGCCAGAGGCGCTCGGCAGCCTCCTCGCCTGCGGTTACTGCAAGGATCGAACGTGGACGGGTCGCATAAAGCGCTGCGAGGAGCGTCGGTCGGACAAGTCCGGGGACGGCAAGGGTAGCGTCATCGCCACGCTCAAGGATGTCGGTTATTTTTTTGTAGGACTCGGCGCGGAGCAGTGCCGTGCCGAGACGGTCAATGAGCATGTATCTCTCCTGAAGTGCAGCCTGCAAAGTGCAGCGTGTGTTCGTGCGATACCCGGTCAGGGGACATCGCTAGCCAGCGAACTATCAGAGACCCGGTAGCCGAAAAACTCATGGATAGAGGCCATCGACACTCACCCTGTCGCTCTAGACTGAGCCATATCGCCAACTGCACGCCAGCTATCGACCTCCCGACCGCCGCAGCCAGAAATGGCGGCACCGCATTCCCGACCTGCTCATACTGCTCAACGCGTGAGCCCAAGAAATGGAATGGGTCAGGAAACGTCTGGGGCCTTGCTGCTTCCCGCACCGTAAATGCCCGACTTGGACTGACCTCACTTTTGTGGACACTGAAAACACGTCAACTGACCTTGGCCAGGCCCGCGTAGTACCTTTCCTCGAACCCCGTCGGTGACATCATCCCGATCGATGAGTGGATCCTCGTCTTATTATAGAACACCTCGATATAGCCGAAGATGCCGGGCTTGGCATGCTCGTATGACTTGTAGGTGGCCACGTCCGTGCACCCGGCCTTGACCGTCGATACCAACGGCTCGCAGGCGGCGTTGTCCCAAGGGGACCTGACCGCGCCCATCGACGGCGTGATGCCAAACTGCCTGAGCGTCTGGCCGAGCATGACGGACAGGTACTGGCCCCCATGGCCCGAGCGGTGGACCAACCCGGCCTCGGGCCTGCGCCCCGCGACCCCCATCCTCAAGGCGTCGTCCACCAGCCTGGCCGTCATCGTCTGGCCCATCGACCAGCCGACGACGATGCGCAAGAAGATGCCGAAGACCGCCGCCAGGCAAGGCCGGCCAGCCGTGACCCTTGCATAGGTGGTGTCTGCGGACCAGACGCGGCCCGGCCTGTCGGCACTGGAATCGCGCCTTACCAGGTCTGCGGCCAAGGCCGTCCCAACGCCGGCCTTGGCCGCCTTCGGCCTGCCCTTGCGCTCCGATACGCCGCGTATGCCTAGGCTGCGCATGGGCCTTGGGCACCGGCGGCCCGAGATGGATATGCCCTTCTTCTGCAAGGCGGCACGGATCCTCCGCGCCCCGTAGACCGAGCGGCTCCCGGCAAACGTCCCCAAGACGACCGCCTTAAGCCGCCCGTCCTCAGCATCGAGGTCGCCGGCCCGGGTGCCGGGGCTGCCGCCCGCCCGTCCCCGCCGCCGTAGCGCGGGCCCCTCACCCAGCGCCCGAAGGCGGAGAGCGAGACCCCCAGGTTGGCAGCGGCATGCTCCAAGGAGACCTCGCCTTTATGCTCCAGGCAGTAGGCGACCGCGTTGCCCTTGGACTCGTCTGTGAACCTTCTTCTCTCCATAAGGACACCTTCCTCGTCTTTTCGATAGCCAGCGCCGCCGCGCACGGTGACGCTGGCTATCCTTATCTCAAAGACGTGAACCCGGTGTCCACTTTATCGAGGGCATTCCAAGTCCAAGCTTACAAAAATCTATAAGACTTTAAACGGCGCGGAGGTTACGCGAAGGATAAATGAGCTTCAGCAGCATCTCATAGAACTCATTCCGGACGGAGAGATGATAGAGTATGTAAACAAGACGTTAGCGGCTCCGATGGTCGCTTAACGCCCCGTGGCTTTCGCGGGCATTTCTTAATGAGGCACTACGGGGGGGTACCGGAATTGCTCCTGTCTACATTCTGCCCGCACTTGTCGCAACCAGCCGTTTAAAAAGCCACGCTGCAAGCAATTGCAAGCATAATCGGAGGAAAGCCCAAAGATGCCCAAACAGCCTCACAGGCTACCTCAAAAGAAGCTCAAAAAGAGCCGCATAGCTGCACCGTCGGCCTGCCACGGCGAGGCGCAGCGTGAACGCGGGCGAGCCATCAGCAAACGCCTGGAAGCACATTATGGCGACCCAAGGCCGGCCTTGACCTACCGCAATCCGTTCGAACTGCTCATCGCCGTCATACTCTCGGCACAGACCACCGATGAGGGTGTGAACCGCGTGACCCCGATCCTTTTCAAGCACTTTGGGACTGCCGAGGCGCTTGCCGCAGCCGACCCTGAGACAATCGAAGAGATCATCCGCCCGACGGGGTTCTTCCGGCAAAAGACCAAGTCGGTCATCGCGACCTCACAAGCGCTCGTCGCCGAGCACAGCGGCAAGGTGCCAGAAACGATGGACGAGCTCGTAGCCTTACGGGGGGTCGCACGCAAGACCGCCAACATCGTGCTTGGGACATGCTTTGGGATCGTTGAGGGAATCGCCGTCGACACACACGTCTTCAGGCTGGCTCATCGCCTTGGGCTCTCCGAGGCCGCCGATGCCAATCGGGTGGAGGGCGATCTGTGCGCATGCCTTGAGCGCGACCGTTGGTATCGGGTGAATTTCGACCTCATCACACACGGGAGAAGGGTATGCACCGCGAAAAAACCCGTGTGCGGCACCTGCTTCTTAAACGACCTTTGCCCGGCAGCATTCACTACCACAGGCTGGCGCGCAGAATAGCGAACGCGCCAACCGTTCAGCTAACACAGCAATGGCTTCTCAAACCCGAGCATCAAATATGCTCTTGCCGTATACCGAGAAACTTGGTGATCGCTGCCAATATCGCACCAAGCGTCTCATCGCTCACGGAGCCAAGCTGCTTGCCGAGTTTGTTTTTCGGCACGGTCACAAGTTTGTCAATCATAAGATATGAGTCCTCTTCAAGACCGTTTTGGGCATCTTTGCGAACCAGAATTCGAAAATTAGAGCAAGCCCGAGTCTCGCACGAGGTCAAAAGCAACAGGGTTACCGACTGCGTGGAGTCAACGCAGCCATTTGACTGAACAATAACTACGGGTCGTGGCTTTCTTAGATACCCAGTACCGGCAGACAGCCAGACCTCACCTTGTTTCATAGAGCACCTCATCTGCATAGCTGCCCAAGAACTCCATCACCTCAGCCTCGTCTCTAAACGGCTCCATAGCAACAGGCTCTGTTGCAGCTAGGTTCAGGGGAATCGATGAGGTCTTGATGATCTGCGCGAGGAACATTCTAAATGCAGTGGGAAGATCAATCCCATTCTCTTTGGCAATCCTCGTTGCTTCCCGCTTGGCTTCCTCTTCCATCCTGATTGTCACGCTGGTCATGGCACATCCTCATATCCTAAGTATCATCGTCACCTGACGATTTTGTCTTGTACTTACTGCTCGTAAATATGGGACATAATCCCCCCAACGGCAGAAGTCGCATAGCGCCTTACATTTCTGTAATGCCATGATACTCAAAATTGACGACGATTGATAGTTTGTCAGCACACCATAGCTACCCACCATAGCCCAGAATGGAGAAGGGCGGGCGAGGTCGATGCTCTGCTAGCGCTTGTACCGCGCAGCATGCTCAGCTTGAAACAGCGGGGTACGGCGAGGTGCGCCTAACACTTGCCAACAATCTCCTTGAAGCTCTTCAGCTCGCCCTTCCGCAAAAGCGCTCCTTGTCTGCGTGCCTCCAGCGCCTTTTCCACTTTCACTTTCCATTCCGCGTCGCCATTTCCTGAAGGCTTGAGCGCCGGTACCGTCTGTCCTTCTCTTTGCTGCTTCTCAGTTGCCATGGTCTGCCTCCTTTTCCGTACTATTTGTTATCCGTTGTCGGCCTTACCAGGTTTGTACCGAATTTCAAAACCGGCTCACTCGTCGCTGAAATCTGAGCTGTGTACGCTCGGCACCGCATAAGGGGAGTTCTAATTTCCAATAGACTTCAAGGAGTCAGGTCTTTAATATAGCTCTCGCGAGTCGAGTAGATGCGACGAACTTCAATAGCGGTCTCTGTGATTTCGTATGCGATGAGATAGCGCTCTTTGCAGACAAGCAGACCGCGATAGGCACTTTTGTAGCCATATTTCTCTCCAATCGCAAAACCGAGTTTTGGATGGTCTTTCAGGCAATTGGCATCAGCAACGATACTAGCAATGATCGTGCTAGCGGTTTCTTCGCCCACTTTTTGCGCAAGGAAGAAGCTGCGAATCCGCTCTAGGTCACGTTTTGCGGGCTCAAGGTAGACAAGCTCCACTACTCAATGCCCAATTCATTGAGCAGCTCTTTAGGTGAATAACGTGCGCCGCCGTTAGCCATTTCTTCGTCAACAGCTTTCATATCGGAAAGAAAACGCAGCATGGACACCGTATACTGCCAAGTCTTAACATCAACAACAGCGTATTTTGAATGACCGTTTTTTGTGAGTATGACTTCTTTGCCGTTATCTACTTCTGAGAGCACCGCATTGTAGTTAGTAAGCGATGAGATCGGAACTGACACGATCACAATAAACCTCCTCTTATTCTTACCTCGTATCAGATGTAGCTCAATGTATCGCTTCCCCGGACAAAAGACAATAATTTTTAGAACAATTCTTCGAAATTAAGACGCATTGGAGCGCACAGGTGACCGCCGATCTGCGCTGGCACCAATACGGGCACCCCTGCGCACTGCCAGGGGACGGCACCGCAATGGTGCTGATTGCCAAGCGCTCGGTTCCGTTCGGCAGATGTTTTCCCAGTGGCTTATGTGGTCTGCCGCTCCAGGTAGATAGCTGCCGCAATCGATGCCGCAGCTACTATCGCATATACAATGCACAGGGGGTTAGGCATGAAAAGCAGCTCCGCTGCGCACCACAGTCCAAGCAGGATCGCCGAGACAAGCGCCCATCTGTATCGACCCGGACCATTGCGTATGAGCATGCTGCTTGCCACAGCACCAGGAAGCCCCAGGACACCGATCATAACGATGCCGATCCACAGATAATCGGTGAAAAAGATGGAGGCCAGGGGGAAATCCTGCAACATCCACGCAGATTCCTCCATCATCATGAGATTGCCATCTGGCCGCACAACAAAGAGCGCTCCGCAAATCAGCCCTGAAAGCCCGTTCAAGACATTGACCGCTATGAGAAACCACCGTGCTGTTTTTTGCATCGCCTTTCTTCCCCGCTCCTTTCGGTAGCCGATTCACTCGTAACCCGCTGTCAGGCAACGGTCAGCCGGTAATAGATCATCCACCCGAACACCAGGATGCCGAGCGGCACACAGAGCACCGCCCACAGGCGCTGCCTGCGGCAAAACCTGTCTACGCTGTCTGCGCCGAGCCGCTCGGCAGCCTTCCGCCAAGCCGCCCCATTCGCACGCTTGGCGAAAAAGAGCTGGAAGGCCAGGGTGAGAAGCGCGATCACCACCGCTCCTGTGAGCGGCACCGCCTCACGCAATGTCGTCGGCACGGGGCTGCCCATGACCGTCGAAATCGCGCTGTCCACAAACACCCAGATGGGCAAGAAGAGCACTCCTGCCCACTGGCCATGGAAAGCGCCCCACACGGGAGGCATCGCAAACGCCGCAACGTTGAAGCGCGGCAGCTTTGGGCATGGATCGCCCTCGGCAAGCGGCAAGAACCCGCCGAGCATCTCGACAGGATGGCCGTTCGGGCAGCTCCCGTCGTCGGCAAGCAGCACAAGTTGGTCGCAGATGGCGCAATGCGCGGCCTTACGGCCATGCGCCTGGAAGTCGCGCAGGTGTACCCGTGCGGCCTCTATCCCGCCGGGTGCCGAACCGCCGGGCGCTGCCTCGCGGGGCACCGTATCGTCGGATGCCGCCTCGCCGGGCGCTGGCTCCTCGCTTGATGTCGGTTTTCCTGTGTCAGCCAAAAATGCCTCCAAGCACAGCCGCAACGATGATTGCCGGAACCATATTACCCACAGGGAGACGCTTGATGCCGGCGTTATCGAGGCCGATCGCGAAAATGAGCGCTCCGCCAACCGCAGTTATCGAATCGATCACCGCGCTCGTCATGATCGGCGACAGGGCATGCGCGCCTAGTGCAAGCCCACCTTGGATGACGATGATCGGGATAATGGCGAAGCCGACCCCCACCCCAAGCACGCTTGAGAAGAAGAGTGCCGCGACCCCGTCGAGCATCGATTTCGCATACAGCAGCTGATGGTTGCCAAGCCCGTCCTGGATCGAGCCAAGGATCGTCATTGAGCCCACGCAAAACAGGAGCGACGCGGTCACAAAGCCTTCGACCATCCGTGGACGCTGCCCGGAGGCCGAAGCGGGTTTCTCGGCAAGAGAAGGGGGCTTCGCCACCTTCGTCGCCGTCGCCGTCGTCGTCGTCTCCTGCAGCCAGCTGCCAAAGCGTTCGAGCCAGCGCTCGATCCCAACAGCCTCGCCAAGGATCGAGCCGGAGATGAGCGCGCCAATGAAGATGAGGATGGCGTAGTCGCCCATAGCGCTCGCGCTCATGCTTTCGAGCCCCCGGATCGCCATCATCGCGCCGAGGCTCATTGTGGAAAGCCCGATGCCGATGAACGCGATCTTGCGGAACCGCTCGGTGACCAGCCGACCGAGCGCAACACCGATTGTCGTGCCGATGAGGACCGTTATCACGTTCAGTACGACGCCGCTCATGAGATGCTGCCGCCTGCCTGCTGCCCGCCGAGCGCGCTGCCGCCTGCCGGTTGTGCGCCGAGTGCGCTGCCAAGCGCGCCTGCGAACTCCTC
>WRDS01000038.1 GCA_009779675.1 Coriobacteriia bacterium
ATGGGCTCCAAGAAGCTCAAGGCGATCGCTGTTGTCGGCAACAAAAGCGTGCCGGTTGCAGACCCGTGGGAGATGATGGACGCAAGGATGTGGCTCCGCAACCGCATCAACACAGAGCCCGACAATGTGGGTTCTGCGGTCAACAGCCCGAGCCCTGGCTTGGGGTACAGCCCCGGATGGGGTGCGGATAACCAGGGTCGTCCGATGAGTTGCTACGGTTGTGACCAGGGTTGTCGGCAGAATCCGGCAGGCACCTCGGAAGACGGGTTCCCACTCGCTTCCGGCCTGCAGTGCGTCGATAACTATATCGGTCAGCGCGAGGACTCAGCCCTCCATGGCCGGAGCACAGAGTACACGGTGTACGCCAATACCTTCTGTCAGCGCCACGGCCTTAACGACTTTGAGATGTCGAGCATGCTGTCTCAAAGGGTGAGCGCTCAGACGCTGGCCGCCCGTGGCGGTGTGGGCTGGCTGCGCAACTGCTGGGATCGCGGGATCATTGGCCCGATCGGCTCAGGGAAGCGCATAGAGACCGATCTCGATTTCAGCCAAGAGTACACAAAGGATTTTGTCCTTGAGCTTATGCGTCAGATCGCTTGTGCCGACAGTGAGCTCGGCAGGGATGTCGCCATGGGTCAGGTCCGGTGCGCCGAGAAGTGGGGCATCTTAGAGGACGACATGATGTCCGGCGCGATGAACATGATCTACTGGGGCGGAGAGACGCACTGGGGTATCTACCCAGGTATGGCGTACGTCGGTCTTTTCCAGGTACGTGACCCCAACTGGCATATGCACAACAACATCGACCAGGGAGCAGTCGCGACCCTTACGGCGACCGGCACGGCGTTGGAGACAGCGCTCAAGCGCATCAAGACCAAGACCGAGTCGGTAACGCAGCTTGCCCACCCTTGGCACGACTACATGATGTTCGACCAGAGCGAGAAGGGCACCTATTCGCTTGGGATGGCTCGCTACGTCGCCTTTACCCAGTACATGGCCAAGTTCTGGCGCGACTGCGCTATGACGTGCGACCAGAACAACGTCTGGAAGAACTGGCAGCATGACATGGGGAACTCCGATCCGGATCAGGCAAGCGGTATGATGCCCGATTTCTTCACGAGGTTCTTCAATGCTACCACCGGGCTTAATTGGAGCTGGGAAGACGGGCTGGATATGGGCAAGAAGGTGTGGGACTTCGAGCGTGCGATCCTCGCCCTCCACGGAAGGCATCGCAACGAGGAGTACTTCCCGCCGTATCCGCCTTACGACAGCTATGTCTATCACCCCGGCCAGCCGTATCTGCAGACCGCGGCAAGCGGTGGCAGCCCCACCAACCCGCAGGTCGAGACCGTCTGGGATCCGAAGCTTTACGGCGGAAAGGGTGGCTACACTGATGCCATCACGGAGTTCCCGCTGAGCAAGGCGAAGATGGACGAGTTCAAGACCATCTACTACGGCGTTGAGGGATGGGATCCCAAGACCGGGCGTCCGACCCGCAAGGGCCTTGAGGCGCAGGGGCTTGGATACGTTGCAGACGTGCTTGAGTCGAAAGGCCGGCTTGGTGGCACAAGGAGCGGCTCCACTACCTCGCCGATCACCGCAAGCTTTGGTGACAAGAAGCTTGGCAGTGGCGATAGCGTGAAGCTCGGCGAGTCTGTTGAGCTGTCCGGTACGCTGCAGGCTTACAACCCGGTTGGTCAAAACGTCCTCGTGTACATGCAGAGGCCGGAAAGGACCTATTGGGAGTGGGTAGGGACCTGTCGCGCCACCCAGGCGGGCAACGAGGGCGCATGGCGCTACAACCATACCTTTACCAAGAAGGACTTTGGTCACACCCGTATGAAGGGTGAGAGAGAGAACTACAAGAACATTGAGAAGGGGGCGTACCAGTTCAAGGTCGTCTTCCTTGATGCGGAATCACCCGCTGTCGAGATTAAGGTGGTGTGACTGACATGAATAAGAAAAGACTTCTGATTGCAGTCATGCTCATAGCAATTGTGGCCTGCTTCTTTGGCGCTGTCTCGACCGCACATGCTTTTGACCTTTCGGGTATCCAGGCGATGCTCGAGGATGGCACAGTGCCAGAGCACGGGATAACGGCGACCGCCGGTTCCGGCGGCAGCATCAGCCCCGATGGCATTACGCAGGTTGCCGAAGGGCAAAGCATCATCTACACGATGCAGCCTGATGCGGGCTATCAGGTCGACACGATCACCGTTGACGGAGTACTTGTGCCCCCGCGCACCCAGGTAACTGGAGTTGCGGTACCGACGCTGACAGGCTATGGACCTTGGTACACGTTCATCAATGTGGATAAGCCCCATACCATCGATGTCACGTTCAAGCCGACTCCTGACGGATGGTACACGATCACACCGTATCCTGGTGCGAATGGGCAGATCTGGATGAAGAACCAGACGGTGCGGGCGCTGACGACCCTTCCGGGGGTAGCGGTTCCCGTCAGCATCATCCCTGATGCCGGATACTATGTGTCGAAGCTTGAGGTCGACGGCAAGCCGGTCCCGCCGTCGTCATGGTACGTGTTCTACGACATAAGGTGCGGTCACACCATAGCCGCAGAGTTTGCCCGCGACACCGGGGCAGCCGAGCGCGCTGCAGGCTCCAACCGCTACGAGACTGCGATTGAGATCAGCAAGGCGAACTTCGATCGCGCTGATGCCGTGGTGCTTGCGACTGGCCTGAACTACGCCGACGCCCTGTCGGCCTCCGGGCTTGCGGGTGCCTACGATGCCCCGCTGCTGCTCACGGCGCAGGGCTCCCTGAGTGACGGTGTGGTTGCCGAGATCCGACGCCTCAGCGCCTCAGAGGTCATCATAATCGGAGGCACCGCAGCAGTTTCTGATGGTGTCGAGGCTGCGCTGAAAGCGCTTCCTGGCGTGAGCGTCGAGCGCATTTCTGGCAGCGACCGTTATGCGACTGCTGCAGCTGTTGCGAGCAAAGCCAAGGGTATTATTGGGGAGGACTTCTCCAAGAAGGCGTTCCTTGCCCGCGGCGATGATTTTGCAGATGGACTTTCGGTTGCGCCGCTTGCGTATGCCAACGGTATTCCGGTTCTTTTGACCAGGAGCACCGATCTGAGCGCGCCGGCAGCCAGTTCGATCACCGGTCTTGGCATCACCGATGTGACGATCATCGGTGGGACTAACGTAGTCTCTTCAGCTGTCGAGAATTCGGTCCGCAACCTTGCTACCACTCGGCGTGTCGCTGGCAACAACCGTTTTGAGACGGCCGAGCGGGTTGCGCGGTACGGTATCGAGCAAGGGCTTGCTGACACGGGCTTTATCGGTGTTGCAACCGGTCTGAACTTCCCGGATGCTCTTGCCGGTGGGGCTGCAACGGGTAAAAGAGGCGGCGTGCTTCTGCTTACCAGCTCAAATGCCCTGTCACCAAACTGGGAGGGCTTCCTTGCGAGCGAGGCCGACGAGTACACGGATGTCCAGGTATTTGGCGGTTACACGGCGATTTCCAGCGCTTGCAGGGACAAGATCTCAGTACTGCTTTATGGTGAGTAATAGGTAAGACGGCTTTTGAAGGGCGTTGAAAAACGCTCGGTGTATATTGCAGTGATGTAACGTACTGTAACGTACATTTGATGTATCAAGCAGATGGGGTCGCGGTCGATGAGGATCGCGGCCCCATCGTCTTAACGCCAGTCGCGGCCGGGGCCGCTCCTGGTGCTAGCTCCGCGCCCTTAACGTCAGTCGTCCCCTAAGCGCCAGCCGCGCACAATGCTTCCTGAGCCAACCGCTTCCAGCGGACAACCGGACAGCGGCCGTCAAATGTGCAGGCAAACAGCCTGTTCCTCATGAAAGGCACGAGGGATGCGGTCCCTGATTTGGTTAACTCAGGTAGCAGCAAACAGCATCAGCCGCTCCACAACACCCAGCCGCCCCTTTAGCGCCAGTCTCGCACGAGGCCCAACTCGTCGGCGATCTCTGCTGCCAATGCTTCAAGCTCGCCTAGCGAGAGCTCGCTGGTGGTGATGTTGATGTGCTTGGCGTTGAAGTCATCCCAGTTCTTCGAAAGTATCTTGATGCCCAACTCATGTGCACGTTCAAGGTACAGGGTGCCCGGGTAGGGGGATGTATACGACATGCTGACGCGTGCCCCCGCATCGGAGAGTTCCTTCATGAACTCCTTTTGGGCGCGGATGGTCTTTACTGTGTCGCCAGGATGCGGGAACATGAATGAGCACTGTATGTTTTGCATGCCGACTTCCCGGGAAATCCTTACCGCTTGACGGACCTGGTCAAGCGTGATGCCTTTACCTATCAGGTCAAGGATCTCCTGAGAACCGGCTTCCACGCCGTATTGGATTCCGCAACAGCCAGCAGCGGCCATCTCTTCCAAAAGCTCCTGATCAACGAGGTCTGCCCTGGTAGAGCACGTCCAACGAAAGCCCTTTCCGCCGCGGGCCAGGTCTTTGAGAAGCCCGCAAAGCCGAAGGGTGTGCTTGCGGCTCAGCGTAAAGGTGTCGTCCACAAACGCGATCCCGCTGGGGTGGAAGCGGTCGATGACCGCTCGGGCCTCTTCGATGACCTTCTCGGCACGCCTGAATCGCCGCCGTCCCTGCCAGATGTTGTTGACGGCGCAGAAGTCACAGTTAAACGGGCAGCCGCCCCTCGATGTCAGCATGTTTCCCGGAAAGTCGTAGCGCTCGAGCTGGAGCAGTCCCCGATCCGGGAATGGAAGCGTGTCTGGATCCTCGATAAACGGTCGTTTTGGGGTCGATACGACGGTGCCGGAGCGCCTGTAAGTCAGTCCTTTGATGTCGGTCGGGTCACCCGCGCCTTTGAGTAGGAAGTCAGCCAGCTCGAGCATCGTCAGCTCCCCTTCGCCCCTGACGACGTAGTCAACGTGCTCCTCCCGTGCGACCTCCTGATGCATCACGGTCGAGTGTGGCCCGCCCATTACTACGGGCAACCCAGGTCTAGCTGTTTTTGCTATACGGGCGCATTCCAATCCGCTCAAGTACGTCTCGGTGTCTGTTGAGATGCCGAGGACACCAGGATCTGCTATCTCGACGATGCGTTTGAACCTGACAGGATCCAAGCCATTTATGTTCAGATCCACAATCGAGGGGCGGTATCCATGTTGCCGAAGTACCGCCGCGATATAGGCAAGCCCAAGCGGTGGGGCCGAACTCGCATGTTGATCCACGCAGGCATTCCGGACTGGCGCATTGATAAGGAGTATATCCGACATAGATCAGCCTTTGGTGTCAGCCGCCTTTTGGGACGTGAGGTTTATTGGGGGCAGAGATCCCGATGAATTGCATGAAATGAGTTTACCACGGGCTGTTACGCATTGGCTGCGACACTCCCATATCCAGCATGTTTTTGCACGCGCAAAAAATGAGCCTGAAAACCGCAAAAAACCGCTCAAAAAAGCATGAATCGTGTGAGCAGCACGCCGTAATGGCTTCAATAAAAATGCTTCACATTCGTTTTTTGTTATGGTAGCCTGCAAGGTAGTTGGCTTTTTGAGTAGCCATTCAATAAAAAATCATATATCAAACCCGCCTCCGAGCCGATCTCGCCTAAAACACCGGTATTGATGTCAGGGCACTTCGGTCGTTAGGTGCTTGTGAAAACACAGGCACCCGCCATCATGCAAAGGGGGCACGCGTCGACGCATAGTGCGCCGACGTATGTCGCTTAAGGGCAAAGCTTGATGCGGGGGACTTTTGAAACATCGGGACGCAAATCGCAGAACTGAAAGTGGCGTAGTAGGATCAGCCGCGTAGGTTGGTCTGGCCGCGCCGTTTCGCTGTGTCAACAATCGGGCGAGCTAAGTAGGCCCATCTGAAAGGAGGTTCCGGCGACAAACTGCTCCAGAACGGGATGTATGCTTCTAGAGGAGGAAACGACGTGACCAAGGAAGATATCCGCAAGCCAGAAATGGGGGCGGCAGGCGAGCCGGTAGAATCCGAAGCTGCCACTCTGAAAGGAACGACCCGTAGGGAGTTTTTGAAGACCGCAGGGGTGGGCGGGGCCAGCCTAGCCTTGTTTGCCACCGCCGGCGTGACGGCTGCTACAAGCTCGGAGCCCGCTTTTGTAGAGAACGCAAAGACGATGATCGTACATCGCTCCAATCGCTGCGTGGGTTGCCGTCGATGTGAGATCGCCTGTAGTCTCTATCACGACAGCAAGATCTGCCTGGCAACGTCTCGCGTTAAGATTTCCCGTAACCACAATTTTGGGCCTGCGGGCGCGAGCAGTGGAGTGATGCGCGGCGGCGGGCAGGGTCTGTTCGGCGACTTCAGGCTTATTGGTGAGACATGTCTGCAATGTGCCCATCCGGTACCATGCGCAACAGCGTGTCCGCAAGGCGCAATCGAGGTCTCATCTAAGACAGGGGCCCGTGTCATCAACCAGTCCAAGTGCATAGGTTGCGGGACATGCGTCAAGGCGTGCCCGTGGGGCATGACCACCTTGGACAAGGAGACGAACAAGGTCCAGAAGTGTGACCTCTGCAACGGTTCACCCCAGTGCGTGAAGATCTGTCCGGCTGGGGCGCTCGTTGAGCTGCCCTGGAGGGATCGTTCGACGGAAGTGTCTCCCAGGCAATCCGTGCCGGCATGGGTCGGCTCCGCTGGCGGAGTGGCAGAAAGCACCTGCGCTCCTTGCCATAAAGTGACCCTGTAGGCCTGATCGGCCACTATTTGTCGAGCAGTTTCTGGGAGGAGATATAAATGCCAACGTATGGCTGGACAGGAAAAACACTTAGGATAAATCTAACCACAGGCAAGATCAGCGTTGACGATACCATTGCAAAAGGATACGACGAGTTCGTTGGCGGCGAGGGCCTCGGTTTCAAGGTTCTGTGGGACGAGGTTCCTGTGGGTACGACAGCATATGACCCAAAGAACGTGATCGTCTTTGGAGCTGGCCCGTTCAATGGGACAGGTATACCGCATTCGGGGCGTATGTCGATAACTACGCTGCTTGCGACCGACCGCTATGGGCTAGGCGGGACTGGCCACGGGGGAGGATCCTGGACGAGTCTGCTCAAGCTCGCTGGCTGGGACTCGGTGATCGTTGAGGGAGAGTCCGACAAGCCTGTATGGATCTTTATCGATAATGAGAACGTGGAGATCAGGGATGCAAGCCATCTCTGGGGCAATGGTGTCTATCATACGAACCAAGCTATCATGGAAGAAGTTGGGCAGGACTGCGTAAGTGTTTGTGCAATTGGCCAGGCTGGAGAGAACCTGTGCGGCACCTCGACATGGATCATTGACAGGGCAGGTTCAGGCCAGAACGGCGCACCTATGGGCGCGAAGAAGCTGAAGGCAATTGCGGTCAAAGGAACCGGCAGCGTGAAGGTTGCTTGCAGTGGTATACAGCTTCTTTCGATGATCGCAAACCACACGGCGCTTGTTGGCTGTGGGTATGGCTCCATGAAGCCGCGGCTTCCGCAATCATGGACACAGTACTGGGGCGGCACCTGGACAAACGGTACCAACGTATTTTGGGGTGGGGCTGACGCTCCTATCGTAACGGGCGAGTGCAACCCGAAGGATCTGAATAATTACGCATACCGCGGCCCAGGGAATCGTTCTGGCTGGAACTCGAGCCAGAGGAATATGCGGTGGCTGGTCCGTGCTCAGAACTGTATTGCATGTCCCGTTGGGTGCAGGCAGGCATTGCATGTCCCTGAGCTGGAGTCTACGTATGGCGTTGGTGCTATGCCATGTAACGAGTGCGGTGGCATCAGCACCACCCGCGACTATTATGGCAGAACGCCTCCAGCGCTTTCGATGTTCCTTGGAAGCGTCTTGAACGACGACTACGGCCTTGGTGACGACTACCACATCCTCACCGGCGATTTCTGCTACTACCTTGATGATTTGAGGGCCGACGGATTAACTGTTGAGCCTAATCCAAATTATAGGGGCGGCAGCACCTCAAATCCAAATTCGAAGTCCTTCATGCAGGAGATGCTACCTGCAGCCGAGTGGAACGGCATGCAGAGCATGCTGCAGGCACGCGCCAATGGCGACGGAGCGTTCATCGATGACCTCCTGCGCAGGATCGTCTTCCGGGAGGGCGAGCTGGGCAGGGTAATGGGTCTTGGCAGCTACGGATGGGCAAAAGCGTGGGGTATGGACGGCAAGCTCGACATGATGCTGATGCAGCGTGATTACGGCAAGGCCGTCGCATGGAACGAGACGACTTGGTTTGCCCCGCACCACTTTGAGGGTCAGCAGGTTGGCACCCTCCTCCAAGGCATGTACAACCGTGACCCTTGCATGCATGAGCAGACCTCCTTTAACGAGATCGCCAGAGAGGTTGACAAGACGATCTTTGCCAAGGTCGGTCTTGTTAATTCTGAGGACGCGATCGATCATAGTGGTGAACTCACTGAGATCAACGAGGCCAAGATACGTTTGACCAAGCGTCTGTCGGCTGACGGTATCATGCATAACTCACTTTCCCTATGCAACCGCGGTGATGCCTCCTTCTACTCGCCTCGCAAGGAGCGTGGCTACATAGGAGATTCGACGATGGATGCAAAAGAATACTCGCTCATCACCGGTAAATCGTATAATGAGCAGCAGTTCCATGATCTTGGACTGAGGCTCTTTAACATGATGCGCGTGGATACGATACGCCGTCTGGGCACGAAGGACATGCGCGCAGGCCATGACCGGTACCCGATCTCATCTTGGCGCAAGGATCATCCGAGCTGGGCAAGATGGGCAGACAGCCCTGACAGGTTCCCCGCAGGCTGCCAGCGCATGGATCAGGATGACCTCGAAAAAGGCCTGGATATGTATTACGGCGCGATGGGTTGGGACAATAAAGGCGTGCCAAAAGAGTCGGAGCTCAGGCGTCTCGGCTTGGATGACCAGGCTGACGAGCTGAAGAAGCTGGGTCTTTTCAACGTGTAAGCATCTGCGGCATTTTTTGCTGTGGTAGGATAAGGGCGGCTGCTTGGTACACTGGGCGGCCGCTCTTTTCTCTGTTGCAGTTATTGTTGTCAATCGAGTGAGTGCAAGGAGAATGCTGTATGGATGATAATCCGGTGACCGGTGTTGACGGTGACGCAGGGGCTGGTCTCGAAAGTGACAATCCTGTCTCAGCGGGTCTGGTGCCGCCTAAGCCGCCCGTGATCGATGAATCCTTCCAGGCGCAGTCAGCCAAACGCATCCGAGAGTTTTCGAAGGATACTGAGCGGCCAATGAGGGTAGACGAGCTTACCGCATATGCAGAAGGGCTTACAAAAGACGATGCGGCGATTAACCTCATAGGGCTGGCGGACGACACAAGAAAATACAAAGATATCGAGCTAAAGAATGCATATAACGGCGCACAGTACTTCTACTCGGGCAAGTACATCTCGTTTGGTGCCGCAGAGTCGCAAGTGAGGTTTGAAGAACTACAGCGAGTCGTGGCAGAGCGGGTCAGGCGGGACTCAGGGGATGAGGACAAAGTAACGGGTGTCGATGTCCTTGGCGTGTGCGCCCCGTATCTTTCCCGCGAGGAGCTTGATAAAGCGATAGGCGTGCTTTGCAAAGACGAGCGGTATAGCGATGTGTGCCAGCTGGCTTCGTTCTCGGGTTCCGTGTACCTTTATTCGAGTGAATACTTCAACGAGGAAGCAGCTGCTGTGATGGTCAGGGCTGAAGAGTTCAGGCTCAAGATCGTCGAGCATGTGCGCGGAGACTCCCAGTATCTGACGAAGCTGACACCAGTTGAGAACCTGATCGGCCTTGCTCCGGACGCGACCATGGACGAGGTTTCCGTGCGACTTGAGGAGATCACAAAAGACCCTGACTTTGAAGATATTACCTGCCTTACTGCAAGAACCGGGGCGGCGTTCGCATTCTCAGAGGGACATATGACTATAGAGTATGCGACAGTTCTTCTGCGGGTCGCGGCGAAGGATCCGGTTTATACCATTGCAGAGACAGTGAGGGAGGACTCAAGGGTCTATCCAAGGCCGACGGACATAGAGTTCTTCAAGTATGGGCTGTTCGAAGTCGATCGCAGCAAGCTTGATGAATACGTTGAGCAGGTACTTGTCGAATACGAGGACATCGAGCGGTTTGAGGGCCCGAAGGGCAAAACCTATCTCTATTCGAGCGAGTATCTGGAAGGTTCCCGAGCCGAGTTGATCGCCGAGATTGAGCATAGAGAGAATTAAGTGGCAGAACTAAGTGGCCGTCTGCTCAAGTGCGTAAGCTGTTTTGAGCCAGGCCGCTGAGGCGCATGGTTTGTTTTGCAGAAAGCCGACGTTGTTGCGATGTCGGCTTTTTTGTCCGATTTGCCGCAAGAGCAATGCGCCTTCATCCTCGGCATGGTAGTGCGCAGTAGACCCGCGCTGGATTCATCATGGCGCGCATGTGGGCAGGGAGTATAAACGAATAGTAGGAATAGTATAAATTTTGCGGAATTCCATCTAGTGGTTGACAGGTAAGGATAAACGAATAGTATAAATTTAGTGCAATCACATACCTCTTGCTCCGCGAGAAAGGAGCCGCATACATGCATGTTTCAGAAGGAATAGGCTCGAAGGTAGCAGGCTCAAAAAGAGCATTGTCTTGGCATCGTTTCAGCCTGGTGACGCTCGCGCTCATCTTGGCGCTCACTATCGTGGGGTGCAACAAGGTCGAGCCTGCCGACGATGGCGGTGACAAGCCTGTTCCCGTAGAAGTCACCGAGGTCATCTTGGCCTCAACCACCTCGACCCAGGACTCCGGCCTATTCGATGAGCTGATCCCCGCCTTTGAAAAAGCCCACCCCGAGTACGCCGTCAAGGTTATCGCGGTAGGCACGGGCGAGGCCCTCAAGCTCGGCGAGACCAAGGATGCCGATGTGTTGCTCGTCCACGCTAAGGCTCGGGAGGAAGCGTTTATCGAGAATGGCTTTGGCATTGAGCGCCGCGATGTCATGTACAACGACTTCGTGATTGTCGGCCCCAAAGAGGACGTTGCAGGCGTTAAGGCCGCTGCGGACTTTGCTGCTGCGATGAAGGCTATCGAAAAAGCAGGTGCGAGCGGCAAGACGTCGTTTGTCTCCCGTGGCGATGACTCTGGCACGCACACCAAAGAGCTTTCGCTTTGGAAGGCCGCTGAGATTGCCACGCCGACCCCTGAGGCCAACAAATGGTACGAGTCAACCGGCCAGGGCATGGGCGAGACGCTCAAAATCACCTCAGAAAAGAACGTCTACACCATGACGGACCGTGCGACCTATCTTTCGATGAAAGAGGCGCTTGATATCGAGATCCTGCGTGAGGGCGATAAGAGCCTGCTTAACCAGTACGGTGTTATCGTTGTCGCTCAAGCAGACAACCAACAGGGTGCCCAGGCGTTTTTCGATTGGGTCCTTTCACCTGAGGCCCAGAAACTGATCGGCGAATTCGGGGTCGAGAAGTATGGTGAGCCGTTGTTTACGCCAAACGCGTCATAAGCAACGCACCAAGCGACACAATGTGCGCATCATCGTAAGCGACGCACCAAGCGACGCACCATAAACTTCGCTACAATTGCCCTATGGATATCTACGTCAGTGCTGCCCATGAGGGTTGGGCACTGCTTGTATCAGGCACGCTCGATATATGGACGATCGTCGCCACCTCCCTGCGCGTGTCAGGGTTGGCGGCGGCGATCAGCCTGATCATTGGGCTTCCCCTTGGCTTGCTGGTCGGGCTGAGGCATTTTGTCGGGCGCAGGATCGTCCTGATTATTTTTAACTCCGGGTTGGGCCTGCCGCCGGTCTTTGTCGGCCTGCTTGTGGCCATGACGCTTTCCAGGCGTGGGCCTTTAGGGGAGATGGGCCTGCTCTACAGCCAGACCGCTATGATTATCTCCCAGTTGATCATAGCAACGCCGATCGTTACCGCTATCGCCGCTGGCGCGGTCTCGGCGGTACCAAAGCAGCTCCGACAGCAGGCGCGCTCGCTCGGCGCGCAGAGCTGGCGCGTGGCGCTGCTGACAATCAAAGAGGCTCGGATGGGGCTGATTGCTGCAGTGGCCGGCGGTTTTGGGCAGATTATCTCTGAGATCGGGGCATCGCAGATGGTTGGCGGCAACCTGGCGGGCGACACCCGTGTGATGACGACCGCCATCGCCGAGTTCACTCGGAAGGGCCAGTATGGCAGTGGTCTTGCCCTTGCTCTGATCCTCATATCGCTTGTGGTCTTTGTCAACGTTGTCCTGACGACCATGCAGACGTCTGCGGATCGGTGGGAGAGGCAGTGACGAGCCACGGGCTGTCGCTTTGCGGAGAAGGCCTCCGCTGCAAAAAAGGCAAAGGCGAGTTCGAGCTTTTTGTCGAGAGTGTCGAGGTAGGCGCTGGCGAGACTTTAGCGGTGCTTGGGCCATCGGGCTCAGGCAAGACGACGCTTTTAGAGCTGCTTGGGCTTCTTGAGGACCCCGACAGCGGTGTGGTCTACGTTGACGGGAAACCTGCCCGCAAGAGGGATAGAGGCATCCGGCTACAGATGGCCGCTGTTTTCCAGCGCCCGTACCTCTTCAAAGGCCCGGTCTACCGTAACGTCGAGTATGGCCTGGTTGCACGTGGCGTGAAGCGCTCTGAGCGCATGCCTCGTGTTGCGGCGGCGCTTGAGCGGGTGGGGCTTGCGGGCTACGAGGGCCGCAGCGCCATGGCGCTATCGGGGGGCGAGGCACAGCGCGTCTCGCTGGCCCGCGCACTCGTACTCGAGCCCCGCGTACTCCTTTTGGATGAGCCGCTGGCCTCGCTTGACCGTTTGCTGCGCCGCAAGCTCACCCATGACTTTGCGACCATTCTCTCCGATGACCAGGTGACCGTTGTTTACGTCACGCATGATCAGGATGAGGCGCTTGCAGTTGCCGACAAGATCGCCATCATGAAAGCCGGTCGCATTGTGACAAGCGGCTCCCCTGAGATCGTCGCCGGACTTGCGATCGATAAGTGGACGGCAGATTTCCTTGGCATAGAGCCGGCGGTGAAAGGCAGAGTCTCAGCTTGTTCCGAAGGGTTGATCAGTATTGCGGTCGACGACACCACCGTTGTTGCCACGGGCGACGCCTCGGAAGGAGCTGACGTGCTCGTTGCGGTCCGGCCGGAAGATGTGTTGCTCTTCGAGCCGACCCTCGAGTTCTCGCACGCGAGCGTCCGCAACCGCCTGCGCGCACGTGTCGTCAAGGTCGATCCCCATGGAGCCTCGGTCTACGTTCTGCTCGATGCTGGTGGGATGCGGTTCGCCTCGTCCGTCTCACGGGCCGCTGTCACAGAACTCGACTTGGCGACGGGCGCTGATGTGCTAGCTGTTTTCAAGGCAACAGCCGTCCGTTGGCACCTCTTCGGCGAGGAAGGTTAAAATAGCTGCATGCCGCCTCATGGCTACCCGTCCGCCGAGCGCGTGTGTCCTCACAGAAGAAAAGGAGTGCCAGTGGCACGATCCATGTCCGTCGAAGAGGCCAGGAACCTCGTTTTAGAACCGCTTAGTGCCCTGCCTGCCGAGGAGGTCGCAATCCTCGAGTCGTTTAACAGGGTGCTTGCAAAAGACGTGGCCAGCGATATTGACGTTGCTCCATTCGATAACTCAGCGATGGATGGCTTTGCCGTACGTGCGGCGGACCTGGCTGGAGCGACGATGGAGGCTCCGAGATCGCTTGAGGTCGTCGCCCACGTTGCTGCCGGTGATGATGTCGCTGGCATCGAGATCGGCCCCGGGCAGGCGGCCCGCATCATGACGGGTGCGCCCGTGCCTGCAGGTGCGGACTCCGTGGTGATGGTCGAGTGTACGCAGGTGCTTGCCGATGGCACCAACAGCGACACCAGCGGCGGTATCGGCTCGGTGGTTGCTTTCGAGATCGAGCCCAAGCTCGGCGAACACATCCGGCATCGCGGCGAAGAGGTCATGGCCGGCGACACCGTTATGCGTGCGGGCGAAGTGCTTGGCCCCGCCGGAATCGGGCTGCTTGCGGCGACAGGGCACTCGGCGGTCGTTGTCCACAGGCGCCCGAGGGTCGCCATCATCTCGACCGGCAGCGAGCTCGTGGAGATCGCCGAGAAACCCGGCCCCGGCAAGATCCGCAACTCAAACAGCTACTCGCTTGCGGCGCAGGTTGTCGCTGTCGGTGGCATCCCGCTGCGCTTCCCGATAGTCATCGACGATCCTGATGCGATTCGAGAGGCGTTCCTGCGCGCTGCCAAGGAGTCTGACTTCATCGTGACAAGCGGCGGGGTCTCGGTCGGCGATTTCGACTACGTGCGACCGGTGCTTGAGGAGCTCGGCGAGCTTACCTTTTGCAAGGTGATGATGCGTCCCGGCAACCCGCAGACGTTCGGGTCGATCCGGGGCGTTCCCTTTTTTGGGCTGCCAGGCAACCCGACGAGCACGTATGTCGGCTTTGAGATGTTCGTGCGTCCGGCGCTGCGGGCCATGCAGGGCTTCTCGGCGGCTGAGCAGCGTCCCAGGACCTGGGCGCGTCTGGCGCATGACGTGAAGAAGAAACCGGACAGGCGTTACTATTTGCGCGGGGTCGTTGAGCGCACGGAAAGCGGGTATGAGGCATCGGTACCGTGCAGCCAATCCTCGGCGTTGCTTACCGCGGCGCACAAAGGCAACTGCTTTGTGGTGCTGCCTGAAGGGGAGCGCATGTTCACAACCGGCACATTGGTGGAGTGTGTACGACTGGATATGGAGGAGGGCGTATCGTGAGTGACAAAGGGCCGAAAGAGAACGACCCGCGTTGGGTCTCCCAGGTGACCGACGAGTTGGTCGCAGACATCAAGTCCCGGGCCGTCAACGGAAAGATCACCTGTCCGGTGCTTCGGAAGATCGCCGAGGAGCATGGCCTGGCGAACAGGGTAGCGGGCGTTGCAGCCGACGTAGCAGGCGTCAAGGTCCACAGCTGCGACCTTGGCTGTTTTTGATGCCTGGGGCATCACGCACGGTCCCTGTCGTCTCTGTCATCGGTAAGGGCGACTCGGGGAAGACGACCTTTCTCGAGAAGCTCATCCGGGAGATGGCCTCACGTGGGTTTCGCGTAGCGACCGTCAAGCATCATGTGCATGACTACGACATCGATGTCCCAGGCAAGGATTCCTGGCGTCATGCGCGTGCGGGGGCCGCGGCGGCGATGGTCTCTTCCCCCGAGAAGTTCTCGCTCATTCGCCAGGTCGAGCGGGAGCTGACGCTTGCAGAGCTCTCGGCTTGCGCAGCCGATGCCGGATGCGACATCCTGCTCACCGAGGGCTTCAAGACCAGCGGCGCGTTCCGCATCGAGGTTTCGCGTGCAGCGCGTTCAGACGAGATCATCTGTGATCCAAGTGAGATGTTTGCACTTGTGACTGATAACGATGCGATCGACTGTGGCCCGGATGTGCCGCGCTTCGGGCTTGACGATGCAGCAGGCGTTGCCGACCTCGTGCAGGAGCGCTTTTTAGAAGATGTTATGGAGTTGCGCTGAAACTGCGCTAAAGTCGTGCCTGAGTTGCTATACTGGCCTCCTCCGCCTCTGGTGCATGTCTTTTCGTGTCCCAGTGCGGTAGCCGTGCAAACCCACGGGGGTATTCGTGTGAGCAAACAAAGGATCTCCGCGTGCCGCTTGTCCAACGGATGTGGCCGCTCGGGGGATGTCACGCTGGTGAGCGCTGCTCGGCAGGGCGACGAGAACGCAAGCTGCGAGCTGGTCAAACGCTACGGTAGCCTGATCAGGTACAAGGCGCGCCCGTATTTCTTAAACGGTGCCGAGCGCGACGACATCATCCAAGAGGGAATGGTCGGGCTCTATAAGGCGATCAGGGACTACGACCCTTCCCGCCAGGCGAGTTTCCATTCCTTTGCCGAGCTATGTGTGACGAGGCAGATCATCACCGCGGTCAAATCCTCCACCCGCCGTAAGCATGCCCCGCTCAACGGTTACGTCTCCCTTTCTCGCTCGGCATCTGTGGAGCAGGACGGCGAACGGCTGCTTGCGGACATACTTGCGGCAAAAGAAGTGTGCGATCCGGCCGAGATCGTCATCAACGCCTGGGAGGCCAACTTCATCCGCAGGGGGATGGCTGGCACGCTCTCGGAGTTTGAGGCGGATGTGCTTCGGTTGTATACTGACGGGCGCTCTTATCAAGAGATTGCCGAGCGGCTCGACCGCCACACAAAAGCGGTCGACAATGCCCTGCAGCGTGTCAAGCGTAAAATGGAGGCGCAGATCTGGCGCTGCCAGGTGCATTAACCGGCTGCGTGGCCGCCGCATCGGCCGATCGCATGAGCCGAGCGCCTCGGTCGGTTTTGGGCGCGCAAACCGGCTGCAAGCCGGCATGCAAACCGGCTGCATTTGGAACATTATGGGATTCTCGGCTAAACTGGGCGCCGCTGCTGGCGTAGCTCAATGGCAGAGCAACTGATTTGTAATCAGTAGGTTGCGGGTTCAACTCCTGTCGCCAGCTCCATAGGTATTCACAGTCACAGGGGCCTTGCATGATGCGGGCCCCTGTTGGCAAGGCCGCAAGAGCAAGGTCTGCAAGAAGGGTCTTTCCTCTGAGTGTTTGCAAAAGAGGGTGCTACTTGCATGCTGCACAGGAGGGGTCCCTGCTGCACTTCCGCTCCAGGGGTGTGCGCAGTAGATACGCCCGGCACCGTGGCAGTCGTTGACACACCTCAAGCGGTACAGTAGTATCCCCTTCGCCTCTGTCGAGGCGTCTGCTTTAGCATGCAACTTGACAAATGCAGATCGGTTCGTTTTGTGATGGGGGTGTGCCCGAGTGGCTAAAGGGGACGGGCTGTAAACCCGTTGGCTATGCCTACCATGGTTCGAATCCATGCGCCCCCACCATTTGTTTGTGCGCGATAGCTGCCCACATAGCTCAGTCGGCAGAGCACTTCCTTGGTAAGGAAGAGGTCACCGGTTCAAGTCCGGTTGTGGGCTCCACCCTGCAAGGCTCTTTTAAGCTGGGGTGCTATGGCGGGGTGTTGTGGTAGGGCGTCGTGGCGGTGTAGCTCAGCTGGTTAGAGCACACGGTTCATACCCGTGGAGTCGCTGGTTCGAGTCCAGCCACCGCTACCAGGCATTACGCATGGCCGTTGTGGCTGTGCTTGATGAGGTCGTGTAAAAGGGAGACTATCGGTATTTTGAGGCTTATGACAGCAAGTCTGCAGCAGATTTATGATGATAAGCTCGGCAACAGGCTCAATGACAGCAGATCCGACAGCAGGTTTAACAACAAGTTCGACAACAGATCCGACAGCAGGTTCGACAGCAGGTCTTTAACAACAGGTTTATAACAATCATTGTGGTCAGACGGGAAGGCGGCTGTGCCGACTCCGTCGACAGAGGTTCCTAAAGGAGGAGACTCATGGCGAAGCAGAAGTTTGAGCGCACTAAACCGCACGTCAACATCGGCACTATCGGCCACGTTGACCACGGTAAGACAACGCTCACCGCGGCGATCACGAAGCGTCAGGCCGAGAGCGGCATGGCAGATTTCACGCCGTTCGACCAGATCGACAAGGCACCAGAAGAGCGCGAGCGCGGCATCACGATCGCTATTGCGCACGTCGAGTATGAGACCGAGACCCGCCACTATGCGCACGTCGACTGCCCAGGACACGCCGACTATGTAAAGAACATGATCACGGGCGCTGCCCAGATGGACGGGGCGATACTTGTCATCGGTGCCAACGACGGCCCTATGGCCCAGACCCGCGAGCACATCCTGCTCGCCCGTCAGGTCGGTGTCCCCTACATCGTTGTCTTCCTTAACAAGGCGGACATGGTCGATGATCCCGAGCTTATCGAGCTCGTCGAGATGGAAGTCCGTGAGTTGCTCAGCGAGTACGAGTTCCCCGGTGACGACACGCCGCTTATCGTCGGCTCGGCTTTGAGGGCCCTTGAGGGCGACGAGGCATGGATCGGCAAGATCGATGAGTTGCTCGCGGCCGTAGACAGCTACATCCCCGAGCCCGAGCGTGAGATCGACAAGCCGTTTTTGATGGCTATCGAGGATGTCTTCACTATTACCGGTCGCGGTACCGTGGCTACGGGCCGTGTGGAGCGCGGCAAGGTCCGCGTTGGCGACGATGTAGAGATCATCGGCATTCACGATGAGACCAAGAAGACCGTTGTCACCGGTGTCGAGATGTTCAGGAAGCTGCTTGATGAGGCACAGGCCGGGGATAATATCGGCGTTCTGCTTCGTGGCATCGGTCGTACAGAGATCGAGCGCGGCCAGGTAATCTGCAAGCCGGGCTCCGTCACCCCGCACTCCGAGTTCCAGGGCCAGGTCTACATCCTGACCAAGGAAGAGGGCGGCCGCCACACGCCGTTCTTCGATGGGTACCGCCCGCAGTTCTACTTCCGTACAACGGATGTGACCGGCGTTGCGCATCTGCCCGAGGGCACTGAGATGGTCATGCCTGGCGACAACGTTGTCGTGCGCGGCGAGCTCATCAGCCCGATCGCCATGGAGGAGGGTCTGCGCTTCGCCATCCGCGAAGGTGGACGCACCGTCGGTTCGGGCCGTGTCATCGATATCATCAAATAGGGTCGACTTGTGTTAGAGTACCCTACCGCGTTTGTGCCAGATGCCCTTGGCTCGGCGCGGCCTTTTGGGAGGACGAATGCGAACGTTGGTGACACTGGCCTGCACTGAGTGCAAGCGCCGTAATTACAGTACAAAGAAGAACAAACAGAATAATCCAGAGCGTATCGAGTACAAGAAATACTGCAAGTGGTGTAGGACGCATACGGTACACAAGGAGACCCGGTAGTACTCGGGATACCTAGTACCCGGGGTCTGTTAAGCCCGTAGTGCCGATGCGTTGGACACGTATGCAGGCCAGTAGCTCCAATTGGTAGAGCGCCGGTCTCCAAAACCGGATGCTGGGGGTTCGAGTCCCTCCTGGCCTGCCAGTAATTGATAACTGCAGCTCACGTGCAGGCTTTGATGGCGATCTCAAAGAGCCGCAGCGTTTTACCGCCCATAGTGACTGGTAAAGTGCCGACAACATGTCGGTCGAAGTGCCGGCAAAGCGTCGGCTAAAGTGCCGCAGGGATGGATGGCCTGAACATGGCAAAGACCACAAAGACAGATGGCACCAATACAAAGGACGGTGCCAAGACAAAGCCCTCAAACAAGGGGAACAAAGGCAAGCAGGCTAAACCTAACGTGTTTGCCCGCCTCGCCCAATACTTCCGCGATGTGCGCTCTGAGATGCGCCGGGTGGTCTGGCCGACTCGCAAGGACGTCTTGAACTCCAGCATCGTGGTCATCGTGGCGCTTCTGTTCTTCTCGCTGTTCGCCTTGTTGGTGGACACGGCTGTAGTCAAGCTTTTCGAGCTGCTCTGGAACAGGATCGGATCCTAGCCGATGGCCAAACGCTGGTATGTCATCCATACCTATTCCGGGTATGAGAACAAGGTTCGCACGAACCTTCTCCACCGCATTGAGTCTATGGGCATGCAGGGGAAGATATTCGATGTCGCCATCCCTACGGAGATGGTAACCGACATAAAAGAGGGTGGTCGTCGGATCACCACAGAAAAAAAAGTCTTCCCTGGTTACATCCTTGTGCAGATGGAGCTTGACGACGAGTCCTGGTACGTTGTGCGCAATACTCCCGGGGTCACCGGCTTTGTAGGCAGCCAGGGCAAGCCGGTCCCCCTCTCGCGTGATGAGTACCGGTCCATCATGAAGCGCACCGAGGCCGGGCCGCGTGCAAAGACAACGATCGAATTCGCAGAGGGGATGAACGTCAAGGTCACCCATGGCCCGTTTGCCGAGTTTGACGGGACAATCGCCGAGGTGAACCTGGATAAGTCCACTCTCAAAGTGATGGTTACTATCTTCGGGCGCGAGGCTCCTGTGGAGCTGAGTTTTGATCAGGTTGCCAAGGTTTAAGGACAGGTAAGACTAACATAAGAATGGGAATACGAAATGGCCAAGAAAGTTGCAGGCTTCATCAAGTTGCAGATTCCGGGCGGGGCGGCTAATCCGGCACCGCCTGTCGGTCCTGCCCTGGGTCAGCATCAGGTAAACATCATGCAGTTCTGCCAGGCGTTCAATGCGGCTACGCAGGACAAGGCAGGCACGATCATCCCGGTGGAGATCACGGTCTACGAGGACC
>WRDS01000039.1 GCA_009779675.1 Coriobacteriia bacterium
AACCGAAGAAAAGCCATTGGGCCCCGTGGCTCATTCTCAGCCAGAACGGGTGGCGCACTTTATCCCGGAACCACTGGCTCGAATTGAGTCAGAACGGGTGGCTCAAATCAACCGGAATAATCAATACGCACTCGTCACCATGATGGAGGCCTCCTCTCAGCCTTCATCATTATATCACTAACTTGTGACGACACACTCTAAGAACTGATCACGATAGCAGTCGCTCCCCAAATAGGCTGTAACCTCGCCCCAGCGCCTTACCGGGCGATGCTTGCGGTGGTATGGTGACCATAGGATGCAGATACGTTAGCAGGATCTGAAAGGATGTCTGCCCATGGCGCTGTCGGAAGCAGAGGTTCGGCATGTGGCAATGCTTGCGCGGCTTGAGCTCACAGACGAACAGGTCGAGGCGCTTCGCACCGAGCTTAACTCGATCCTCGGCCATATCGGTGCCATCCAGCAGCTCGACTTGAGCGGGGTCGAGCCGATGACGCATGCGGTGCCCATGGTCAACGCGGTGCGCGAGGACGCGGTGTCGCCGGGGCTTTCGAGGGAGGAGGCCCTGCTCAATGCCCCTGACGCGGAGGCGGGGGCGTTCAAGATCCCCCGCATCGCTGGCGTGGGCGAGGAAGGTGCATGATGGCCGACCTCCAAAACCTCAACGTGACGGACATCCGTCGCGGGATCGCTCGCAAGGAGTTCTCCGCCCGGGAGATAGCCGAGGCCGCGCTCGGGCGCGTCGATGCGCTTGATACCCGGCTGCACGCATTCAACCAGGTGGTGCCAGGGCTTGCACTTGATGCCGCCGAGAAGATCGACGACATGGTGGCCGCTGGTGCTGGCTTAGACGGCCTGCCTCGGCTTGCAGGCGTACCGGTCGGCATCAAGGACAACATGAACCTGGTAGGCACAAAGACGACCTGCTCCTCGCGGATCCTCGAGGAGTATCAGAGCGTGTATACCTGTACCGCCGTGCAACGGATGCTTGACGCTGGGGCGGTTCCCATCGGCAAGCTCAATATGGATGAGTTCGCGTTTGGCTCCTCGACAGAGAACTCGGCGCTTGCTCCGACGAGGAACCCTTGGGACCTCGACCGGGTGCCTGGGGGGTCGAGCGGGGGATCGGCCGCTGCGGTGTCTGCGGGCATGGTCACGATCGCCTTGGGCAGCGACACCGGCGGATCCATCCGGCAGCCCGGGGCGTTTTGCGGCGTGGTCGCCTTAAAGCCGACCTACGGGCGCGTCTCGCGGTACGGCGTGGTCGCCTTTGCCTCCTCGACCGACCAGATCGGGCCTTTTGCGAGGAACGTGACCGATTGTGCGTCCGCGCTCGGCGTCATTGCCGGACACGACCAGATGGATGCGACGAGTGTCCCCCGACCGGTTGAGGACTACCCGGCTGACTGCACGGGGGATATCGAGGGCCTGCGTGTCGGGCTTGTGACCGACGCGCTCGAGATGGAGGGCTGCTCGGCAGAGGTCCACGATGCCGTCGTCGATGCGGCCGCTCGGCTGGGCGGGCTGGGGGCCTCAGTCGGCGAGGCGAAGCTGCCATCGGCGTACCATGGGCTCTCGGCGTACTACATCATTGCCCCTGCCGAGGCGAGCTCGAACCTGGCGCGCTTCGATGGCATCCGTTACGGGCATCGGGCGAGCGATGCGAGCGATGTGCTCGATCTCCACATGCGCTCACGGGCCGAGGGGTTCGGCCCTGAGACCATCCGCCGCATCATGTTGGGGACGTATGCACTTTCCGCGGGGTATTACGACGCTTACTACGGGCAGGCCCAGAAGGCCAGGGCCCTTATCGCCGAGGATTTCGCACGCGCCTTCTGCGAGTTTGATGTCCTGCTCATGCCGACAGCACCGACAACCGCATTCAAAATAGGGGAGAAGACAGCCGACCCGCTCTCGATGTATCTGGCTGACATCTACACGATCCCCGTAAGCCTTGCCGGCAAGCCGGCGCTCTCGTTGCCTATAGGGCTTGGCGCGACAAGTGCCCTTCCGGTCGGGTTGCAGATCATCGGGGACCATTTTGCCGAGTCGACTGTTTTGCGGACGGCGCGCGCGCTCGAGAAAGCGATCGGATTCGCCTCGGTCCCGCCGGTTGCGCGGGAGCTTCTCTAGCACCCCATAGGCCGTTTGGCCAGTCTTTTCCGATGCCTCTCCTACCAGGGGCTGATAGCGGTTCATCCCCTCAGACGGTTAGCGGATGAATGCCGCAATCCGGGGCGGTTTCAATGGTAGATTCACCACGGACAACACTCAGGCGGCAGCAGAATTGAGCCGGGCCAGCTCAGCCGGGCCAGCTTAAGCCGGAGTGGTCTTTGAAACAGCGCAGCAAATCCGCAGGAGAAGAACACGCATGCACGATGCATATACTGCTATGGGGGCACACATGAAAGAGCAATCTGTATCCGATCAAGCCCGCCAAGTCCCGTTCGTGAACCTACGAAGGCTCCATCATGCGATGGGCGGTTCTTTGGATGCCGCTTTTTTAAGGACTTTGGAAAACGCGGCGTTCACCATGGGCGCACCGCTTGAGGAGTTTGAGAAGACGTTTGCCGCCTACATCGCTGTGGGTCATGGCATCGGCGTTGGGTCGGGGACCGATGCCCTGCATCTGGCCATTCGGGCATGCGGGATCGGGGCAGGCGACGAGGTCATCACCGCCGTGAACACGTTTGCGGCTACTGCCGAAGCGATCCTCATGGCAGGTGCCACCCCGGTCTTTGTCGATGTGGAGCCCGACACCCTCCTGATGGACGTCTCATCGGTCGAGCGTGCGGCGACCTCTAGGACAAGGGCGATCATTCCGGTCCATCTGTACGGCCAGCCGGTGGAGATGGGGCCGCTGCTCGACTTTGCCCACTCCCGCGGCCTTCGGGTCATCGAGGATGCCTGCCAGTCGCATGGCGCCCGCTACGGCCTGTTCCGCACGGGCGGCATCGGGGACATCGGGTGCTTCAGCTTCTATCCAAGCAAGAACCTCGGCGCTCTCGGCGATGGTGGGATCGTGACGACTGACGACGATGAGATCGCCGAGCGCATCAGGCTGCTGCGCAACCATGGAGAGGCAAAAGACCGCCTGCATGTCGAGTCAGGCTACTGCTCAAGGCTGCATGCGCTTCAAGCGGCGTTCCTGCAACAAAAGCTCCCGTATCTGGACGAGTGGAACATGCTGCGCATGAGGGCCGCCGAGATCTATGGCGACCTGCTCGGCGAGACGGACGCGGTCTTGCCGGTGCGGCGCGAGGGGGTCACGCACGTCTACCACCTGTATGTGATCCGGGTAAAGGATCGGGACCGCGTCAGGCAGGCCCTGGGGGAAATGGGGATCCAGACGGGGATCCACTACCAGGTGCCGCTGCATCTTGAGCCCGCCTTTGAGGGCCTCGGCTACACGAAGGGCGATTTCCCCATTGCCGAGGAAGCAGCGGCTCAGATCCTCTCCCTGCCCATGTATCCCTACATCGACTACGACGAGATCACGCGTGTCTCGGAGGCAGTGAAGGAGACCCTTAGTGGCTAGTCAGGACAGAGGGCAACCCAGTGCTGTTACTGCAACAGCGGGTCAACCGGTATGGCTGGGTTCCCATGGCGCTTCTGCCGAGCAGCGGTTCCATAAGGGAATGCTCGGCTATTCGGTGGAGCGGTTTGGTAAGCGGGTCATCGACCTCCTCGGGGCGGTTTTTGGCCTGGTTGTCCTCTCGCCACTTTTTGTGCTGGTAGGCGCTGCGATCAGGCTTGAATCCTCTGGGCCGGCATTTTTTAAGCAGGAGCGCATAGGAAAAGACGGTCAGCCCTTTACATTCTATAAGTTTCGGACGATGAAAAACGGCAACAACTCAAAAATCCACCAAGAATACGTGAGAAGGCTCATCACGGATGGCTCTGAGGAGTTAAAAGGCGAGACCGGTTCGTTTAAACTTGGCGCTGATCCCCGGATAACGCGATTGGGGCATTTTTTACGGCACACGAGTATTGATGAGCTGCCGCAGCTGATCAACGTTTTAACGGGGGAGATGTCCCTTGTCGGTCCCAGGCCTCCTCTCCCATACGAGGTCGAGGTATACCCCGAGCATGCGTTTAGGCGGCTTGAGGAGACACCGGGGATGACAGGGCTTTGGCAGGTGAGTGGGCGTGCCGACACTACCTTTGACGAGATGGTCGAGTTGGATGTCAAGTATATTGACAACTGGTCCCTTGGGCTGGATGTGAGCATCCTTGCACGTACGATACCGGCAGTATTTGGGGGGAAGGGGGCATGGTGATGCGCCAGGATAAGAATAGCCTGGTAGTGGCACTGGTCGGGTATGGGTACTGGGGCCCCAACCTGCTTCGCAATTACATGGAGATACCCGAGGCCACGGTCAAATGGGTCTGTGACTGCGATGCAAGCAAGCAGGCCAAGGCGAAGAGCAGCTATCCGTCAGTGGCTGTGACGGAGGATTACAGCGACATCTTACGTGATCCCGAGGTCGACGCAGTGCTCGTGGCAACACCGATCTCCACGCATCATGACCTTGCGGTCGCAGCGATCAATGCCGGGAAGCATGTTTTCGTGGAAAAACCCATGACGGCGACGACCGTTGAGGCCGAGGCGCTTGTCATGGCAGCCGAGAAACACGGCGTGACGCTGATGGTCGGCCACACGTTTGAGTACAGTGCTCCGGTGGTGGCTATCCGCGATCTTATAAGGTCAGGAGAGCTTGGCGACATCTACTATATCTCTTCGAGCCGCATCAACCTCGGTCTGCACCAGAAGGATGTCAGCGTCATCTGCGATCTTGCCCCGCACGACTTCTCGATCCTCTTCGACTGGCTTGGGGAAGAGCCTGAGGATGTCACCGCTATGGGACGTGGATGCATCAGGAGCGAGATCCCTGACGTCGCGTTTGTCACGCTCAGGTTCCCCAGCGGGACGATCGCAGAGATGCAGCTTTCCTGGCTTTCCCCGGTCAAGTTGCGCCGCACGCTTGTCGTAGGCAGCAAGAAGATGCTCGTTTACGACGACACCGAAAGCGTGGAGAAGGTGAAGGTCTTTGACCACGGTGTCAACGTGTTTGAGCCGGAGTCGTTTGGCGAGTTCCAGCTCTCATACCGGACTGGCGATATCGTGTCGCCGCACATAAGCGGCCGAGAGCCTTTGCGCGTCGAGGCCGAGCATTTCTTAGAGTGCGTTCGCGAGGGCAAGACCCCGAAGACCGACGGGCTGAGCGGCCTGCGTGTTGTGCGTGCGATTGAGCGGGCAGAGACATCGATGAAGGCGACGGTTTAGGAGACCCATGGCAAACGATCAGGAACTGGGATATCTGCCGAGGGGCCCAGGCGTTTATGTTGGGGTCGGAACCCTGATCGAGGAGCCGTGTGTCCTCGGCAAGCCGCCGCGTGGTGCCGCGTCCGGTGAGCTCGAGCTCCGGATCGGTGCCGACTCGGTGATCAGGCCGTTTGCGACCCTGTATGCAGGGACGGTCATCGGTGATCGCTTCCAGACAGGCCAGGGCGTGTCAGTGCGCGAGGACAATGTCATCGGCGATGATGTGTCCGTTGGCACCAACGCGGTGCTCGAGGCCGGCAACCGCATAGGCAACCGGGTCCGCATCCACACCGGCTGTTTCCTTGAGATGGTGAGCGTCGGAGACGATGTCTTTATTGCGCCTAACGTCGTGTTTGCCGATGATCTGCATCCACCCTGCCCGTGTTACGCCGAGTGCGTCGGAGGGGCGGTCGTTGAGAACGGTGTCAAGATCGGGTCGAACGTGACGGTGCTTCCAGGCATCAGGATAGGTGCCGGAGCCCTCGTGGGGGCCGGATCGGTCGTTACCAAAGACGTTTTGCCTAGTACCGTCGTTGCAGGTAACCCCGCAAGGGTCGTTAGCAAGGTGAGCGCCCTCACGTGCTCCTCGGGGCTTATGGACCGCCCATACGGCACGCCAGTAGATCGGCGGTAAATGGTTAAAACACAAAAGGCAACACCAAAGGGAGTGTACGGATGAAGCAGGTTCTAGAGGTCCTTAAACGGCGCAAGTGGCTGTTTATCATTCCCTTTTGTATCGCCTTCGTCCTCCCAAGCGTCTTCAGCTTTATCTTTATGCGGGAGTATAAGGCGAACGCCCTTTTGTGGCTTGACGACGACCTAAGCATCAGTGCGGTGCTTGAAGGCAAGTCGCCTGCCGATGTCATCCCGTCCACGATCGAAGGGGAAAGCCGCAGGTTCGAACAGCTGCTTAAAAGTCGTACCTTTGTGATAAAAGTCATCGAGAAGACTCCTCTCAAAGCGGATCTGAGCACTCCCAAAAAGCGTGAGAAGGCGATTAAGTACATCCAAAGGAACCTTGGGCTGTACGCGGTGGGGCCAAACGCGCTTGAAGTCGCCTTTCATGGGAAGGACGGCGAAGAGGCGGTTCTCTTTGCCCAAGTCGCTTCTGATGTCTTTATAGAGTGGGTGCGCGAGGCGGTGCAGACCCAAAACGAGGAGTCGACGACGTTTTTCGCCGAGAGCACGGAGGGCTACCGCACAGAGCTGAATAGGATCAGAATCGAGCTACAAAAGTTCAAAGAGGATCATCCGGAGACGCAGCAGCTGGTCCTTGCCGAGAAAACGTTCAGCACACAGCCGATCACGGTATCCCCTTTTGTCCAGGGGGAGTTCCAGCGACTGACCATGGAAGAGCAGTCTGCGCAGGAGCTGTATGCGGGCGCGCTTGAGGACCTTGCAAAGAACCGAGCGATCAATGCTGCCCAAACCAAAAAATACATGAGCGGGTTGCGCATAGTTGACGAGCCTGTTGAGCCGCTGTCATTCTCTAAGACAAAGATGGTGCTCTACTGGTTCCTCTCATTTGTAGCTGCCCTTGTTTTAGGCATATGCGTGGTGGTCATTGCCGAGTTCACCGACCGCTCATTGCATACTGCCAGTGATGTCGGCCAGCTTCTTGACCTTGCGGTGCTCACCGAGGTCAGGGACGCTGCAGATAAAAGGACTCTGTGATCCGCCAAGGGTCGCAGTGCAGGAGGATGAGCTAGGGTTTGGGCTTTAAGGGCTTTAATCTGCCTACATCGGGATCGCCGGGTTTTCTCGGCCATAGCTCCCACGGTGCATCGGCGACCCAGTATGAGAACCTGGCCGCTCGGTTGTTGCATGCAGGGGAGGCCGACCCGTATGTGTTCGCGATGACGAGCGCGGTGCCTGGTGAGGGTGTCACTACGGTTGTCACGGGTGCTGCATTGGCCCTTGCGGCAAACACGACTGAGCGCGTGGTTATCGTTGACACAAACCTACGGCATCCGGCCCTCCACCGCTTTATGGGAACACCCCTCGCGCCAGGGTTCCACGAGCTTGTGACGGCAGCAGCTAGTCGGGAGCCTTGTCAGAAGAATAGTAGCGCCGAAGCCTCTGCGACCTGCGCGTACAAGACCAGGCTGCCCAATCTTTGGGTGATCCCTGCCGGTGCGCTCGCATCGAACCCTGCCAAGCTGCTGACATCTGATGCGGCCAAGGCCCAGATAGACCTCCTGCGGGCGCAGTTCAGGTATGTCATCTTAGACTGCCCTCCCGTGCTTGCAGCTGTTGAGGCAACGTCTTTGTGCCGTCTTGCCGATGGGGTGGCGCTGGTCGTCCGTGCCAACCACACGCCGCGAGAGGACATCCAAAAAGCGCAGGAGGCATTAGACGGTGCCTGTCTGCTCGGCGCTATTCTTAACGGGATATAAGTATGGAACTAGTCCTTTTCGTGTTGGCACTGGGCATTCTGCTTGGGATGACGGTGAAAAAAGTCGGGCTGAACGTCTATGTGACCGTGTTCATCTGCTCTATCGCCGCTTCAATGGTCTTTTTGGTCACCTATTTTCGTCTCCATCATTAGAAAAGCGGCCTCGGCATGGAATCTGAGACAGTCAACTCCACCGAGCACTACCATAAGCAGGCGCTCAAGCGGGAACGGCTGATTTTTGCGCTTGGCGCACTGGCTTCGGTGGCTATGTGTGCGATGCTGCTTGCCAGCCCTCCCGGGTGGTGGGCGGTTGTGATAAGCGGCCTTATCGGGCTTGCAATCCTAACGTGGCGGGCTCCTGCTTGGGCGCTTGCGGCCGTGCTTGGCTCGGCGATCCTTGTCGAGCAGTTCGATTTCGGATCGTATGTGCCGATCACACGGGAGATCCCCCTCTTTGAGAACATCGCTAATTTCACGGAGCTTGAGGGTGTTGTGGCGTGTCCCATTGAAGTGGTGCTTGTTGTCATTACGGCGGCGGTTTTTTTGAGGCTGCTTCTCCGTCAAAAGGAGGCGGAGCAAAACATTGTGGCGATGCCGGTCCTGGTGTTTGGGGCATGCATGGTGCTCTGGCTCGGCTATGGGCTGCTTGAGGGGGGTGCCTTAAATATCGCGTTCTGGGAGATGCGTGCGCTTGCCTATTTTTGTCTGATCGTATTCCTCACCCCGCAGATGGTCTTCACAAAACGCGACGTAAGCGTATTGCTCGGCACGGCGACTCTTGCAGTGATTGTCAAGGCCATCCAGGGAGCCTACAACTTCTTTGTTGTCCTGGGGGGTGATACGACAGGCGAGAGGTCGGTCACGGGGCATGAGGACGCCGTTTTTATCGCATGGATACTCGTGCTTTTCATCGCGCTCAAACTCTATGAGGTCGGACGGTTCCAGCGGATCATGGTAGGGATAGCAAGTCCCGTGCTTCTGCTGACCTTTGCGGTGACTAACCGACGCGCTGCCTATGTCGCCTTAGCGCTCGGCCTTGTGATCCTGGCAGTGAATGCGATGCGGGAGAAAGAAAAACGGGCGGTGATCGTCAAGGCGGCAATACCGATGCTGCTCATCTTTTTAGTGCTGATTCCCGTGGGCTGGAACGCCACCGGGCCGCTTGGGGCTCCCGCCGGTGTGGTCAAGTCGATCATTGCTCCCGACGATGAAGAGGATCAGGACTCCAGTTATTATCGAAAGGCCGAGATGGTCAACCTCGTCCACTCGATAGAGAACAACCCGATCACCGGTCTGGGTTTCGGACGCCCGTTCCAGGCAGCAGGCTCTCTGGTCAATATTAATTTCAGCCTGGCAGATGTCATTCCGCACAATAATATCGTGTGGATATGGGCGAAGATGGGCACGTTCGGTTTCGGTGTGTTCTGGGCGATGGTGGGAAGTATCGTCGCAGCGGGGGTGTTTGGCTTTCACAGCTTGAAAAACCCGTATTACCGCGTAGTGTCGTTGATTGCTGCCTGTGCAATGGCTATGCAGTGTGCGGTGTCCTACGTTGACTTGCAGCTGTCCTTTTCCCGCAACATGATTTTCTTGGGTGTGCTTGTTGGGCTTATGGCGCGGATGCACACGCTTGACGGGGAGGGGGCTGCCGATGACAGAGCAGTATGACCGTGACGAGGACCTGATCCAGGAGCAGACACAAGGGGCACTGTCCCGCAGTGTCTCCTTGGTGGGGGCGAGGGTCTCGACGTGGGTGCTGGCCTTCATCATGACGGTCATCATGCCCCGCTATTTGGGCGCAGATGGCTTCGGGCGTTTTTATACGGCGCTCTCGCTTACGGGAGTCATGTCGATCCTTGTCGAGTTCGGACTGGACTCGCTTGTTGCGCGCGAGGTTGCCAGGCGCAAAGAAGAGGCAGGGCGCTACCTTCTGGGTGCCGGAATCATCAAGGTCGTCTTGTGGGTGGTGGCCTCTATCATCCTCGGGATCGTGGTCCGGGTGATCGGCTATCCCGCTGAGACCCAGATCGCAACGCTGATCTTGGCTATCTCGGTGCTTTTTACCGCGATCGCAACGCTGCTCATTGCAATCCTGCAGGCGAACGACCGTATGCGCTGGATTGCCGTGAGCACTATGCTCGAAAAGATCATCTATGTCGTTTTTGGCGTTGCCGTCCTGGTCATGGGGAAGGGCGTGATCGCGATCGCGGTGGTCACCCTGGTGAGCCTGGTGGCCGCTACTGTGCTGGACTTCTGGTGGTTCAGCCGTCTTTCCGAAGGCAACTCCTTGCGCTTGGGGTCAAAATCCGTTGATGTCAAAGAACTGTTCATCCGGGCGTTGCCGTTTTTCTCGGTGCTCTTTTTTGGCGCGATCTACTTTCGGCTTGACGTGGTATTCCTTTCACTGCTTGCATCCGAGAAGGCTGTCGGCATCTACGGTGCTGCATACCGCCTGTTCCAGACAACGTACATCCTGCCCGAGGCGTTCCTGTTCTCGTTCTTCCCGCTGTTCTCCCGTCTCTCGCCGAGCAAGGGCGGCGGTCTGGAGGTTGCAGCGCAAAAGAGCTTTGACATCCTCATGCTGATCGGGCTTCCTTTAGCTGCGGGCACGTGCGTGCTTTCCAGGGAGCTCATCGGGACCCTGTACGGTGCAAAAGAGTATGCCGATTCGATCATGATCATGCAGGTGCTTGCAGTTGCCATTGCGCTCATGTACGCGAACGGGGTCTTTGTCCAGCTGCTGATCGCAACCGACCGGCAAAAGCGGCTTGCCGTTACCGCAGGCGTGGCGGCTGCCCTGAACGTGGCATCAAACCTGGTCCTTATCTCGGTATTCGGTGCTCTTGGAGCGGCCATGGCAACCGTGCTGACGGAACTGCTTGTGATCGTGATGAACTTCTCGTTCCTGCCTCCTGAGCTGAGGCGGCGGCTCAGGTTCGGGGCAACGGTGCGCATCGCTCTTTCCGCTGCGGCTATGGCTGGCGTGCTGCTGCTGTCAAAAGGGCTTGCAAAAACACTCATTCCCGGAGTTCCCGGATTTTTTGTGCTGCTCGCACTCGTCGTAGCAGGGATTGCCACGTATTTTGCAGCCGTGCTTGTATTGAGGGCGGTTCCAGCAGATGACTGGGCGATGATAAGATCCGCCATAAAGAACCTGAGGACATCATAATGGGTGAGCCGGTCGCCGCCATCCCGGTCGATGCCATCGTCTGTTTCTCGACCGATGCTTGGGGCGACATGAAGCGTCCCGGGCAACTGATGCTCAAATTGATGGCGCATGCGCAAATCATCTACGTGGAGCCGATGCTTTCGCTCACCTCGGTGGTAAAAAACTGGCGACGGGCGTTTCGCCCTGACGCACGCAAAAGGCTGGCGCGTGCAGTAACCGGACGGGTGGATGAGGTCATGCCCGGTGTCCATGCGGTGACGCCGATAATCGCAGTGCCGTCGCAACGTGTCTCTTTTATGCTGACACCATGGCTGCTTAACAGGCTTATAACCCGCCAAGAAAAAAGAATGGTGCGTCGTGCGTTTCGTGCGGCTCGGCGGCTTGGTGTGTGTAGGCCGCTCTTATGGGCAAGCTTCCCGATGCGCTTTGACGGTTGGCCGACTAATGAGCGTGGGCCGGGCGTCTATGACTGCATGGATCGCTGGTCTGATTTCCCCGATGCCCTCGAAGATCCTGTCTTGGGCGCAAGGGGCGCGCAGGATGAAAGGGATCTGGCGCGTACGGCCGACGTGGTGTTTTGCTCGGCGGAGGGGCTTTATGATGTGCAGCGCACGCGCACGGAGGCACCGGTCCTCCTCGTCCGCAATGGTGCCGACATCGATCATTTCGCCCCTGCCGGACGACCGGTCCCCGGAGACATCGCGCACCTGTGCCGACCGGTCATCGGCTATGTGGGGGCGCTTGCCGAGTGGGTTGATTTCGAGATGCTGCGCGATGTTGCACTGCTGCGCCCCGACTGGTCGATCCTGCTCATCGGGCCGATATTCCAAGGAAAGACCATGGGCGATGCGCGTGCCCTTGACCTGGTGTCAGGCCTGCCGCATGTGCATCTCCTGGGCTCTCGGGCGTACCGCGATGTCCCCGCCTATCTTGAGGCGTTCGATGTTGCGACCATACCGTTCAAGCTCAATGGCCTGACCGAGGACACCAACCCCATCAAGGTCTACGAGTACCTCGCCGCAGGAGTTGGTGTCGTGTCGACTCCGCTTGCCGAGGTCGTGTCGCTCGGCGAGGCAAGGATCGCTGCCAATGCGAAGGAGTTCGTAGAGCAGTGCGAGGCCGCAATCGCCGAGCGCTCAGATGCCGAGCGCATTGCCGCACGCATGCAAGTGGCGCACGAGAACTCCTGGGATGCGCGGGCGCATGTCATTTGGGAAGCGGTCCTGGCCTTACGGGAATCGGGCGGGGGATAGCACGCTTCCCCCGTCCTTCAAGATCGCTTTTATTGACCGCACGATGTATTCCACATCGTCCATAGTGTTGAGATGGCCGAAGGAGAACCTCACTGTCCCGTGCGGATACGTGCCCATCGTCTTATGGGCAATGGGCGCACAATGCAGTCCGCACCTCGTCATGATCCCGTAATCCCGATCAAGCGCGGCAGCGATTTCCGCATTGTCGTTTCCCGCAAAATCGACGGAGACCACTGCCACCCTGCCGACGGTGTCATCTTTGCCGATCACATTAACGCCTTTAATGCCCTTCATCGCTGAAATGAATGTGGAGGTAAGCAGCATCTCCTTTTCGCGTATCGACTCCATTCCTACCAGGTTTATGTACTCGATAGCTTTCTTCAGCCCGAGAATTGCGGGAATGTTCATCGTCCCTGATTCAAACTTGTCCGGCAGGAGATCCGGCTGCTCGGTCTTATGGGAAAAACTTCCCGTGCCGCCCGTTATGAGAGGTGCGATCTCATCGGCGAACTCTTTTTTAATAACAAAGCCGCCGATACCCTGAGGCCCCAAAAGCCCTTTATGTCCGGCAAACGCCAATGCGTCTATTTTGTTGGCATCTATGTCGATGACCCCCGCGGTTTGCGCGGCATCGACGATAAGCCGTATCTGATGCTCGTCGCAGATCTCAGACACTGCTGCTATCGGCATAACCGTGCCGCACACATTGGATGCATGCAGCATGACAACGGCTCGGGTCTCTTTTTTAATAGCCGAAGTGATGCTATCTGCGTCCAGCAAGCCATTCTTGTCACAGGGAACGACATCGCAAGAAACGCCTTTTTCTGCGAGCGCGTGCAGAGGACGCATTACCGCATTATGCTCCATTGATGTGGTGATTATGTGGTCGCCGCTTTGCAAGAACCCGTGCAGCAACATGTTCAACGAGTACGTCGTGCTCGGCGTGAATACCACTTCCCGTGGATCCCCGACATGAAACATACTGGCGAGCAGCTGCCTTGTTTCCAGTATGTCCAGAGCGACGTTGTATGCATCGGCATAGCCGCCCCGATTCACGTTGCAGCCGATGTTGTCTAGGAAATCCTTGATTGCAGCCGAGACACCCGGGGCTTTCGGGAAAGATGTCGAGCTGTTGTCTGCGTACACTTTTCTTGTAGTCATCTCCGCGTAATCCCTTTGGCAGCTTGATGGTTATATCATGTTAACTAATTTGATATATTGTAGCAGCTAATTTTAATTGCTACACTGCGTGCCGCAGAGCGGAGCAAAGCAATGCCGCGGAGCGGAGCAGTGCAATGCAGAGCAATGCAGAGCAATGCAGTGCAGAGCAGAGCAATGCAATGCCGCAGCGCTGTGCCGGAGCGCAATGCCGCAGCGCTGTGCAGTGCATTGCAAAGGAGTCATGGTGTGACAAAAACTCTACAAATGCTGCTGGTAGGCGGGCTCGTGGCGGCAATAGCAATAACCCTGGTCTTGCTTGGCAATCCTGCCAACATGGGTTTTTGCATTGCATGTTTTTTGCGGGATACCGCCGGAGCGGTCGGACTGCACAGCGCAGCCCTGGCCCAGTACGTGCGTCCAGAGATAATCGGCGTAATACTCGGCGCGTTCGTAGCCTCTTTGGCACAAAAAGAGTTTGCTGCCAAAGGCGGTTCCGCACCCGTGACGCGGTTCATCCTCGGGTTCTCCATGATGATCGGCGCGTTGATATTCCTTGGCTGCCCGCTGAGGATGGCACTCAGGATCGCAGGGGGGGACCTGAACGCCGTTGTCGGGTTGGTGGGGTTCGTGGCCGGTGTCCTTGGCGGCACCTTCTTTCTCAACAAAGGGTACACCCTCAGGCGGACATACGATGTTTCTAGAACCGATGGCTTTCTGTTGCCGGTCATCGCCCTCGTCTTATTGAGCCTGCTGGTCGCTTTTCCTTCTGTGCTGGTTTTTTCAACGGAGGGGCCTGGTAGCATGCACGCGTCGCTTTTAGCAGCCCTTGTGGCAGGGCTTGTGGTGGGTGCTGTGGGATTTGTTTCAAGATTATGCTTTGTTGCGGGCATCAGAGACTCCGTTCTTTTTGGGGAGTTCCCTATGCTCGCTGCGTTCACGGCACTTATTGCTGTGGGCATGATCGGGAACCTGGCTTTTGGCAGCTTCAATCTTGGTTTTGGGAATCAGCCGATTGCCCACACCGATGGGCTCTGGAACTTCCTTGGCATGGGGCTGGTCGGGCTTAGCTCGGTCTTGCTTGGTGGATGTCCTTTTCGGCAGCTGGTGCTTGCAGGTAGTGGTAATTCTGATTCCGTTGTTACCGTTTTTGGCATGGCGGCGGGAGCAGCGCTTGCGCATAACTTCCAGATGGCCTCGTCTGAAGCAGGAGTTACCTTAAACGGAAAAATCGGCTTTGCTGTAGCCGCTGCCGCCGTGATATCCATTGCTGTATACAATACGTTTGGCAAGGAGAGTAAGGGCATTGCGGTAGCAGAATGAGCAGCTACGTAGCAACCTTCCACAGTCACTTTGGCGCGCTGTCATACTGGAAGGCCCTGAAAGGGCAAGGTGTCAGCGCCACGCTGAAGCCTGTGCCGAGAAAAGTGAGCTCCTCATGCGGGACGTGCGTGCTTTATCAGCACAGCTCGGCTGTTGATTTGGATGGGTGCGAGCTGGATAGCATCTATCTTGAAGTAGACGATGCGTTTGAGTGTGTGCTTCAAAAATAGGCTCAGGACAGTGCCTTGCGGTAAGCGGCGAGCAGGTTTGGCACCTGGGTCTCCCAGCGTAGTCCCGGGATCCTTTTGGCAGCAGCAGCGGTGATCCTTGCCCGCAGATCCTCATCGATAAGCACCTGTTTTATGCAGACGGCAAACCCCTCGATATCCCCGGACTGCACGTAAAGGGCGGCATCTCCCGCCGAGACCCTCGTCTCCGGGAGGTCGAATGCGACTATCGGCGTTCCTGCGGCCATGTACTCCATGACCTTGATGAAGGTCGAGTGATCGTTAAGCGGGCTTGATGTCTCGGGGCATACGCAGGCATCGGCAGTTATGAGGTAGCGCGACAACAGGTCTTGGTCGGCCACCCAGCCTACAAAGTCCACATAGCTCTCGATGCCGAGGTCTGCGGCCTGCTTCTTTAATTCCGCCTCCGCATTCCCATCGCCGATGAGCGCGAACTGCGCCTCGGTAAAGCCTTGCTTGTTCACAAGCACGTCGATGGCCGATAGCAGGGCATCAACACCGTCCTGCTTGCCCATCACGCCCATGTAGCCGACAAGGTACTTGCTGCCGGCCTTAAGCGACTCATCTGGCTCGACCGGTCTTGGCCAGTCCTCGCGTGGCCCATTCCTCACCGCAAACGACCGGTCAAACGGGATCCCGCCCCGAGCATGCGCGATTTTGCGGTAGGACTCGTTGGAAGAGATCACCACGGTGGACAGGCGGTAGGTGCACCACTCGGTCAGCCTCAAGAGGCTGATTACGAGGCTGCGGTCGTGCCCATATAGGGATGCAAAAAGCTCAGGCGAGAGGTCATGCTGGTCAAAGATGAACTTTTTGTCAAAAAGCACGAACGGCCAGGCGAGCAGGAAGAACAGGTCCGGTGGATTGCACGCGTGGATGACATCAAAACCCGGTTTTCTCGAGATCTTAAGCATCAGCCAAAATGTCTTAGCCAGTGCCTCCAGGTACTCGAGCACATGCGCAAGCGTCCCCCCTTCGGGCGACTTGATCCGGTACCGGTACACGTCAACCCCTTTGAACGACTCATAAGGTACCTGGTCTGCCCACGCAGGACAGATCACGCTGACGTGATAGCCGTTCGCAATAAGCGACACGGCCTCATGCTCGACGCGCCTGTCGCCGGGGAGGGGGGCATTCTCGACGAGGATGAGCACCCGGTTGCGCCCGCCCGTCGTTTGATCCTCGGCCACTTCAGCATCCATTCGATTTATGGATCGGCCCTTCCCACTGCAAGCTCCTTTGCCACAGGCTCCTCTAGCGCCCGTAAGTATGGGCCGACCCTTTCATTGCGAGCTCCTTTACCGTCCGTAAGTATATCGGCATGGATCTGTTGCCGATACAATCAGGTAGGGTGACATGGGGTATGCGGCATGAGGTATGCGGCATGGGCATGGGTATGGGGCATGTGACATGGGCATGGGGCAATCACTGAGGGGGGCGGATCGGCTATGGCAAGCGGAGCTGGGAGGAAGTACGCCGTCGTCACTCCTGCGCGCAATGAGGCGGGCTATATCCGCCACACCCTGGAATCCGTTACTCGGCAGACCGAGCAACCTGCTATCTGGGTGATCGTCGATGACGGCTCGACCGATGAGACCGCAAAGATCGTTGGCGAGTTCGCCCAAGGGCATCGTTTCATCAAGCTGCTCTCGTTGACCGACGATGCCAAGAAAAACCCGGATCGTCTGCTATGGGCGGCCGAGGTGGTCGCGTTCAACACGGGGCTTGCCGAGGTCGACATGGACGCGGTCGATTTCATCGTCAAGCTTGATGGAGACCTCCGCTTCGGGCCCGAGTACTTCGCTGCGCTGCTCGATGAGTTCGAGCGCGATCCGTCGCTTGGAATGGCTGGCGGCTACTGCTATGAGATCCGTGATGGGGTGCGGATCATCGAGTGGAACCCCCGCACGCACGTCCGTGGGCCGACCAAGATGTATCGGAAGGCATGCTTCGAGCAGATAGGCGGGATACCGCCCGTGTACGCCTGGGATGCGCTTGACGAGATCAAGGCGCAGATGCATGGCTGGCGGACAGGCAGTTTCGATCTGATCGTGGACCATCTCAAGGCAACCGGCACCATCGGGGGCCTTCTCCACGCTCGGGTCAGGCAGGGCATCGGTGCCTACCTGCTGGGGTACCACCCGCTGTTCCTGTTTGCGCGTGCAGCCCGGCTGGCGCTCGGCTCACCGTACGTGATCGGAGGGCCGGCGTTTTTGTGGGGCTACCTCAAGGCGGCTTTCCGCAAGCTGCCGAGAATCGCCGATCCCGAGACCGTCAGGTACCTGCGCGCACAACAGATGGGGCGCCTGCGCGGCCTTTTCAGGGGCGGGGAAGTCGGCGGGGTGCTCGGCAAGGGCAGCGGACGATGAGCGCGGGCTCGGTTGTGGGCGCGAGTTCGGTTGTGGCGGCGGACGCGGGTCTGGCATGAGTATGGGGCCCCTAGATCCGGTATTCGCCTTCTGGAAACCACTCGTAGATCCCGCCGAGCTTGAGGCCCTGGTCTCGTTTGCCGAGTGGGACGCGCCGCGCCGCAAAGGGATCCAGGTGCTTCCTACAGCCGGCGATCCCCAGCCTTATCGGTTGCTCGAGAGCGGTGTGGGAGAGGGTGGCGCTGATGACGACGGCAGCGCGAGCGCCGCGGGGAGCCGTGGGGCGCTGCTGTTTTGCTCGGTGCATCCAATCGCCGAGCCGCCCGACAACGCCGAGGTGCTTGCCAGGATCACCGACGCGCACGGCAAGCCGCACTCGTACGTGCTCTGGTATCCGCACGAAGGCTGCGTGGTCGTGCCCTTTGACCCGGGCGAGGCCATCAGGGCGCTGTGGTTCGAGCGCTATATGCAGAAAAGCGCTAGAAAGACCCTGCTCCCGACCCCCGTGCTCGCCGCGTATTACCGGCTCAGGCCGCTTATTCCCCCGGCGCTCCGGATACTGCTTCGGCAAGGTGTCGCCCGCCCCTCGCTAGATGCCGGGTCTCAGGTGCTCTCCTGGCCCTCCGACGACAGCCTGAACCGCATCCAGAGGCTGCTCATGCGCACATTCCTTCTCGCAAGCGGGCGGGAAGAGGTGCCATTCATATGGTTCTGGCCGTCAGCGCACCCGTGGGCGGCGGTGCTCACGCATGACGTTGAGACGGCGGCCGGCCTCGGCGCGATCCCCCGCATCATGTCGCTTGAGCGGGACCGCGGCCTCCGGTCGTCGTTTAACATGGTCGTGCGCGATTACGATGTCCCCGCCGAGCTGCTTGCCTCCCTTGCCGAGGGCGGGTTCGAGGTCGGCGTGCATGGCTACACGCACGACGGCCTGATGTTCCTCAAGTGGTCGACGTTTATCAAGCGTGCCGAGAAGATCAACGCGCAGGCCAAGAAGTGGGGTGCCGTCGGCTTTCGCTCACCCGCAACGTACCGCAACCCCGACTGGCTCTGTGCCCTCGAGGTCGAGTACGACTCCTCATTTGCCGATGTGGCACCGTTCGAGCCCCAGCCAGGTGGCTGTGCGTCGCTCTTCCCGTACCTCATAGGAGATATCGCCGAGCACAACACTTCTAGGCGCAATCCTTCCGAAGGCAGTACTTCTGCAGCCGGTGTCGTCGAGCTGCCGATGACGCTTGTGATGGATCACACGCTCTTTGGGCTTCTCGGCCATACGGATGCGGACCTCTGGCTTGAGAAGCTCGACCAGATCGAGGCCGCGCATGGCATGGCCTGCATCCTCACGCACCCCGATCCCACAGAAGGCTATATCGGCGTGCCGGAGAATGAGGCGCACTACGTCCAGGTGCTTGACCGGTTAGCAGCATCAGATGCGTGGGTGCCACTCCCGCGGGATCTTGCAAGATGGTGGAGGTTGCGTGCTAGCACCTTCGCGCTCGGTGCGGGGGCAATCGCGTGCGCCAACACAGGCATCCGCGCTGGAAGGTCACATGCGAACACCTCTTCCGAGGCTCTCGGAGCCGTGCCTGCCCGTGCCGGGCTTGATGCTGACGGCGGACTTGCAGTGTCGTTGCCTTAAATCTCATAGATCTCTTAGATTTAAGAGATCTATGAGATTCGCTGGCTAAGAATTCACGCATGGCCGCTCTGTCTTTGAGATTAGCGCCCCCCTTAGCCCTTAGCTCTAAAGCGTAAGCACGAGCTTACCGTTGTTGTCGAGCTTGAATGAGAGCGTAGTCTCTTCTGTGGCGGTTTCGTCGAGCGCCCACTTGCTCCCGTCGTTGATGAAGGGAGTGGTTCCACAGCGCGCTTCCAGTTTCAAACTTTCCTCGTTGCTGGTAACCGTTGAAGATACCAAGAAGGCTAATGTCCCGTCGTCTTCCACCACGTAATCGTAGGAAGTAATCCCGAAGCCCTCGATGCCAACCCAGGCACGGACGACGGCCAGATTGTTTGCTTCTGCGTACTGGGCTATGTTTCCGCTTTTACCGGCGAAAGAAGCACCCAGTTCATCAAGCGGATAATCCGGCATGGTGTCAGTGGCGATCAACAGATAGTCTGCTTTTGTTGGCTTCACCGCGATGTTGAGGAACACGCTTTGCCCATCAAAGATTGCCTCACGTACGATAAAGGTCGCTCGTTTAGAATGTCCGCCCTCTTGAGCCGGGTCTTTTTGAATACCGGCCTCGGTGCCCGTCGGGACCCCTGCTAAGGTTCTGTAGCGCAAGAAGCTCATTATTCCCCATGTATTGGTAAGTGCCAGAGCGGTTCCTGTGAGCAACAGGCAGACAAGGACTGCCACGGCAAGACGCAGGCTCACTCTTCGCGCCCGCCGAGCGTGCCGTACGGGTACCCGTTCTGTGCTTCTTTGAAGGTTTGCCATAGTGTTGCGTACCGCTTGGTTGAAACCGGAGTCCGGTCTTCCAAAAGCATTTTTTAAGTCAGCCATATTATTCATTAGCCTTCAGCCTTTCCTGATAGTATTTTTCTTAGTTCTTGTCGCCCGCGTGACATACGCGATTTAACGGTACCCTGTGGGCAACGCAGGATTCGCGCTACCTCGCGAATTGAGAATCCCTCGACGTAATGCAAGACCGCTGGAAGCCTGAGCGTTTCATCAAGGGCGAACAGGGCCTGATGCAGCTCAAAGTCGGCATCGTCTGGCGCGTTTCGTTCGGGCAGCTCATCAACCGAGTGCTCAGGCTCA
>WRDS01000040.1 GCA_009779675.1 Coriobacteriia bacterium
CATCCAGGTCTATGGCGGCAGCAACGTGGTGTCAGATGCCGTGTTCAACACCCTGAAGGCGATGCTCATCGACTAAGGGCAAGACGGCACCAGCAAGGCAGGGACCACCAGCAAGGCCAGACATGTGGGCTGCGACCCCCTTGGGGGTTGCAGCCCACGCACATGGTGAGGCTTACGCGCCAACCTATAGTGCAACGGGCGCGAGGAATATCATCTCGGCCAGATTGACCGCAACTGTTTGTGAAGTGTTTGTGAAGTGACGCGAGAGGTAGTGCAGTATTGCGTGACATTGATATAATCTCGCACGCTGCCCGTTGTAGGCAACGGATGGCAAAATGTCCGAGTGGCGGAATGGCAGACGCGCTAGGTTGAGGGCCTAGTGTCCTTAGGGACGTGCGAGTTCAACTCTCGCCTCGGACACCATAAGCACATGCAAGGCTCCCGGCCCCCCAAAGGTATGGGAGCCTTGTCGTTCTCGTCTCTCCCCACCTTTTTCGATAGACTGGAAGCCGAGAGGAGCCTATGACACATGATCTCGTTTGCCGAGGTGCCCATAGGAAGCGGCGGGTTGCCGACGTGCGCGCAATACTGCTCGGCTCCGAGCGGTCTGGCTCCGGATCCGCGGCCATCCGACGACATAACCCGCGACCTGCAGGCCATTTGCGAAAGCTGGGGCCTTGGGCAGTCCGGCCCGGGGCCCAACTGCTCGTTTATCGGCTTTGAGCCGTTTGCGCACCGACAGCTCCCCGCACTCATCGGGGCTGCCGCCTCGCTCGGCTATGAGCGCATCCGCCTGCGCACCGACGCTGGCGCGCTCACGCGCCCGGGCAACGCGGAAGGCATTCTAGGTGCCGGCGTGCATCATCTTGAGGTCGTCGTGCTTGCCGCAGACGACGCGCACGACCGCCTGACAGCCCGCCCTGGGCTCTTTAATGCTGCCGAGGAGGGCTGCGCCGCGTTTTTCTCGGCGGCGGGCGCAGAAGGCGTGTCGGTAGTGGTCTCTGCGTACGTTCCGGTATGCAGGCACTCGCTCGTCGGTTTGCCGCTTGCGGCTGCTGCGGTCGCCCGCCTCGGCGCGGCGAGCATGCTCATCGACGTTTCCAGTCTGCCCGATACTGCTGAGAACCGCTTGCACCTCATAGAGGCTCTGGACACAGCGACGATAAACCGGGTGGCAGCAACCGTCACCGGGTGGGATGGGCCGCTGCCGCTGCCATGGGGCTGGGGCGTGTGGCAGCCGGTTCCCGCTCCTGGACTGTCGGCATCGACCGCAGCCGCGGCACCAGGGTCAGGCGCGAAGCCACTGCAGGGACTGCCATGAGCGCAAAGAGGCGGCTTTCAGTCGCCCTTGCAGGCGTGAGCGCGAGCGGCTACCGCTCACTTGCGCTCGACTACCTGCACGCAGCGATGCTCGCGGATCCCCGTCTGGCCGTATCGGTATCCCGCATCGATGCGGAGGCGACCGACGACCCCTGGTGGAGCGCGTACCGCGTCCTCAGCCTCGACCCGGTGCCCGACATCGTTGCGCTCCCCGTGTTCTGCTGGACGGCATCCCATGTGCTCGAGGTCGTCCGCCTGCTCAAAGGGGCCTGTCCGGAGATGTTCGTCGTGCTCGGCGGGCCTGAGGTGGGCCCGATCCCCGGGCAAGTGCTTGCCGAGCAACCAGGGATCGACGCGGTCGTCACCGGCGAGGGGGAGTCCACCTTCTGTGACCTGCTGCATTCACTTGCGCGAGGTGGCGACGTGTGCGGGATCCCGGGTGTCACGGCCCGCGACGGCGACCGGATCGTCTCCGGGGGAGGGCGCCCGCCTGAAGACGACATGGATCGCCTTGCCTCGCCGTTTGAGCTGATCCCGCAAAGAACGGACGGGTCAGCCTATCTTGAGACCTACCGAGGCTGTCCGCATCGCTGCGCATACTGCTACGAGGGCAAGGGCTCCCAGCGCATCCGCTCGTTTTCCTGGGAACGCATCGCATCAGACATCGAAGCGGTGGCTGCCACTGATGGGATGCGGGCCGTAAGCTTCATCGATCCGGTATTCAATCTGACGACCGAGCGGCTCCGCCGTTTGGCATCGATACTCGAGCCCTTTGCGGCAAGAGGCCTGCGCCTTCACACCATCGAGGTCGACATCGAGCGTGTCGATGCCGAGCAGGCGGCCCTGCTCAAACGAGCTGGTGTGGTGAGCGTCGAGTGTGGGCCCCAGTCCGTGGGGGATCATGCCCTCAGCATCAGCAAACGGGTGTTTGACCGGAAGCGGTTTGCCGCGGGTGTCTCGGCGTGCAAAGAGGTGGGGATCTCGGTGGAGTGCGACCTCATCATCGGGCTTCCGGGCGATACGCCTGACGATGTGGTTGCCGGCATTGATTACGTGACCGGCCTCGATCCTGGGTGCGTGCAGATATCGACACTGCACGTCCTGCCAGGCACCGACTTATGGGATCACGCCGAGGAGCACGGGCTCGTGTTTAACCCGACGGCTCCGCACGAGGTGATTGCGACAAGAGAGCTTTCGTTCACGGACCTGAGAAGGCTTGAGGTCTACGGAAACGCGGTTGCCGTCACGTATAAGGCAAGGATCGGGCAAGGGTAGCTGCATGGGGCGGTGACGGATGAGACGGTGCTGCACGGGTGCATTATTGCGAGCATATTACAGCAAGGACTGCCTCAAGGCGGGCAGCAGGATTTCCGATAATAAAGTGGTTGCGCACTCGCCGGTGGCACGCTCGCAGATACGAGGGTTTTGCGGTTTTGTTGTGTCGCCTTGCCTGAGGCGGCTTGCAGAGGGATCGCTTGTCTTGTAGCGTGAGAGCGCGCCGGAGCACATATAGGTACATTGTCTACATTTTGCGTTTGCAGACTCCGCACTCGTGGACTTGCATCTTGGAGGATGTCAATTTACGTGAGCACATACTGGGGCAAGGCAGACCTGCACATCCACTCCAACAAATCAGACGGCACGGCCTCAATTGAAGAGATCATGGGTTATGTCCAGGACGAGACCGACCTAGATGTCATTGCTATAACCGACCACAACACCATCGAGGGTGCGCTAGCGGCTCGCAGCATGTGCGATTCAGGCGCGTACCGGTTTGACGTTATTGTCGGCGAGGAGATCACCACCACCGACGGCCACATCCTGGGGCTGTTCTTAACCGAGCATGTCCCCGCCCGCATGACGACGGTCGAGACCATCCGTATGATCGAGCGGCAGGGCGGCATCGCGGTTGTGGCGCACCCCTTCTCGAACCAGGGTGTCTTTGGCCCATTTGGGCGCAACCGCTTCCAGGAGGCCGTCAACGACTGGGCGTTCCATGCGCTTGAGACATACAACTCCCTGCCGTTCTTGGTGTGGGCGAACAGCGTGGCGGCAAAACTCTTCGCAGGGGGTCAGGGCATTGCGGCGACCGGTGGGAGCGACGCACACTTTCTCCAGGCCGTCGGCACGGGGTTCACGCGTTTCCGCGGAAGGACCGCACAAGAGGTGAAGGCAAGCATCCTTGCCTTTGAGACCCGTGCCGAGTCCAAGCGTCATGGGCTCTCCTTTGCCTGGCGTCTTGCGCGCAACATCCCTCAGGTCTTTCGGCTGCGAGCATGGAACCGGCAGCGCTGCAAGGGCGACGCGACCTACCGCGAGAACTGGTCGGCATAAAGCGCTATAGGAGTCACGGGCGCGCTGGCTCCCCTGTCGGCTGACCGATCTCCTTGGATCCTGGATCAGTCCACCTGGCCCAGTTCGAGGATCCGCAGTTTGAGTTCCTCGATGAGCGTCTCATCGTCGTGCCATGTCGGCAGAAGCACCATCGAGACCGTGTTTTCAATGCGGGCCTGTTTGATGGCGATATCCAGGTCCAGGAGCGTGCCGAGCGTGTCCACGCAGTGCACTGCCGGTACTATGAGCATCCGCTGGCATCCGAGCGCCGCAAGATGCCGTACTGCCGAGGTGATGTCGGGGGAGACCCAGTCTGTCCAGGCGATGCGTATGTGCTGGGAGTCTATGCCGCCATCGATAAGCCGAGCGCGCAGCCGGTTCAAAAACGAGGTCTCGCTCTCGTCGAAGCCAGGATTCATCCTGGAGTGGTTCTCGGACTGCCCATAGCCGATAAGTACAACACCGGTTACGCCCTCCGTCTCAGGGACAGCGTGTATCCGCCTTGCGAGCATGTTAGTGAGCGCGACGGAGTCGGTCAGGTTCCTGGCATAGGACAGCTGCGCAGACCCCGGGTCGATGCGCATCGTGTCAACCTCCCGTTTTGCCTCGGCAAAAGCGAGGTTCTCTCCTGCGGCTGCCCCCACGACGACGATCTTGTGGTAGCCGCAGGCGATAAGCTCTGAGACCCTTACGGCAAGCCTTGCGCTGCCCGAGCAGGCTGCCCACAGGACAGGGCCGTAGGTTTCGGGTGCCAACTCCCTGGAGAGCCGCTCGGCGATTAAACGAAGCTGGCTTTCGGCCGGACTTGTGCCGCCGATGGCCTGGTAGCGTGATTTCTGCGCGAAGAACAGCAACGGCAAGGTGAGTAGGGACGGCTCCATCATCTCGCTGTCGGCGATTGCTTGCAAAAGCAGCGCGGTCTCGGAAGGGGAGTACTCTGTAGGTTCAGAACAGGCCATGATGATGACCGCCGTGTGGCCTTGCGGCTCCGCATTCCTGGTGGCCGGTGGGCATTCGGGTGTTTTTGCAAGGCGCTCAAGGGTCACCACGGCAAGCGCCCAGCCTCCTGCCAGTCCGGTGGCCACGATGGCGATCGCGTAGCCTAATACGTCCCAGCGCTGGTAACGCTCCCATGCGGCCACCACAAGGTATATGGATGCGGTTGCCGTTGCGAGGCTTACCAGGACAGCAAGCGGCTCGACGCGCCGACGGCTTGCAAGAAGAGCAACCGCGCCAGCTCCCGCCAACAGTGACGATGCTATAAGGGCAGACCACATCAGCATCACAGGCATACTGTTCCTTTCGCGGTGATGCTATTGTATCCCTGATAAGACGATACTCTGTTCTTGATGTTCTTGATGTTCTTGATGTTCTTGATGTTCTTGATGTTCTTGAGGCGTGATAGTAACTCCGTAAAGCGCCATGGACAAGTATGCACAGGAGGATGCTGCCGCAAATAAATCCGAGATTAACAGATACTGAAGGAGTCCCGTGTCGCAGAAAGCGTGCATAAGCAGAACCCTGAGCAAAACCCTGCGCCGACAAAAAGCATACATGGCCAAACTTCCATGCCGGTAGAAAATGAGCATAAGCGCTTCCGTGGCTATGCGCTGGCGTTCCTTGCAGCTGCGTGTTGGGCGACCGGTGGGCTCACGGCAAAGTGGTTGTTCTCGGCCCTGGGGCCGGAAACAGCCGCGTGGTTGCTGCCGCCGCTCGGACTCGAGATCGCGCCCTCTATGCTTTCGGCAGGCAGGGCACTCGCGGCGTTTTTGATGCTGTTTGGTTATTTGCTGGTGAGGAGGCGGGAGGATCTGCGGATATCCGTGCGGTCCCTGCCCTTCTTGGCCGCCTTTGGGGTCATAGGGATGGCCGGTGTCCACTTCAGCTATTTCAAGACGATCTCGCTCACCAACGTGGCGACCGCCATTCTGCTCGAATACCTGGCTCCGGTGTTTGTGCTTGTCATCGGGGTGCTTTTCTTAGGGCATCGGCTTACCTGGTCGTTGCCGGTCGGTGTAGGCATCTCAGTGGCTGGGTGCGCGCTCGTGGTCGGCATGTTTGGCCAGAAGGGCTTAAGTGTGGTGCCCGAGGGTATTTTGTGGGGTGTTCTCTCGGCGGTCTTTTTTGGCTCTTACTCGCTTATGGGCAGTTGGGCCGCCTCGCGCCTGAGCCCGTTCACGACGCTCGTTTATGGCCTTGGGTTCGCTGCGCTTTTCTGGATGGTGGTGCTCGGACCGGTTTCGGTGTCGGGGACATTCGGGGATCCGAGGGTTGCTGTTGCGGTGGTGTATGTGGCTGTTGTAGGCACAATTGTCCCGTTCGGCTCCTTTTTGATGGCGTTACGCTATATCCCGCCGACAAACGCCACAGTCACCTCTACGGTTGAACCGGTGATAGCGGGTTTTGGGGCGTATGCGCTTTTTGGCGAGTCGATGAATGCGCTGCAGTTGTTTGGCGGCCTGCTCGTCCTGGTCGCCATAGCCATCGTGCAGCTTTCTGACCGCGAGCTTCCGCAAACGCCCCCTGTGTCCCTAGGCCCTCCGGGCGCGTCCGCCATGCAAGATACGCCAGCCGCATAAGACACGCCTGCCACATAGGAACACACATAACCGCATATTTTAGTATACTGCATGTGTAAAGCCGTATATCGGGGTGGTGCATGACCTGCAAGTCGCCTCTCCGGATGCTAACGCATACGTGATAGGGGTCTCGTGGAGCTTCAGCAGCGTCTCGAGGCGCGACAGAAGATCACTCTTTCTCCCCAGGTCTATCAGGGACTGAGCATCCTTGCCATGCCTGTTGCCGACCTTCAGCAGCTTATTGAGGCTGAGATGCTGGAAAACCCTGTGCTTGAGGTCGACGACACCGATCTTGAGCCCGCGGATGGCGAGGCGGACTCCTTGGAGACGGAGGCGGAGAATGTTTCCGATGACGACTGCGCCTGGGACGAGTGGCTTGAGATGTGTGACGACCTCGAGTCCATGGAGATCAGTGTTTCCCGTGACCCTAATGCCGAGTGGGCAAGTGCTGAGGAGCTCACAGGTGGGATCCAGTCTTTTAGCGAGTACCTCGCCGAGCAGCTTGCGCTGTACAACATCCCTGGCGAAGTAGCTCTGGCGGCGCGTGCGGTCATCGGCCTTCTTGACGAGGACGGCTTTTTCACGGGGACGGTTGAGGAGATCGCACGGGTCGCGGGTGTCAGCACGGAGGTCGCCGCGGCTGGGGTGACGGCAGTGCAGCAGCTCGATCCTCCTGGTGTGGGTGCCCCTGACTTCTCGGAAGCACTTTGTCTACAGATGTGCCATCTCGGCATCGACGAGCCGGTGCTCCTGACGATCATCAAGGAGTACCTCGACGATGTCGCTGCTAACCGGTACCGCAAAATTGCTCGTGCGTTAAAGATCGGCGAAGAGGAGGTCTCCCGTCTTGTAGGCATCCTGCGCATGCTCAACCCTCGACCGGCCGGGGCATTCTCCCCGGGGCCGTCCCCAGGATATCTTGTGCCAGACATCACCATCAGGCGCTTTGACGACGAATGGCTTATCTCCTACAACAACGAAGCGGTTCCGGTGTTGCGGGTCAGCTCAGGCTACCGCTCGATGCTCAAGGGCAGGCCCGATGCTGATGATGGGGCTCGCCGCTATCTTAAAGAAAAGATCCGCGCTGCCGAGAGCTTCATCAAAAACGTCGACCGCCGGAAGGACACGATAAGCAAGATCACCAAGGCCATCCTGGAAACCCAACAGGACTTTTTTGAGAATGGAACGGGACCGCTTAGGCCACTTCGGCTTGAGGATGTTGCGGTTGAGATCGGCGTTCATCTCTCGACGGTCTCGCGTGGCGTGACTGATAAGTACATGGCTACACCATACGGGCTTTTTGAGCTGAAGTATTTCTTCAGCGGGGGGTACCGAACGGCGACTGGCATGGATGTCGCTGCTACCAGTATCAAACAGCGGATCTCTGAGATTATAGGGGCCGAGGACTCAAAAAAGCCTCTTTCTGACCAGAAGCTTGCAGAGCAGCTTATCTCTGAAGGAGTGCAGGTTGCTCGTCGCACGGTGGCCAAATACCGGGAAGAGCTTGGCATTGAGCCAAGCTGGACAAGATGCAGAAAATGAGGACAGGGCTGAGCAAGGCTCTTCACATGCACGCCGAGGAAGATGTTGTCGGGCCTTCTGCTACCGGAGCCTCTGTTGGCGATGGTCACGCGGCAAACATCCGGAGAATAGTGCTTATTACAGGCATGATCCTGTTGGTCGTCGTACTGGAATACCTTACACGCAACTCGCACGGTGCCCTCACGTATCACTTGATCTACCGGCGGCTATGCTTCGCCCCAATCATTTACGCTGCTTTTGTTTTCGGCTGGCGCGGTGGGCTTTTTGCCGCTGTGGCCTGCTCGGTCTCCTACGCGATCCAGGTGGCGATGCTTTTTGGCACTGGCCAGGTAGCGAACGCCGACAATGCGGTCCAGGTCGGGTTGTTCGTCGCCGCAGGGGTGTTGTTTGGAGCTGTAAGCGACATGAAAGAGGCGAAGGCACGCGATCTGCGGCAGGTGTCGTCTCAACTTGAAGAGGCCTACCGCAAGCTCGAGGAGCGGGCGTTCCAGCTTGCTGACGCACGGGACTACACGATGGCGATATTGACATCGATCACGTCAGGTGTCTTCACCGTCGAGCAGGGCGGTCTGGTTGTGGCAGCCAACCCTGCTGCGGAACGCATGCTTGAGGAGTTCGGGTCCAAGGCTGCCTCTAACCACATTAGTCAGGTCTTTGCAGATGACGGAGGCATCTCTGCTGACGTAGAAAAGGTCTTGTCCGGTGAGCTTTTGCCTGCACTCCATGAGACCGACGTGGTGACCCATGATGGTCGCCACATGTGTATGCAGGTATCGATCTCGCGTATGCGTGTCGAGTGTAGCGGATCCCTTGGGGCTGTTTTGACGCTTGGGGACGTTTCTGCAATGCGGATGCTTACAGAGCGCATCATCAGGGCAGACCGTTTGGTCGTTATAGGCGAGTTCACGAGTGTTGTTGCGCATGAGATCCGCAATCCGCTTGGTGTGATCAGAGCAGGCATACAGCTTTTAGAAGATGCAGAGTACGGCACCGAGGGGGCCCATGAGTCCACGGAAGTGATCAAACAGGAGATTGATCGGCTCGACCAAAAGATCAAGGGGCTACTTGATTTTGGGCGACCAGACAGGCCGACTTTTATCGAAACAGACGTGAATGCGGTCTTGGATGATGTCTCGATGTTTGCGGGCAACTTTGCCGAACAGCTAGGGGTGCTTATCGTTAAGGAGCTTGCCGACTCAGTGCCAGAGGTCATGGCTGATCCTGATAAACTCAAGCAGGTTTTCTTAAACCTCGGCACCAATGCCATCCAGGCCATGGGCGATGGGGGAGGGGTGATCACCGTCAGGACCTGGGCGGAGAATGGCAGCATCCACATAAGCGTTGCCGATGACGGGCCAGGTATCCCTGAAAACGAGCTCAACAAAGTGTTCGAGCCCTTTTTCACCAAACGTGCGGATGGCACAGGCCTTGGCCTGGCGATCGTGCGCCGGATCGTGGACCAGCATGAAGGGGATGTCTCAGTAGACAGCTCGCCAGAGGGGACGACGTTCACGGTATCGCTTCCCACGATACCCCGATAGCAGGAGGTGGCAATGAGCCGGTGTGTTCTCATCGTTGATGATGAGAAGAACATGCGTTGGGTACTCAGTCAGGCCCTGTCCGCCGAGGGGTTTGATATCGAGGAGGCTGCTGATGGCAAAGGGGCACTTGCCTGCATTGCCAAATGGGAGCCGGATGTCATGATCCTCGACCATCGCATGCCGCCACCTGATGGCATGGAGGTCCTGCGCAAGATCCGGGGCGAGGGCATGACCTTTCCAGTGATCATGCTCACTGCTCACGGAAATGTCACGCGGGCGGTCGAGGCTATAAAGCTCGGCGCTTCGGAGTACCTGACTAAGCCGTTTGACCTAGATGAGCTCAAGTTGTTGATCAGAAAAGTGCTCGAGCACCGGGATCTGGCAGTCGAGGTCGAGCGTCTGCGCGAAGAAGTTGAGCGCAGGTATGACGTCGCGGGCATCGTTGCTAATGATCCGGGGATGCTCTCGGTGTTGGACACGGTGCGAAAGGTAGCACCGACAACTGCTACAGTGGTGATCTTCGGGGAGTCCGGAACGGGCAAGGAGCTTATTGCCCGTGCAGTCCACACGCTCTCAGAACGTGCGGCAAAGCCATTCGTTTCTATTTCAGCAGGGGCGCTTCCCGAGACGCTTCTTGAAAGCGAGCTATTTGGCTACGAGAAGGGTGCCTTTACCGGAGCCATGACGGCAAAGCCGGGGCGTTTCGAGATGGCGAACGGCGGCACACTGTTCCTTGACGAGATAGGGGATATCTCTAGCGCTACTCAGGTGAAGCTGTTGAGGGTATTGCAGGAACGCCGGTTCGAGCGGCTTGGCGGTACCCGGTCGATAGAGGTTGATGTCCGTGTGATCGCGGCCACCAACCGTGATCTTCACCAGCTCATTGCACGTGGAGAGTTCCGCGAGGACCTCTACTACAGGCTCAACGTAGTGCCGGTGACCTTGCCGCCACTCAGAAAGCGGCCAGGGGATATCCCGCTGCTTGCAGCCCATTTCCTAGAGAAGCACAACGCCGGTTCGAAAAAACTGTCTGCTGACGCTATAAAGGCGCTTACGGAATACCAATGGCCGGGCAACATCAGAGAGCTTGAAAACGCCATTGAGCGCATGGTGATCCTGTCACGCAACACGGAGATCGGTCTTGCAGAGCTGCCCCCGGAGATTCGGGCGAAAGGGGTCGAGGGCGAAAAGACTGCATCGGTGCTCGCTCTCCCGGAAGAAGGCGTGCACCTTGAAGAGGTCGAGTTGGACTTCTTGCGCCAGGCGCTCAACCGGTCCGGGGGCAATGTGCCAAAAGCGGCGAAGCTGCTCGGCTTGACTGCAAAAACGCTCGAAGTCCGTATGGAGCGTTTAGGATTGCAGGCGGTTAGGGGATAATCAGCCGAGCGGCACGAGCGGCACCGAATGGCCTCAGTGGCAAATAGTGCGTGGATGTGGGTCGGCGGCGTGGTTAACTGTTTGGGAACATAAACAACCTTTCTGATTGAGAGAGAAGTGGCCAAATCTCGAACCAGTTCTACGCTTGCGGTGAGCATTATCTCTGCTGCCCTGTCCTTTGGCGGCATTGTCACGGTTATCTGCTCTGTGGTCATCTTGTCGTTTGTTCCGCAACGGCTGACCGACGCGGTGCGGATGCTTCTGATCACCCTTCTGGTGACGGGTGTCTTTGCGCTGTTAGGGTCATTGGCGTATAGCAGGAGGCTTACCAGCCCGCTGAGGGATCTTGAGCGCAACGCACTGGCCGCCTTGATGGGCTCCTACGAGCAGGTGCTCTCATCGCTCGACCGCAACGATGAGATCGGGCGCGTTGCGCGCGCACTGGACACCGTCGTCAGGCGGCTCAGCCTTTTCCAGGACCTTGCCCAGCTCTTGGCCAGCACATCCAGCCTTGAGCAGGTATCGGACTTGAGCATTGCCACCATGGGGCACCTGATAGAGCGCGGCTCGGCAGCCATCTATTTCCTTGGCGAGGACGATGTGCTCACTCCTGTAAGGACGTGCGGGGAAGAGCTTCTCGGGGCCGAGAGCGTCATCCTTTCGGATAACGCATGGTTTGCCTCGGCCATGTCGAGCCCTGAGCCCCTGGTGTTTTGTGGGGCGAGCGAGGCGGTCAGCGCCATGATCCCCGGAGTGACGGGCGAGGCCACTTATGCGCATGCGATGGCGCTTGCCTTTGCCGAAGGGCAGGTCGGGCTCGTTGTCATCGTCAAGAACAGGAGCCTTCCTCCCACCGAGGCCGAGAACGAGATGCTCAAGGCGTTCTGCGCGCAGGTGGCGATCGCCGTCCAGGTGTCGCGTGTCCGTGAGGCCGAGAACGACTCTCGGCGGGTCGCCGAGCTTTTGAGGTCGGTTATCGAGACGCTGGTCAGGTCGGGCAGCACTATCGAGCAAGCCGAGGACGCTATCAAAGAGCTGCTTTCTGCAACTGCCGTGCGGGTCGCGTTGGTCGACAGGCTGGTCCTGGGGCTGTCGTTGAGCAGCTCGCCCAACCTCGATGTCGCCGTTCTCACCATCGCCCACGAGTCTATGCGTGGGCACGGGTGGGCTGATGCCAAGCAAAGAAGGGCTTTTGTCGTACGGGCAGGGGACTCCCATGCCGCAGACCAGCTTGCGGCATCGTTCGGCGCGACCGAGATGCTCCTGGTTCCCATTCTGCCTGAAAGCGATCATGGGGGTGTCCTGGCGATCGGGTTCCTTCAGCCGGTATCGCCGGTGCTGGTTGGGATCGGCGAGTCGTTGGGCGACGAGATAGCGCTTGCGCTGGATAACATGTACCTCTATCAGCGGGCTGCTTCCCGGGCGCATAACCTTGAGACCGTGTTTCAGATGAGTCAGACGGTGAGTTCCTCTTTGCAGCTCAACGCTGTGCTCCATCGGGTGCTTGATGTCACGCAAGAGGTTTTTCCGGTGGATGCCGTCATGCTTATGCATTACAGCAGCGAGCGCCAGGTCCTTGAGACAACCATGGGGCGCGGCTCATTGCCGGCACCCTTCCTCTCGCTTGCGTTAAGCCCTGATGAGGATTTTCCTGGCCAGGTGCTTGAGCGAGGGGTGCCAGTACTGCTCCGGGATCTTGCGAAAGTCGGCTCGGGCGGCATTGCCCGGGTTGCCGCGCAAAACGGGCTGCGCTCACTCATCGCGGTCCCATTGCACGCACGTGGCCGCCCCATTGGAGTGCTCGTGGCGTTCTCCCGCTTGCTTGCTGCGTTCTCCGATGAGGACGTGAGCCTGCTTCAGACGTTTGCGGCGCAGGGGGCGCTTGCCATCGATACCGCGGGGCTATACCGGCACCAGCACGAGATCGCCTCTGTGCTACAGGCGTCAATCGTGCCGGGAAAGCTACCGACTATCCCTGGGATAGAGGCAAGCAGCGTCTACATCCCCTCCGGCGGGGCATCTGAGGTGGGTGGGGACTATTACGACCTTTTCAAGTCCGAGGACGGGCATATATGGTTTGTGATTGCCGATGTGTGCGGCAAAGGGGTGCAGGCGGCTACAAAGACATCAATGGTCCGGTATGCTGTCCGGGCATTGACCACCACCGGATGCTCTCCTGCAGAAGTGCTTGGAAGAACGAACGACATGGCCGTTCAGCTCGGCGATTCCGGCGATATTGTGACCACCTGGATAGGGAGGCTTGCGCCAGGGGGAACGCTTGTCTGGGCAAGTGGGGGGCACCCGCCCGGGTTCCTCAGGCGCCATAAGACCGGTGCAATTGAGCCTCTTGGCGTGACCGGGCCGTTGCTTGGTGCGCAGATGGGCTCCGCATATCAGGACCTGGAGGTGGTTCTTGAGCCGGGTGATATGGTACTTCTTTATACGGATGGTGTGATCGAGGCGCGTGATGGGGAGTCCTTTTATGGCGAGGAACGGGTCAAAACGATCCTGCAGCGCTCTGCAACCGTCCATGATGCAGCTACGGGGCTGCGCAGATCGATTGAGATGTATGCGAAAAAGAAACTCCAAGACGACGTTGCGATACTGGTCGTCTCCCCAGCGATGACGCAGAGCGGCTGGGCGAAGGACGGGGGCTGACAAGGGTTATGGCTGCTCAGTTCGAGATATCGACCGGGGACTGTCCGGGAGCCTGTGTCATCAGTTTCTCCGGTGATATCGACCTGGCGGTGACTCCGGAAATACGGGGCTCGTTTGAGGAGGTGCATGAGCACGGGCACAGCAATGTGATCCTCGACCTCACCCAGGCCGCATACGTGGACAGCACGTTTCTTGGCCTTCTTGTCTGGTTCGATCAGCTGCTCCACTCATCCCAAGGGCGGCTGTTGCTTGTTGGGGCGAATAGCGATGTGATGCGGATCTTTCGGCTTTCAGGCTTTTTGAGCATAGCGGCTTGTACTTCGGTCTCCGCCAACCTACAAGATGCCGTTGAGGAGCTTGACCTGCCCAAGGCATCGCCCACTCCCTTGTGGGAGCGTGAGACGACCATGGGAGGTGATGCCAGCCAGATTGCGCACGTCCGAGAAGAGGTCTACAGCATGCTTGAGTCGCTGGAGTTCCCCGAACAGATTATGTTTGATTGGAAGGTCGCTGTTGGCGAGGCACTCGCAAATGCCGTGCAACACGGAGTGCCTAAAAGCGGCACGGGCAGCGTGCGCGTCTGCGTCCGAGCGTATTGCGACAGGGCTGTTGTGGAAGTGGCCGACAACGGGACGGGGTTTAAGAAGAAGCGGCAGGGGGGCCTGGATATCTATGCTGCCAGCGGTCGCGGGATCATGTTCATGAGGGCGCTTATGGATCGCGTTGAGATCGATTCCCCTGCGCTCGGCGGTACGGTGGTCCGGCTCGTGAAGTATCGGCCGAGTGCAACGTGATTGCTGCATCGCCCCACTCCACGCCGATCGACCCTGCATCGACTGACCCTATGTCGGCTCATCCCGCGTCGGCTAACCCTGCATCGCCCCACTCTACGCCGACCGGCTTTGATGCGGTGTTTTTCGATGTGGGGAACACGCTGCTCGCTCCCTTTCCAAGCATTCCGCATGTCGTGCAAGAGGTCCTTGCCGAGGCGGGGTACGCGACCGACCTATCGGCGATAAGCGCCCTCATGCCGCTTGTGGATGAGTATTACGAGAAGCGCTACCAGGAGGACGAGACGTTCTGGACGGACGATGACCGCACCGTTGATGTCTGGGTGGGCATGTACTCGCTGCTCTGTAAGCATCTGGGGATAGACTCGGGTTCGGGCACTGGGCATTTTGCGCATCGTGTCTATCACGAGTTTGGCAGTGGCCATCGGTGGCGGGCGTATGACGACGTGGTTCCGGCACTTGTCCGGCTGCGCAAGCGCGGCATGCGCGTGGGGCTGATCTCGAACTGGGACAGCCGACTGAGCGGCATCGTTGCCGACCTTGGCTTAGCCGATCTGATCGACCTGGTTGTTTCCTCGGCGGATGCCGGGCTGTATAAGCCCGACCCGCAGATCTTCATCCACGCGCTTCAGGGGCTTGGGGTAGAGGCATGCCGGGCTGCGCACGTCGGGGATCATGTGTATGCGGATGTCGTCGGGGCACGCTCGGTGGGGATGCTTCCGGTGCTGATTGACCGCAGAAGGAAAGAGAAGGCCGCCGAGGGCGTGAGGCATATACACACCCTGGATGAGCTTGATGATGCGTTAGGGCTGGGCTGACGGATGTGGCAGACAGACGGGCTGACTGCGGGGCAGGCGGCTAATCGTTCTCGGGCTTTTGGCGTTGCCGTCCGATGAGTGGGCGTCCGATACCGTCGTCCAGGAGCCGATCCACGCGAACCTGGAGCGACTTGGGCAGCAATGTGGGCGGCGCGTACGAATCGATGGCGCGCTGATAGAGGCTTTCGAGCTTTGCAGCCTGAATGTCGATCGAAAGGCTTGAGGCGCGCAGGCGCGAGGCCGCGCCCATCCGCGCCATGGTCTCGCTGTCGGCAAGAAGCTGGCTGACTGCGTTTGCGAATGCGCGCTCGTTGGGGGGGACCAGCAGCCCGTTCTTATCCTGTTTGACGAAGTCGCCCACTGCGTCGTCTGTAACGGCGATCACTGGCAGCCCGGCAGCCATGGCCTCGCCTACCACAAGACCTTGGGTCTCCGTTGTTGACGCAAACACGAACGCGTCCGAGATCCGGTACGCGCAGGTCACGTCTGGACGGTCAAGGTAGCCGGTGAAGCTGACCCGTGGGCCCAGACGGAGCCTTTCTACCAGCGCCTCAAGCTGCGCCCGATCAGGCCCGTCTCCAACGATGACCAACCTGGTGAGCGGTTCTTTGACGAGTGCCATGGCACGGATGAGCAGCCCGACGTTCTTCTCCTTGCCGAGGCGCCCCACAAACGTTACGACTCGTTCGCCCTCGGCAAGTTGAAGGCGCTTGCGCATCATGAGGGCACGCTTGTTGTCTGCGACAGCGTGAGCGGACAGGTCGATGCCCGTTGGGAGCACCTCAATGGGTGCACGCACCCCCCATTGCCGCAAGTGGTGGTCGATTTTGGTGGATGGCGCGATGATGGTGTCGCACACGTCGCAGAAGTCCCGCGAAAGGATCTCGGCGAGGCGCTTGGTCCACCGGGCCTCCCAGACGTAATGGACATACTCGGGATAGAGTGTGTGGTAGGAATGGATGTAGGGTATTTTTTTGCCCTTGGCGATGGCGAGTCCGAAAAGACCGATGGCGAATGGGTCATGCGAATGGACGACATCGAGTTCGGTGTCCTCGATCCGCTGGATGGCGTGCAGAGAGACGGGTGTTGCTACTCGGAGTTCTCGCTGGAAGAAGAATGGGACCGAGAGGAAGCGGACGGTTTGGTCACCGTCCTCGGCATGGCGCGGACGGGGTGCAAAGACGATCACCTCGTGTCCTCGCGCCTCTAACGCCTCTCGAAATAGCTTTATAGATGTGACGACACCATTGATCTGAGGCGTATATGTGTCGGTGAAAAACCCGATTCTCATGCGATCCCTTAAAGACGGGCAGGATGACTGGAAAGAGCCTCTCTAAAGTCTATCAGATGTGTGCCCCTATGTATTTTATTATAGGATGGGGCGCATCAGGGTGCCTGTGCGAATGGTGCTCGGGCTCTGCACGAATGATGCTCGGGCATCAGATGGGTTGATTTTAATTGAAATCATACTGGTCAAAAGATGGACTTTGCGCGCTAAGAAAGTTAATTTATTAGTCGGACTTGTGCCAAAGGCACTTGAGTACCCGTTGCGACAGGAGAACATGATGACTGATGAGCTTAATGTTGATTCGAACGAGTCGGCAGGAACCGCACCAGAGCCCCCGGCTGCTCCAGCACCATCTTACTCGGCACCTCAGTACTCGGCATCTCAGGCTGCTCCGGTAGCCGCGGCAGGCTCTGGCGAGAAGAGCAAGGTAGTTGCTGGAATATTAGGCATTCTGCTCGGGTCTCTTGGCATCCATAAGTTCTACCTTGGCTACACCAAAGAGGGCGTAATCATGGCCTGTGTGGCTGTCCTCAGCATCGGTTTTCTTGCGCCGGTCGTCAGCGTGATTGGTCTTATTGAGGGGATCATGTACCTGATGAAGAGCGATGAGGAGTTCGAGCAGACGTATGTCATCGGTCAGAAACCGTGGCTCTAAGGCGATTCCAGGCGACTGTTGAAACGGGGGAGTGTGATGGCTATCACATTCTCGCTCTTGACCAACTGAATACATACTGACACACTTATCGTTGTCTGGTCGGTTAAAACACCCTAGTCGTAGCATTTAGTCGCAGCAGAAGGAGTGGCCATGACTTTGTCGCAGGCACGAAAAAGGTTTCCTAACGTTCCTGACGAGATTGTGAAATGGGCGGTTGAGAACATTCGGGATCCTCGCGATCTCGAGCGTGGGCTTAACCGGCTTGAGCAGTCTAGACAGGTTCGGTTAAAGTACGCCTGAAAGCGCGACCTGTTTTAAACAGTGCTCGCGTGTGAGTAGGTTTGCGGTCTGTGCTGTGTGTTCATTACAGCGACCGGCGGTATCCGCCGGTCGCTGTTTTGGGTTTATAAGAGTGCTTAGGCTCATTATTGCACCACCGCAAACTGGATGATCACCAATTCGCCTTTGTCGTTTGCGCCGACCTCAGCGGCACACTTGCCCTTCCACTTCGCACCAAATGCATTTGTCACCGTGCATGTGGCGATAAGTAGCCACGTGTCATCGTCTGTAGGGGTCTCTGTGATTATGCCGAGAAAGGAATGGAGCTTGAAGCCGTAGGGGTACTCGGCTTGCCCTTGCCGCTCGACAAGTAGCCACGCATTTCCGCGCGGCACCTTCTTATCTACCTCTTCGCAACGTTTCTGGTATGCGTCTTCAGCAGCTTTAGCGGCCTTTTCGGCCTCTTTTTCAGTCTTTTCTTTAGCCAAACGCTCGGTACGCTCGTATGCGCCTTCTACCGTCAGCTTGACGATCCTTTCCAGACCCAACTTGTCCTTCCGCTCTTTCCGTATGGTCTCGCCGTCTCTAAGCAGCCAGTAATCGCTGCCGCCGTCCATCTCGGGAACCACGTCCTTGTCCACGCCTGGCGTGTCGACTATGACCGTATACCCTGCGGCCTCAAGTACTGCCTTTGCCAGCCGCGCAGGCCTGCCCTCATACTCGGCGACAACCTCTTTGACTTTGTCGCCCATCTTGTCGTCTATCTTCTTGACTTTGTCGTCCATCTTCTTTTCTGGTGAATTGAAGGTGCAATTGCCCAATGTGCAGCACCCGAGGAGCAGGAGGATCAACAGTACCGATAATACGGCTGTTCCTGAACCGTGCTTCTTCTTTTGATTTTTTGCAGCTCCGCTGTAGCTACTAGTAGTGCCGATTGGTACAGGTTCGGCCTTCGGTTCTTCCCCAGTAAAACCGATCTGAGAAATCATTTTGCACCCATGATCGCGATCACAGGCACCATTAGCTTTTAGCCATACTCGTTCTTGGCATTCCGCACAGTAGCCATGAAACTTTGTAACACGAGAGTTCGCAACAGATGCTGCAGGTTGGGTTCCCTCCACAAACGCTATCTTAGAGATTTTTTCGCAGCTGTGGTTGTTCTGACAGCGTCCATCATCCTTTAGCCACACTATCTCATTACACTCCGAGCAGTAACCTTGAAATGGCATGCTGTCCCCTTTTTTGACCGGCTTGATCATGCATAATCATCAGTAGGGTTTTGCGAACACCTGGGCTCTTCCTCCCAAAAAGCCAAAGTAAGCTCGCCAAGTGTAGCGGAGTGCGATCGGCGAGCTTTTTTGCGATTCACGTCTCATTTCGATTACGTGGTTAGCATCTTTTTCATGAATGAAAGCCCCCAGGCTTTTTGTTCCCGCATGCGTTGAAATTAGAAATATAATTGATATATCCCGTATTGATATATACCGTTGTTAAATATATAGCAAATCGCCACGCTTTTCAATATGGGAGACAAGGGAATTCAACAGCAGGTCGGTGAACGTATCCGCTCCTTACGCTGTGAGAAAACGGGCTTGAGCCAAGAGAAGTTCGCCTTGAAGATAGGCATGGATCGAACGTATTTCTCTGCGATCGAGCTTGGCCGTCACAGTGTCACCATCGGTGTCTTGGCCAAAATCGCCGACGGCCTCGGCGTGACATTAGAGACGCTATTTCAAGGGATGTAGGCATCCTTATGCCTGTTCTGCTGCCCATGGTAGCGGCATTCGCTGAATTATCAGGCGTGCTCTCGCCTGCCAGCGACGGCACACAGTGCACCATCTCTGCACCGGAAAGGCAGCGGGACAAAGGAAAAAGAGAGCTGCTTGACCCTGCTTCAGCAGGCCAGAGGCTTGAGCACATTGGAGGCGACGCCCGGAATCGAACCGGGGATAAGGGCTTTGCAGGCCCCTGCCTTACCGCTTGGCCACGTCGCCTTTCCTGTGAGCACACGGGCGCATGCTATGCACCTGTCGTGCTCCTGCCAACCGAAAAGAAGGTCGACCTGCAAGGATCACAAAAGTCCAGCGGTCGACCTTCTGTATTGGTCGATGGAGCGGACGACGGGATTCGAACCCGCGACCCCAACCTTGGCAAGGTTGTGCTCTACCAGCTGAGCCACGTCCGCGCGCATCGGCTAGTCTAACGGCTGCGTGAGGCGGGCGCAAGGCGAAAGGGCTTTCGACTAGATTTTATTTTGACGCGATACGGGGGCGAGTACCGCCTGAGCACAAATTATCAACACATAAATTGCCAAAGATGCTCTTGCGGGAGCGCGTTCTTTGCTACACTACGTTCGCTGCCCCATGGGCGGTTTATACTTTTGGGAACGGGCGCTTAGCTCAGGGGGAGAGCACTTCCTTGACGCGGAAGGGGTCAGAGGTTC
>WRDS01000041.1 GCA_009779675.1 Coriobacteriia bacterium
CCTTACGAAAGCATCGGGGATATCCCGCCCAAAGGGTTCGAGGAGCTGTATTATGAAAGGCAAGGAGCCAGAGCGTGCGTGACGTGGGACTCAAGAAACGGGTCCCCGGCAAACCCGGGGCGATTCAAGAGAGTTTATATGGGTTATAATATGACACGCTTTTAACTACTCAAATCCGTACAAAGGAGACGCAGGTGTATAGGACTTTTGAGGATATTCAGAGCGTTATAAAAGAACAAGGAATTAAGATGGTCGACTTTAAGCAGGTCGATCTTGATGGGAAGTGGCATCACCTTTCCATTCCTGTCGAGCGTTTCACCCCTGCACTTTTAGAAAAAGGCATAGGGTTTGACGGCTCAAGCTACGGTTTTTTGACTGTTGAGAAATCGGACATGGTGTTCATCCCTGATATTACATCGGCATTTATCGACCCAATTGTTGAGCTTCCTACACTTTCAATGATCGGCGACATATACAGGATCACCGACGATGGCTATGTGAGGTTTGAGAGCGACCCAAGGTACGTTGCCGAAAAAGCAGAGCAGTTTATGAAGGACGCGGACATCTCAGACGAATGTCTTTTTGGCCCCGAGTTCGAGTTCTTTGTCTTGGACAACATCGAGTTCCGCAATGAGACCAACCATATAGAGGTGCACCTCGATTCTGCCCAGGCGGGGTGGAACACCATAGACAGCCCGTACGACGGGTTTGCCAACAATAAGGGCTACAAGGTCTTGCCCCACAAGGGCTATCACGCAGATCTGCCCTATGATGCCAGCTACGACTTGAGGAATACGATGGTCAGGGTGCTCGAGGATTATGGTATTCCCGTGAAGTACCATCATTCAGAGAACGGCGGGCCCGGCCAGGTTGAGGTTGAGATAGAGTTTGCAACGCTGAAAGAAGTTGCCGATAGGACACAAAAACTAAAATACCTCATTAAGAATATCGCAATTCAAAACGGCAAGACGGTCACGTTTATGCCTAAGCCGTTTTACGGGGAATGTGGCAACGGGATGCATGTGCATATGCACATGTTCAACGAGGGAAAGCCGATCTTCTACGATGAGAACGGGTATTCGAACCTGAGCCCAACGGCGCTTTATGCGATCAGCGGGATCCTTGAGCACGCAGCGGCGATAACGGCGTTTGCCTGCCCGTCGACTAACTCATACAAGAGGCTGGTCCCGGGCTATGAGGCACCTGTCACGATCTGCTTTGCGACATCTAACAGAAGTGCGGTCATCAGGATCCCGGGCTACGCAAAGAGCCCTGAGGACAAGCGCTTTGAGTTCAGGCCCTCTGATGCGACTGCAAACCCCTACCTGTGCTTCTCGGCGATCATTATGGCAGCGATAGACGGCATCCAGAGGAAGTCTGATCCCATAAAACTCGGATTCGGGCCGTACGATAAGAATATGTACTATTTGACCGAAGAGGAGAAGAAAGTCGTAAAGAGCCTGCCGAAATCCCTTGAAGAGGCTGCCGATGCCCTTGAGAAGGATTATGAGTTCCTGCTGAACGGCGGGGTGTTCAGCCAGGACCTGATCGACAACCAGCTCCGGAAGATCAGGAAGGATGCGGAAGAGGTAAGTATTGCGCCGCATCCGCTTGAGTTTGAGAAGTATTACGACCTGTAAGATAGCAGCTTTTCCTTAAGCCTCGTAGATGTTTTGCCCTACGGGGCTTAAGCGTGTCATCGCTTAGAGGTTTTAGTGTTGGCGTGATCTGGTGTTTTCGTGTAAAGGCACGCCGATATGGTTTGTTGGGACTGATTGAAAGGACATGGCCTGTGGTTACTGTTTCCGTGGAACAACTTGAGGGTTCTGTCGCAAGACTTACTATCACGGTACCCGCCGAAGTCGTCGACCAGCAGATCGACGATACCTACAAGGCCGTCGGCAGGAAGTACCGGTTCCCCGGATTCCGACGGGGCAAGGCACCCAAACCCGTTCTTGAGCAGCGTTTGGGGCTGGAGTACATCCTCGGCGAGGCAACTGAGCTGATCGTGGGCAGCAGCTATGCGCAGGCGATCGATAACGAGGGGCTTCGTCCGCTCAAGTCGCCTGAGATGAAGGATCTCAAGCTTCCGGAACTGGGCGGCGATTACACGTATGAGGTCGAGATCATCGTTCGGCCAAAGTGTGAGCTCTCCGATTACGGTATGTTTGAGGTCGAGATGCCGAGCGATACGTCTTTGCGGGCGGACATCGACCGTGAGATCGATGAGCTGAGGGAGCAGTCTGCCACGCTGAGGCCGATCGAGGACCGTGCGCTTGAAATGGGGGATTTCGCGCTCGTGTCGTTTGTGGGCACGCTCGATGGGGAACCCTACGAAGGCAACACGGAGGACAGGTACATGTATGAGCTCGGCAGCGAGGACATGCCTGCCGAGTTTGACAAAGCACTGGTCGGTGCCAAGCTTGGCGAAGAGCGGCATATCGAGTTCACGGTCTCCAAGAATGCGATGAACCGTCGCTATCAAGGAAAAGTGGCGGGGTTCGATGTGACGCTGCATGAGATAAAGGCGAAGGTGCTGCCCGAGCCCGATGATGCATTTGCGCTTGAAACGGGAGGCTTTGAGACGCTCGACGAGCTGCGTTCTGACATAGAGGACCGCTTGGCCGCAGAGAGGGCGGAAAAGCACAGGCTGCTCCGTCAGCGGAAACAGATTGAGAAGTTGGCTTCGCGCTTCGAGGGCACGGTGCCCGAGGTGATGATCGTCCTGCGCCAGCAGCAAATGCTGCGCGATATGTACAAAACGCTGGCGCAACGCGAGATCCCTCTCGATATATACTTCGCCTCGCGTGGCGATATCGATAAGGAACAGTATGAGAAAGAGGTACTCGGTGAGGCAGAGCAGTACCTGAAAGAAGAGCTTTCGCTTGAGGCCCTTTTCCGCCATGAGGGCCTAGAGGTCCTTGAGGAGGAAGTCGAGAGCGAGCTTAAGCTGATTGCCAAGGAAAGCGACGTGCCAGTCGATGTGGCGCGGCAACGCTGGGAGCAGCTCGGTCTGGTAGACGCGATCCGTGATCGGCTCACGCATCGCAAAGCCTTACAGTGGCTGGACGAGCATGTCACGGTTGTAGAGGAGCAGGCCGTTGAGGCAGCCGAGGTTATCGATATCGATAGTGTTGGCGCAGAGGACGCAGGTGTCTCCAAGGGCGATGAGGCCGCTCACGAAGGGCAGGAGCAGTGACTGACATACTGCCCGACGCGCACGCGCAGCTTGTCCCTATCGTCGTCGAGCAGACATCGCGTGGGGAACGCAGTTTCGACATCTATTCCCGGCTGCTCAACGAGCGCATCGTTTTTCTCGGCACGGAGATTGACGATCACGTTGCAAACCTGCTGATCGCACAGCTCATCCATCTTGAGAGTGCCGACACGGGGAAGGATATCAGCCTCTATATCAACTCCCCGGGGGGCTCGGTGACCGCCGGGCTCGCAATCTATGACACGATGCAGTTCATCAAATGCGATGTCTCGACGATCTGTGTCGGGCAGTGTGCCTCGATGGGTGCGCTCCTGCTTGCGGCCGGTGCCCATGGCAAGCGTTACGCGCTGCCGCATTCGAGGGTGCTCATCCACCAGCCTTGGGGCGGTGCGCAGGGGCAGGTCACCGACATCGAGATCCAGGCAAAAGAGATGCTTCGGCTCCGCGAGCAGCTTGATGCGATCCTGGCTCGGCACACCGGGCAGAAGAATGCGAAGATCCATCAGGACACCGAGCGGGACAACATCATGAATGCCGAGGAGGCCAAGAAATACGGCCTTGTCGACGATGTGCTTGAGAGCCGTAAATCAAAAGAAAGCTAGGGTGCGAGTTGCCGACAACTACAGACGGATCCGATCAGCTTACGTGTTCTTTCTGCGGCAAAAGCCAGCGCCATGCGCGTAAGCTCATTGCTGGCACTGGCGCTTACATCTGCGATGAGTGTATCGAGCTCTGTGCCGACATGGTTAAAGACGAGCTCTCAGAAGAGACTTTTGATGGGCTGATGTTTGATGAGCTGCCCCCGCCTGTTGAGATATATGACATGCTTAACAGGTACGTAGTGGGGCAGGAGCGTGCCAAAAAGATCCTGTCGGTTGCGGTCTATAACCATTACCGCCGCGTGACGCTGTCTGATGCTGACACCGATGCCGACGAGGTCGAGCTTTCAAAGAGCAACATCTTGCTTTTAGGCTCGACCGGCTGCGGGAAGACGCTTCTTGCCCAGACGCTCGCCCGTGTGTTGCGCGTCCCCTTTGCAATTGCCGATGCTACCGCGCTCACCGAGGCGGGGTATGTGGGCGAGGATGTGGAGAACATCCTGCTCAAGCTGATCACCGCGTCAGATTTCAATATCGGGCGAGCCGAGGTCGGCATCATCTACATCGACGAGATCGACAAGGTCGCACGCAAAGCGGAGAACCTCTCGATAACCCGCGATGTGTCTGGTGAGGGCGTGCAGCAGGCGCTGCTCAAGATACTTGAGGGCACTGAGGCGGCGGTTCCCCCCCAGGGCGGACGCAAGCACCCGCAGCAAGACCTCATCCGCATTGACACGACCAATATCCTCTTCATCTTAGGTGGCGCGTTTGTCGGGCTTGAGAAGATCGTTGCAGACCGGATCGGCAAAAAAGGCGTTGGCTTTACCGCCGAACTCGGTGATGCGGACACCGACAGGCAGATGCAGGTATTAGGCTCGGTGCTGCCCGAGGACCTGCACCAGTTTGGCATGATCCCTGAGTTCGTGGGGCGGCTGCCCGTGATCACGCACGTCGAAGAGCTTTCCGAAAACGACCTTGTCCGCATACTCACTGAGCCGAAAAACGCGCTTGTGCGCCAGTATCAGCGCCTCTTCGCGCTTGAGGATGTCAAGCTTACCTTTACCCCTGAATCGCTTCAAGCGATTGCGAAGCAGGCGATTCGGCGCGGCACAGGCGCAAGGGGCCTTCGCTCGATCTGCGAGCACATGCTACTTGATACTATGTATGAGCTGCCGAGCGCAGACGATATCGAGGAGATTGTGATCACTCCTGAGGCAGTCGAAGGCAGTGTCGGCCCCACCGTTGTCCGTTGCGGGCGGGCTGAGAGCGCATAAGGATCCGAGGGACGCATAAAGCCGGAAGGGTGCTTTCAAGTGAGTGAGTTGCCCAGCATCTACGATCCAAAGGCCGTCGAGCTTCCCGTTTTCGAGTCATGGCTTGAGGGAAGGTATTTTGAGGCAGGGACAGCCGAAGGCGTGCGCCCGTACTCGGTGGTCATCCCGCCACCAAATGTAACGGGCTCGCTCCATATGGGCCATGCCTTAAACAACACCATCCAGGATGTGATCGTGCGGCGTCAGCGCATGCTCGGAAGGCCTACCCGCTGGGTGGTCGGCACGGATCATGCGGGGATCGCTACCCAAAACAAGGTCGAGCAAAAACTTGCTGCCGAGAACAAGACGCGGCACGACATAGGGCGCGAGGCGTTTATCGAGGCGTGTTGGGAATGGCGTCGCGAGCATGGGTCGACCATCATCAGCCAGCTCAAGGCCATGGGATGCTCGTGTGACTACTCGGATGAGTGGTTCACGATGGGCCCGAGTTACCAAAAGGCTGTCCGCAAAGTGTTTGTGGACTGGTTTGAGAGCGGGTTGATCTACCGGGGCAACCGTATCATCAACTGGTGTCCGCGCTGTGCGACGGCCCTTTCCGATATCGAGGTCGAGCATGCGGACCTTCCTGGGCATCTGTGGCACATCCGCTATCCGCTCAAAAAGCCGGTGGGGGGCATCGATCATCTGGTCGTGGCAACCACGCGCCCGGAGACCATGCTCGGCGACACCTGCGTAGCGGTGCATCCTGATGATGAGCGCTACAAGGACATAGTGGGCGCGACTGTGGCGCTTCCCCTTCTCGGCAGGGAGATCCCGGTCGTGGCGGATGAGTACGTCGACCCCTCCTTTGGAACCGGTGCCGTAAAGGTGACCCCCGCCCATGACCCTAATGACTTCGAGATAGGCGAGCGTCACGGCTGCGAGAAGATAAACATCATGAACGCAGATGCCACCATCACCGAGGCCGGTGGCGCATATATGGGGCTTGAGCGCTATGAGGCGCGCACGCGGGTGATTGCAGACCTGGATGCTGCCGGGCTGCTTGTAAAGGTCGACGAGCACAGCCATGCGGTAGGACACTGCTACCGTTGTCATACGGTGATCGAGCCGTGGCTCTCTGACCAGTGGTTTGTGGACATGAAGCCTTTGGCAGCCCCGGCTATTGAGGCGGTGCGGGACGGACGCGTGGCGTTTCATCCCAAGCGCTGGGAGAACGTTTATTTCCACTGGATGGAGAACATCCATGACTGGTGCATCTCTCGGCAGCTTTGGTGGGGGCATCGAATACCGGTCTACTATTGTGATGCCTGCGGGAGCACCGTTGCGTCGGTGGACGGGATAGAGGTCTGCTCAGACTGCGGGTCTGCGGTGCGTCAGGACGAGGATGTCTTAGACACCTGGTTCTCCTCGCAGCTTTGGCCGTTTGCTGTCTTTGGTTGGCCCGAGCGCGATGAGCGGCTTGACTACTTTTATCCCACCGCGGTGCTCTCCACGGCGCGGGACATACTGTTTTTATGGGTTGCGCGCATGGTGATGAGCGGGATGCGCTTCATTGGCGGGCAGGTTCCTTTTGATGACGTGATCATCCACCCGACGGTCTTTAATGCCGAGGGAAAGCGCATGAGCAAGTCCCTCGGAACGGGCGTCGATCCTCTTGACCTGATGGAGGACTACGGTGCCGATGGCATGCGTTTTGGCCTTATGCTTCAGGTCACAGGCAACCAGGACATCAGGTTCTCTGAAGAAAAGCTGCTCTCTTCACGCAACTTTGCGAACAAGATATGGAATGCAAGCCGGTTCGTCCTGATGAATCTTGAGGGGCATGAGCCCGGCGAGGCCGTTCCGACAACGGTTGTCGATCATTGGATATTCTCCCGTCTGGCAAAGCTGGCCGACCGCGTAGGCAAGGGTCTTGACGCCTATGAGTTCGGGGAAGCCGCACGGGACCTCTACGACTTTTTCTGGAGCGAGTTCTGCGACTGGTACATTGAACTGTCAAAAGCCCGGCTCGCCTCAGACGATCCCGTAGAGCGCCTCGCTGTTCAGCGCAACCTGGTCTTTGTGCTCGACCGTGCGTTGCGGCTGCTTCACCCCATGATGCCGTTTGTGACCGAGGAGATCTGGCGCAAGCTGCCCCGGACGTGCGCGGACGCACCACCTTCGCTCATGGTCGCCGCCTGGCCGGAGGCATCCATGCTTGCCAGCTTCCTCGATGAGGAGGCCGAGCGCTCCGTCTCGCGCCTCATAGAGGTCATCACCGGCATCCGTGCAGTGCGGGCCCGCTACAAGCTCTCGCCGCGCCAAGAGCTGCATATCGAGATAAAGACCGGCAGCGAGGCTGAGAGCGGCTGGGTAAGAGGCGAGTTCGGCACGCTTGCAGCGCTTGCGGGCATCTCTGGTTTTGGTGTTGCGACCGATACCGCCAAGCCTCCGCATTCGGCAACGGTCATTGCCGCGGGGATGGAGATATACGTGCCCTTGGAGGGGCTTGTCGACTTTGAGGTGGAGGAAAAGCGGCTTGCCAAGGAGCGCGACAAGCTTGCAGCAAGCCTGTCGCAGCTTGAGAAAAAACTATCCAACGAGGGTTTTCTTGCAAAAGCGGCACCGGCGATCGTTGCCAAGGACCGTGCCAAGGCATCTGAGATCGCCGGTTCGCTGGCGCTTCTCGAAGGGCAGCTTGCCGAGTTAGCGTGAGCCGTAGGGCAGCCGAGGGCGGCCCTGGCTAAAGCGAGCAGCGGAAAGCAGGCAGATCAAAGGCATGGGCGCTTCCGCTGAATCACAAAGCGGCTACGAAGCGGCACTGGCAGCGCTAGAGGGCGCGCTTGTCTTTGGCATCCGCCCGTCACTTCAGCCGATACGTTCGATTGCCGAGAGGCTCGGCAACCCGCAGGATGCCTTCAATAGCGTCCAGGTTACCGGCACCAACGGGAAGACATCAGTCACCCGCCTTGTTGCGGCGATCCTTGAGGCTCACGGCGTTCATACGGGGACCTACACGAGCCCGGCGCTGCTATCCGAGACGGATCGGATAGAGGGCGGGGGCGCGCAGATCTCAGAGGAGCTGTTTGCCGAGGCGGTCGCGCATGCGCTCGAAGCTGCCCGCTCTGCCGAGGTCGAACCGACCCATTTCGAGCTTGTGACAGCGGCCTGTCTCTGGGCATACCGCGAGTGTGGAGTCGAGGCTGCGGTGCTTGAGGTGGGAATGGGTGGCCGATGGGATGCAACAAGCGTGGTCTCGCCTCGGGTCTCGGTTATCACCGGTGTAGGGCTTGACCACACCGAGTACCTCGGCAGCACGCGTGAGAGGATCGCTTACGACAAGGCGCACGTGATCAAAGGGTGTTCGGCGACGGTGCTTGGCCCGGGGACTGTCGGCATCGAAAGGGTCTTTTTAAAACGCGCTGCCGCAATGGGCGTGTCCGGATCCGTTCGGGCGGTCAGGTGTTTTGGTGAGCCGAGCCCCGTCCCAGAGGATAAGACGGTGCGTTTTGATGTCACGGCCAGACCCCAGGCCCCGGATGGGATCCTCAGGCTTGATATCGAAGGTGCCTTTGGGACGTATGAGCACATCGAGATGGTTGCGCCCGCATACCAAGCGGCCAATATCGCCGCGGCGGTCGCTGCTGCTGAGGCGTACCTTGACCGCAGGCTCGATCCAGCCGCCCTTCGGGGATCCGTGCGCCCGCTCGTCCTCCGCGGGCGCTTCCAGGTCTTAGCCGAGAAGCCATGGCTTGTCGCCGATGGTGCCCATAACCCCCAGGCGGCCATCATGCTTGCAGAAGCGATTGTAGCGGCCTGGCCTAAGCCCGACGTGCGACCGACGGTCGTCCTCGGCATCCTTGCCGACAAGGATGCCACCGGTATCGTCTCTGCGCTTGCGAAGGCCGTCTCCTCGTTCGTTTGTGTGGCTCTGCCCACCCCCCGGGCGCTTCCCGCCGATGATCTTGCTGCGGCGGTAAAGGAGGTTACCGGGCTGCGCCCAGGGGTCGCGGACAGCGTGGCTGCTGGAATCGGGCTTGCGGTGGGCACAAACCCTGTCGGCTCCGTTGCCACCGGCAGTCTTTATACCGCCGCCGAGGCGATCAAGGCATATTCCCGGTCACCTTCGCGGTTCTGCTAAAATCCACCGCGTGTATTAAAGTGAAGTATGGCTATTAGGTATGGCTGTTGAAGTGTGGCACGAGGTACGGTTGTTGAAGTGTGGTGCTACAGGGCTTTGGAGTGTGGCACCGCAGGGGCTGGGTTTACCAGAGGAGGCATAAGGTCTCGATGGGCGAACTGCTTGAACCGATCATAACGCATCCCGCATTTATTTTTTCGCAACGCCTCTGTGTGCTGTTTGCGATCATCTTGCATCTGGCGCTCGTGTTCTGGACGTTTCGTGATGCCACTCATCGGGGGGCCATGGCGTGGCTATGGGCGCTTGCGGTGTTCCCGTTCCCCATAGCCGGACTCATTGTCTACCTGGTGGCCCGCCCTCCCGAGTTCATGCTCGATGCCCGGGAGCGGGATCTGGAGATCCATGCCAAAGAGGTAGAGCTCAGCCGGAAATACGAGAACTGCGCCGCGTGCTTTAAGCCGATCGAATCGGACTTCCTCGTCTGCCCACACTGCATGAAGAAATTGCGGAACCCCTGTGTCGAGTGTGGGCGTGCGCTTAAGCTTAACTGGGGCGTCTGCCCGTACTGCAAGACAAGGCAGCCATGATGGCCGAGGTCACCGTCCGCCTTCCAGACGGAAGCGAAAAGCAGGTCCCAGAGGGGTCGCGCATTATCGATCTTGCCTCGGCTATCGGCCCGCGTCTTGCCCAGGCAGCCTTAGCCGGTCGGGTGAACGGGAGCCTTGTAGACACTGACTATGTCCTGGCCGATGGCTCGACCGTCGAGATCATCACCGAGAAAAGCCCTGATGCCCTAAGTATCCTCCGGCACTCGGCGGCGCACGTGATGGCGGGGGCGATCAAAGACCTCTACCCCTCGGCCCAGTTCGGCATAGGGCCGTCGATCGGCGACGGGTTCTATTACGACATCGAGATCGGCCGCCCGGTTGTCCCTGAGGACCTTGAGGCGATCGAGGGGCGCATGCGCGAGATCATCGCCGAGGAACAGGGCTTCACGCACGCCAGGCTTGACCGTGCTGGGGCGCTTGATGCGTTCGAGCAGCAGCCGCTCAAGAAAGAACTCATCGCCGAGCTGTCCGAGGGCGAGGCGATCTCCACGTACTCGCAGGGGGCGTTCACAGACCTTTGCCGTGGGCCGCATATCCCCAGCACGGGTCATATAGGTGCTTTTAAGCTCATGAAGGTCGCCGGCGCGTACTGGCGGGGCGACTCGAACCGCCCGATGCTGCAACGCATCTACGGAACCGCCTGGTTCAAGCAAAAGGACCTGGATGCCTATTTGCACCGCATCGAGGAGGCCGAGAAGCGGGATCACCGCAAGCTGGGACGCGAGCTCGGCCTGTTCTCCCTGCACGAGGAGGCGGGTGCCGGACTTCCGCTCTACCACCCCAAAGGGGCGCGTGTCCTGCGCATCATCCAGGAGTGGCTGCGGGTCGAGCTATACCGTCGTGGGTACGTCGAAGTCATTACCCCGCACGTGTACAAGGCCGATGTCTGGAAGATATCAGGGCATTGGGACAACTACCGAGAGAACATGTACTTCTTCCAGGTCGACGAGGGCGAGGGCCGCGTCAACGATTACGGCATCAAGCCGATGAACTGCCCTGGGCACATCATGGTCTACAACAATGATGTGCGATCCTATCGGGACCTGCCCATCCGGATGTTCGAGTTCGGGACGGTCTATCGGCATGAGCTCTCAGGCGTGGTGCACGGCCTTATGCGGGCACGCGGGTTCACCCAGGATGATGCACACATCTTCTGTACCGCCGAGCAGGTGACCCCCGAGGCTGTAAAGATGCTCGACCTGGTCGATTACGTGAACGATGTCTTTGGTTTTGAGTACACCGCCGAGGTCTCGACCCGTCCCGAGAAGTCGATCCAGGGCTTTGACGATGAGTGGGAGCAGGCGACCGAGGCACTCATGGCTGCTTTGCGGCAGCGCGGCATGGAGTTTGACATCAACGAGGGCGACGGTGCCTTCTACGGCCCCAAGATCGATATCAAGCTCCGCGATGCCATCGGCCGCACCTGGCAGACCTCCACGATACAGGTCGATTTCAACAATCCGATGCGCTTTAACATGACCTACCGCACCGCGGACAACTCGGAGGCGCAACCCTTTATGCTGCATCGCGCCATCCTCGGCAGCCTGGATCGGTTTTTCGGCATCCTTATCGAGCATTACGCGGGGGCATTCCCCACGTGGCTTGCCCCGGTGCAGGCGGTCATCATCCCGATCGCCGATCGGCACCTTCAGTACGCCGAGGGCGTTGCAGAGCTGCTTTCTGCAAAGGATGTGCGTGTCGAGGTCTCAGGCCAGAACGAGCCCATGCGCGTGAAAATCGCCAAAGCGCAGGCGCAAAAAGTCCCCTACATGCTGGTCGTAGGGGACAAAGAGGTCGAAAGCCAGGGCGTGGGGGTCAGAGAGCGTGCGGCGGGTGACATCGGTGCCATGGGCATCGAGGAGTTTGCAAGAAAAATCGCTGCCGAAAAACCGTGATCGCCGGGGAAAACTGTTCGGGGAAGCCTATAGCAAATAAGGCACGACAAGCAGTACAATAAGCAGCGGGGTAAATGGGCAGGGAATGAATCCAACGGGTAGTAAGCGTCGCCGCAAAGGAGCGGCGCTTTTTGCTATGCGATTCAGCCGGTAAAAGTGCCGAGGGGGGGTAACGTTAAGGCACGAGTGTTTGGTGATCCGGAAGCATTTCCGGAAGCATTACAAGAGTCATGTGCGTTACGCAACAGCTGGAAACTGCAAAATGACTGATATGCCTCGAAAGGAGATGCCTATGTATGAAGTGACTCGCCGTGATTTTTTCAGAGTGCTGGGAACGGCATTCGCGGCTAGCTCGCTTGCAAGCCTCAGCGGGACTGCACCTGGTTTTGCGGCTGAGACCGATCTTTCGTACCGCATTAAAGATGCCAAGGAATCAACGTCGATATGCTGTTTTTGTAGTGTCGGTTGCGGTGGCATTGCCTCTGTCGTCGACGGAAAAATGGTTGCGTTTGAAGGCGACCCCGACCACCCCGTTAATCGGGGAGGTATGTGCTCTAAGGGCGTGTCCCAGTTCAACATGCTGAACGTCTATGACCCTGAGACCGGGGAGCTTACCCCGAACCCAAACCGTCTGCAGAAGCCGATGTATCGCGCTGCTGGCGGCACGAAGTGGGAAGAGGTCGAGTGGGACTGGGCAATTGAAAAGATAGCAGCGAAGGTCAAAGAGACGCGCGATGCGACATTTGAGACCAAGACTGCCGACGGTGTGACGGTCAATCGGACGAAGGCTATCGCGCAGCTCGGCGGCGCGGGCCTGGACAACGAGGAGTGTGCTGCGCTGTCAAAGCTGGCGCGTGCGATGGGTATCCTCTATTTGGAACATCAGGCCCGTATTTGACACAGCCCATCCGTTTCCGGTCTTGGAAACTCATTTGGGCGTGGTGCCATGACCAACCACTGGAACGACATGGCGAACTCCGATGTTATCGTGTGCTGTGGTGCGAATAACGCCGAGAACCATCCTGCAAGCATGCGTCACATCAACATTGCTCGCGAAAGAGGCGCGAAGTTCATCGTCATCGACCCGCGCTACACGCGTACCGCTTCTGTAGCAGATGCGTATTACCCGATGCGCGTCGGCACAGATATCACCTTGTTCGGCGGCCTTATCAATTATCTGCTGCAAAACGACCTGTACAACAAAGATTATGTGCTGAATTGGAGCAATGCGTCGTATCTCATCTCAGATACGTTCAGCTTTGAAGACGGCATGTTCTCCGGTTGGACGGAAGCAGATGGAAAGAAGTCCTACGATAAGACCCAGTGGTCCTATCAGGTTGAGAGCGAGACAGAGTGGGACACCTCTGCCGGGGCCCCGTATGCGTGGGCCAAGGGTGCCGGTGTGCCAGAGTTTACGCCGCCAAAGGTAAAAGTCATCAAGAAGGATCCGACGCTTGAGGATCCGCGTTGCGTGTTCCAGCTGCTCAAAAAGCATTTTGGGCGCTATACGTCAGAGGCAGTCGAGCAGGTCGTCGGCATATCGCAAGCCGACTTCAAAGAAGTGTGCGAACTTGTTGCAAGCACCTCCAGCGACGACAAGAGCCTGGTCTGGCTCTATGCTATGGGTATCACCCAGCATACGTACGGTTCGCAAAACATCCGTGGCCTTTCGATCCTTCAGACGCTGTTGGGGAACATGGGCGTTGCAGGTGGCGGGGTCGCAGCGCTTCGTGGTGAGTCGAACGTACAGGGCTCAACCGACTTCGGCCTGCTGTTCGATACCTTGCCCGGATATCTGGCTTCTCCGACCGAGGCCATTCATCCCACGCTTCGTGCTTACAACGAGACGGAGACGATCCACAGTGGCTATTGGTCGAATAAACCGAAGTTCCTAGTCTCGCTCCTCAAGGAGTACTGGGGGGATCACGCTACGGTCGAAAACGACTTCTGCTATGACTACCTTCCAAAGCGCGATGGGAACTATTCGTTCCTGAGCATCTTCGAGGGCATGGATAAAGGCCAGGTCAAGGGTATGTTTTGCTGGGGCATGAACCCGGCGGTCGGCGGCGCGAACGTGAACTTCGAGCGCAGCGCTATGGCGAAGCTTGACTGGCTTGTATGCATTGACCTGTTTGAGACTGACACGGCGGCGTTCTGGGAGAACCCGCTGGTCGAAGGAGAAAAGGCACAGCCCGAAAATATCAATACAGAGGTATTCATGCTGCCAGCAAAGGCCCACCTTGAGAAGCAGGGCACGGTCTCAAACTCTGGACGTTGGCTGCAGTGGCGCTATAAGGCCACCGAAGGCCCCGGTGAGGCAAGGGACGACGGCGAGATCATGACGCTGCTCATCCATGCCTTGCAAGAGGAGTACAAGAAGGATCCAGGCCCCTTCGCTGATCCTATCTTGAATCTCACCTGGGATTACCTTGATGAGCACGGGGAGTTTGATGTCCGTCTTGCGGCTCGGGCAATCAACGGTTACTCCACCGCAGACAAGTCGCTTCTGCTCAACCTTTCAAAATTACAAGCAGATGGCTCGACGGCATGTATATGCTGGATCTTGTCAGGCTATTACAACAACAATGATGCCTTCGACGATCCTACCGCTCAGCCGTGCGGTGCGCGCGATGACAGCGACCAGACGGTTGCGGGATTACAGGGCGGTCTACGCCAGTACCCGCAGTGGGCCTGGTCGTGGCCGATGAACCGCCGCATTATCTACAACCGTGCATCTACGTTTAAAGATACCGGTAAGCCACGTAACTCCGACCGCGTGCTCGTGAGTTGGAATGGCAGCAACTGGGACCGCAACGACGTGCCGGACTTTGGCTTCCAGACAGCGGTCATGGATCCAACGACTGGCCAGCAGGCCGTGGATGCCGAGGGCAAGCCGATCAATGTCGGCAACGCGCCAGAGAAATGCCCGGGCTTTTTCATGACAGGGGAGCTGGTAGCCCGCCTGTATGCACCTGGCATGAACGACGGCCCGTTCCCTGAGCACTATGAGCCGATGGAGTCGCCGGTGGACAACGTGTTGTCCGGAACGCAGAACAACCCGGCTGCCTTGGTGTTTGCGGAGTCCAGCAAGTTCGGGTCAAGGGATAAATATCCCATCCTTTGCACGACTTGGCGTGTGGTTGAGCACTGGCAGACGGGTGCGATGACGCGGAATGCCCCTTGGCTTGCAGAAATAATGCCGCACATGTTTGTCGAGATATCTGAAGAGCTCGCTGGGGAGCACGGCATTAACAACGGGGACAAGGTCGAGGTATTCAACGATCGTGGCAAGATCGAAGTGTATGCCCTGGTCACCAAGCGCGTTAAGCCTCTTACGATTGACGGGAAGACTGTCCACCAGATCGGCATGCCATGGCACTGGGGCCGCAAAGGTATGGCGACTGGTGCTCCGGCAAATGTGCTTACCTACAATGCCGGAGATGCCAACACCTTTATCCCTGAATCAAAAGCCTTCCTTGTCGATATCAGGAAGGTGGGGTGATAAAAATGGCAATGGCTAACGAGATCGCAATCCTTTTTGATGCATCAAAGTGCAGTGGTTGCAAAGGCTGCCAGGTCAACTGCAAGCAGTGGAACCAGTTGCCTGCCCCGCTTGATTACAGCAAGACACCGTTTTCTGGCTCATTAGAGAACCCGATACAAAATGACGGTGACACGTGGCTTCGTATCCGCATTGCCGATGTCGAGCCAAGTCCGGGCACTGTGGGGATCGCCATGGGGCGTGACGCATGCAAACACTGCGCGGAAGCCCCCTGCGTGTCGATCTGCCCCTCGGGGGCCTGTCATAAGGAGGACAACGGTTCCACCGTTATCGATGCCGGCAAATGCATAGGATGTAAGTACTGCGTCGCAGCGTGTCCGTTCAAGGTTCCGCATAGCGGGCGCGACGGCAAATCCAAGAAGTGCTGGCTTTGCCAAGACCGTTTGCAGAACGACCGCGCACCTGCCTGCGTAAGCACTTGTCCTACGGGAGCCTTGCAATTCGGTTCCCGCGACGAGATGGTCACGGCGGCAAAAGAGCGTGCGGCTGCAATTAAAGACCGCTTCCCAAGTGCAGTCGTCTACGGCATTGACGAAATGGGTGGCCTCGGCGTTATTTCCGTCCTGCCCCATGGGGCAGAGGCCCATGGTGAGCCGAAGGATCCTCAGGTTCCGTTGCTGACGAAGGTGGAACGCTATATTCCGCCGATCATGGGCATCGGTGCGTTAGGCATGCTCGGCGTAACGCTTGCCTCGTTTATGGGTGGCCGAGGAAGTAGCTACGATGCCGACCAGTACCGCTTCGATCCGAAGACAGGCGTGAGCTACGATAACGATAAGCCTATGGATCCTGATGCGCCCGTGGAGCGTGCTGCATCCGACAAGAAGAAAGCGGCTTCCGGAAAGGGGGAGAAATAGATGGCAACTTATATCAAGCGCCATGACTTTTGGGCTCGTTTGGCTCACTGGGCATATGCAGTTTGCGGTGTCTCGTTGATGCTGACGGGTCTGTGCCTCTTTGTTCCCGGAGCAGGTAAGGCGCTCGGCATCGATGCTTTGCGGGTTACCACGCTTCTTCATCGGGTGTTTGGTGCCGCGTTTGTTGCGATCCCACTGCTAAGCTACGCGATAGCCCCGCAAAACCTTGTGCACTCGATGAAGAACCTTTTCCGCAAGTGGGATGATGACGACAAAGTCTTCATGAAGTACTTCTTCGCGTATCTTTTCAATCCGAAGAAGTACCACATGCCCAAGCAGCATTTCGTGAAATCAGGGCAGCGCATCTCTGACATGGTCATGTACTTCCTGATTCTAGTCATTGCGATAACCGGCATCTTGCTGTGGGTGGGGCCTGGCACGATACCGCTTTGGCTGTTCCAACTGTCAAAGTTCGGTCATGACTTAGCGTTCTTTGGTATGGGGGTCGAGTTTGTCTTGCACCTGTACTTGGGAGCTGGCATGTTCCAGCCGTATCGGCGTCTCCCGCGGGTCATGTTCGGCGATGGCTATGTGCTAGAGGCCGATGCCCTGTACCACTGGGGTCATTGGGCTGAGGAAGAGTTGACTTCCGGGGAAAATGTTGTCGTGAAGTAAGACGACATCGTCTTTGATAGTGAGTCACCGAGGCTGCTTTGTCTCGGTGACTCACTGCCCCCAGCGGCCCATCGCGGCCCTCATCTTTAATCGGGGTGTTGGGGCACCTTGGGGTTTTTGGGCGGTGCAGCTGCATGGCAGAAGAGTACGCGGCAGTGGCAGAAGAGTACGCGGCAAAAAGAAAGGGTGTTTTTTGTGATAGCCCACACCGGCATTGAGTCAATCAATAGGTACCGTGGCACCCTGAGAGAGGAGTTCTGCGATTTTCTTGGTGGACTCTGGAAGGTGCGTGCTGCAGTGCCTGTTTTAGAGTGGGCTCTGCAAGAGACGGGCCCTGACGCAGAGTCGCTAAGCGATAAGCCCTATTTTGCCCACGAGCAGCCGCAGATGACCGCCGATTTTTTCCGCGAGGCATTTGCCCCTGTCATACGCTATCTGGCTTCTAGCCAGTCCGACTTTGCTGAAGTGGCGGAAAAGCTTGAAAAAGAGGTGCTTTTACAGCTGGCTGACAGTGATCTCGCGAAGGCGTTCACAGAACCACAGATGTTGATTGCGCGGCTGTCGAAAGAGTTGGGTTTGGAGTTGGGCAGCGATTCCTGGTTTGCTTTGCAGCTGGGTGTCATCACGGTTTTAGGCCCGACAGCATGTGCAGCGGCATCGCAGATCACGCTTCCCGAAGGCATTGAGGCGAAAGACGGCAGCTGTCCTGTCTGTGGACAGCCGGCAGAAATCGGCATCTTAAAAGAGACGGATGAGCTGCACGGGAGTCCGCGTGAGCTCTGGTGCGCGTTCTGTGAGACGCAATGGCCGTATCAGCGCATCCGTTGCACACATTGCGGCAGTCGTTCACAGACTGATTTGAGCTACCACTTTGATGAGGGCGATGAAAAACGCCGCATCTACTTCTGTCGTGCCTGCAGCAAGACGCAGAAGATTCTTGTTGAAAAAGACATTCAGAACCCCGACGAGGTCGATTTAAGGCTGGAAGCCATTGCGCTTGCCGGGCTCGAGGAAGCGGTATGGCGGCGCTGCTTGGAAAAAGCTAAGGACGACGGCAAAAGTGCGGAGGGGGCAGAGGATCCGCGCTGGGCTAACTGATATCAGGAAAACGCCTGGAGGATCAGTCAAGCCCTGCTCACCAGAGCCAACCGAGTCCTGTCCCTCAGAGCCAAGCCCCCGCTCATCGCCCATCAGACAAACCAAGCCCTGTCCCCCAGGCTGTCCCAGGCTGTTCTCAGGCTAAGAACCGCAGCTCTCCTTCGCGCTTGGTAATGCCTTGGGCATCGAAGTACTCAAGTAAAGGGATGGCATATTTGCGGCTCACTTGCCAAAGGTCGCGTACCTCGGCTGCGGTAAGACCGTCCTTTCCTGGTGCATTCGCGCCTAAACCGTCTCGCAGTTGTTTTTCGGCGGCCTGTATGTGCCGCTTTGTGAAATGAAAGTCACTCGCCAGGCGCACCAACTGCCCTGAGCGCACCAGTTCTCCCAAGACCTGCGCTATAAGCGGGATCGGCTGTTCCAGGGCGCTCGCTAAAGCCGAGATGCCCTCGACCATGAGCCCCTGTTCGTCCAGGCGTGTCAGCAGTGTTTCCGCGACCTGGTCATGGAGCGCTTGCGCCGAGGAGGCCGCCTGCGCGTGGCGTACTTTCCCTGCCTCAACGCAAAGCGTTCCTGCCTGCGCCATGGTGGCGAGCACCGCCTCAAAGCGGGAGTCGGTCCAAGCCTGCGCTTGAGGGGAGTCCGCCTGCTGCCATACCAGGCGCATCAAAGCCCTGACACTGATGTCAAGAGCGCGAGGGTTGGCCTTATGAAACGCGAGCAGCTCTTCCTCGATACGCGAGCATGTCTGCTTAAGCGCCTCGGCAGAAAGGTATATGGTTTCTTGTGCAGTCTTCACGTGCGCAAGTAACGACCTATCCAGTATCTTTGCCGCGTCGGCCTCTGTGATCCCCACTTTGTTTGCCAACGCATTTGCCGTCACGGGTACTCCACGGATGGTAGCAAGATCCGGAAGGACCGCTTCAAAATCCTTGCGACGCAAACCATCCAAGACATCAAGCTCACCGGCATCCACCCGTTTTCGTGGGCTTGCATCGGTCTCTAGCACCTGTCCGCCGCCAATGGTGAAAAGCGGCGAGAAACTTCTGATGATAAACCGGTCCCCAAACCGCAAAGGCAAAGGGTCGTCCAGGTACAGCTGGACAAAGGCAGTCTCACCAGGCTCCAATGGTGCGGGGGTGCAGTTCTCGTGCAGCAGCTTTATGCGTCCTATTACCTCGCGTGTGCCATGGTGGACATGGACTTGTCGGCCACACTCAAGGCACTCGGCCCGCTCTCTCGGCAGTCCTAGATACCGCAGGTGCGCGTTAAACCGCGCTACCCCATGCAAAGCATCGGGCGTTGCGAGCACATCGCCGCGTGACACGTCGCCGTGCTTCACGCCACCTAGGTTAAGGGCGACCCGTTGTCCGGCAACCGCCTTTGCGCACGAGGCACCATGGACCTGGATCGAGCGCACACGCGCACGGGCACCTGAAGGCCACAGCTCCAGCACGTTATCGTGCGCGATAGAGCCTTCCCAAAGCGTTCCCGTGACCACCGTGCCCGCCCCATCAATGGTAAATACCCGGTCGATAGGCAAGCGGGCCGTGTCGGTCCTTGGCCGTTTTGCCACGGCATCACAAGCTCGGCA
>WRDS01000042.1 GCA_009779675.1 Coriobacteriia bacterium
AGTTCTTCTTGCTCACCGCGATCGCAGTTGCGAAGCGGTCAGCGCCCGAGATGCGCTCGATCGAGCCTGTGGGGCTCAAGACGCTGTGGCAGCCATCGCAGTCATACGTGTTGGGTCTGATATAGCCATGGTTTGCTGGCGGATCCTCGTTTACTTCATCTGGCTCAAGGTCACGGGCCTCTGCGACGCGGTGGCACCCCTCGTCCGTGCAGCTGGTGGCACCTACGGGGTACCGGCTCTCATGGCACATGCCGCAGGAGACGGTGTCGCTAGCGCTGTAGCCATCGGCCCCATGCGCCCCTTTGCCATGCTTATCCTTGACCGTTGCCGTGATCGGCATGTCCTCGGGATCAGGCTCATCGGGGTCGTCTATGATGGTGACATCGAAGTGGACGACGTTATGCGGGGCCTCCTCGTTCTCGGCGTTGTCTGTTGCCCAGAACTCTAGGATCCAGTCGCCATCCTCAGCGACGGTGACGACCGCCGTGTCGCCGGAAACGGTCTCCGGATCACCGCCGTTCAGGGTGTAGGTGATGGAGTCAACCCCGCTTACCACCTGGTTCGCCGGGCCGGTGTCGGTGGCGGTGATGGTGATCGTGGCCGCGCCGATATAGCTCACATCGGCATCACAGATCGAGATCGGAGGAGTGGTATCGGGGAAAAGGCCTATGTGGAACGTCACCACGTTGTGCGGCGACTCCACGTTCTCGGCGTTGTCTGTCGACCAGAACTCGATGGTGTGGGTGCCATCGGTCGAGGCGACGACCTCGGCGGCAAGTGTGTGAACGACTGTGGTGCCTGCCGCCGACACCGTCTGGGTGGCGTTGTCATCAAGCCGGTAGTAAAGCGCTGCTACCCCTGAACCGCCTTCTTCGTCCGTCGCCGTGATGGTGATCGTCGCAGGCGCAGACTCATAGGTAGCGGTCGCATCCGAGCTAGACACAGGCGCGGTCTTGTCAACATCAAGGCCGTTTGGAACCAGAGCGGCGACAGCATCATTGAGGGTCTTCGTCAGATCATCCACGTCCGGCTGCAGCCACATACGCATGCCGGATGCCGGGACAAGCGTTGCGCTGGTAATGGCGCTCCCAAGAGCTGTAACAAGGTCGGGGCGTATCTGTCCGACCCCAAGCCCCGCGTTGGCACTTGCCGAGGCAAACGCCGATTGGGCACCCGCAAGCGCATTGTTAAAGGCCGCAAGATCCGCATAGGTCTGTACGCGGAACACGAAGTCCTCGAACGTGCCCGTCGAGGTGGGCTCGGCGTACGGGTTGCGGAACAGGTACGGATCGAGTTTCTTAGTGTCGAACTGTGTCGTCTCATCAGAGTAGCTGGGGTTGTTGTCGTTTTGGATGTAGCCGAGCTTTTGCCTGCCTGCGTCGGTGTAGACGACACCGGTCATGCCGTTGTTTGACTGGAGGCCCGCGAGGAAGCCGAACTCGTAAAGAGCGCCCGGCTCCAACGTCACGTTAAGGACAGGGAGCACCCAAGTGCCAGTGCCCGCCGTGAACGTGGTGCCATCAGATGAGGTATAGGTCGGGAACGGCCAATTGCTGTTGTCGGGATCGGTATAGGTGTTGCGCGTGGGGGGGAATGTGATGTTGCTCTCGATGTTTTGGCGCACACCGTCCTTGTCCATGTACAGGTAGGACTTATTCGTCGCAGGGGTCGGGTTCTGGTTCACGAAGGCAACGAAACTTTGAGGGCCCCCTGCGGGGGTCGATGTCTCGATATATGTCACCTTGCTTGTAAGAACCTCATAGCTGTCGGTCAGCGTAAAAGCGGTCGAAGTGGCCTGTGAGGTGACGATCCCCCAGCCCCAAGGCCAAAGCGGGACTGCGCCGCCGCCGCCGCCTGAGTCCCCGGGGGCGCTCGGCAGAAACGGCTGCACCGAGGCATAGGCGGTTACCGGGGAGAGTAGAAGGGTCATTGCAAGGAACACACTGATGAGGGAACTAGGCCTTTTGAGTCGCTGCACTAAGAACCACTCCTTCCCAACGCTAAAACAGATAGGTTTGCTGTCCATAGCTAGATGTTCTCCATGACCAAATGCTAAATGTCAGCTTAGCATTGGCAGGGCGTGACTGCCACAATAAACGGAATCTCCACAACAAATCACAGAGGACTGTAAACACAAAAAACTGCAAACACCTCACATCATTTTATTGGTCTTGCTTGCCTTGCGTCTCCTTCGGCAGACGCATACCTTCACCGCTGAGCACGGCGCTGATCTCTTCGTCGGACAGATCAAGATCGAAAAACCGCTGGTAATAGTCCTTGGTGTATTGCGCGAGATCGATATCGGAAAAGAGCTCGGGGTAGAACTGACGACCAAGGAAGAGCGCCGCCATATGAGGCTCCATGGAACCTTTATGGCACCAGCGGCTAACCCCTACAGGAAGGGTGTATACCCGCTTGTTTGCTACCGCATCTAGCCCCGACCATTTGCTGTCCGTCAGCATATACCGACGGGCGTTGAAGTCATTGGCCACGATGTGTTCGGGGTTCCACGCATAGATCTGCTCGAGCGTTATGTAGCCGTCCTCCGAGCTGAACGTCGAGCCATCCTCAGTAGACACGTTGATAAGCCCTGCGTCTGTTGTGATCTCCCAACAAAGATCGCCATACGCATCGGTACGGGTGGCCTCGTTGATGGCGTGATAGACGCGTTTCTTCTCTGTTGCCGGTATGTCCTTTGTGCGCGCCTTGACCATAAAAAGGGTCTCATCAAGGAAGTCAAGGTACGCCTGGGCCTTTTCCTCCTCGTCAAAGACCGCCCCTACCACAGATATCGCCGTACGTAGCTCATCGATAGAGTAGTAATCAACCGTCACATAGGGGATGCCGAGCTTCTCCAGCTTCTCGGCTGTGGCGGGATCCTCGGCGATATTCCTTCTTACGAGAGCGACATCCGCCTCGATGCGAGCCAGCTCATCGATATTGATGCCCTCGACATACGGCACCGCGATCGATGTGATGCCGGGGTATTTGTGCTGCATGAGGATATCTCGCCGCACCCCGTCAGGAGAGCCGACGATCAGGCGCTCCTTGCCCAAGAGGGCCATCATATGCGCTGTCGAGGCGTAGAGGCAGACAACCCGCTGGGGGTCTTTCGGGACAGTGACCGTGCGGCCTATGCAGTCGGTCACCTCTTTGGTCTCCACGGACTCCTTTGAGCCGGGGGCCACGTTGCCGCAGGCCGTCAACAAAAGGGTGGACACCAACACAAGCGCCAGGATTCCCGCAATGACTCTCTTGCTCCTGCTCCTGCTCATGACACGCCGCTCCCCTCGTTTTTTAGCGGCAAGATGTACTTGCGCACCTGCCCGTCGACATTGGAGTCCTCCACCAGCGTGACGATCTGGAACACGCGACGGAGGTTCTCCTCATTCAAGGTCGCCGAGGGCGGGCCGATCCGGTGGAACACGCCCCCGTCCATCAGCGCCACACGGATATCCACTCCTGCGTTCTCCAGATAGAAGGCCTGGTTCAAGAAATGGGTGGCCATCAGGATGGACAGCTTCTTCTCCCGTGCAAGCTTTACCACGACCTCCATGACGTTAAGCTCATGGCGAAAGTCCAGATGGGCGGTCGGCTCGTCCATGACCAGCAGCTCTGATGCCTGGGCAAGGGCCCGGGCGATCAGCACCAGCTGCAGCTCGCCACCGGACAGTTCTGTGTAGAGACGCTCCTCGGATCCGGCTGCCCACCCCACCTGCGCAAGGGCGTCTCGCGCCCGATCCAACTCCTCTTCGCTGGGAGAGGAGAACATGCGCTGGGCATAGGTGCGCCCCATCACCACTACATCGATCACTCGGTAGGGAAAGCTTTTCACGTGGCTTTGAGGGACATATGCCACATGCTCGGCGAACTGCCGTGGTTTTAGGTTCCGCAGATCCTTAGCTCCCACCATAATGGAGCCGCCCCAAGGCTTGTTGATGCCTAAGACCGTGTCGATCAGCGTGGATTTTCCGCAGCCGTTGGGCCCGACAACACAAAACACCTGACCCTTCTCTATAGAAAAGGAGATGTCGTGGAACACGGGTGGCAAATCCTTCTTGTAGCCAAAGGTCAGGTCGCTCACGGCTAAAAGGGACATTACCAGCTGCCCCCTTTTGTCTTCTTTAACAGGTAGATGAAGAAGGGACCCCCAACGAGCGCGGACACCACGCTTAAGGGGATCTCCGTTCCCACCAGGGTGCGGCAGATGGTGTCCACCGCTAACGCGAAGCATCCGCCTAAAGAGATGCAGGTAGGAATAAGCCAGCGGTTGTCATTGCCGATGAGCATCCGCCCCATATGGGGCACAACCAGGCCGATCCACCCCACCACGCCGCTAATGCTAACAGCACCGGCAGTGGCAAGGGTGGCAAAAGAGATGACGGCAGCCTTGTTTGCCCCCACATGCAGACCCAGCGTGCGCGCCTCTCGATCCCCCATGGACAAGACATTGATGCGCCAGCGCATGAGCAAAAGCCCCAGTATGCCTACGAGTATGGGGATGCCGGCGAGAAGAAGGTCGGCCGTGCGGGTAGAGGCAAGGCTCCCCATCATCCAAAACGTGATTGAGGGCAGCTGGGTATCGGTATCAGCCACATACTTCACAAGGGACAGCAAGGCCCCGAAGATGGACTGGATGATAGTGCCCCCTAGCACCAGCGTGATCGAGGTGTTGGTGCCGGCAAGTTTTCCCACAATATAGCTCAGCACCACCGCAACAACACCAAAGACGAAAGCGAAGATCGGCGTGAAAAGCACGCTGGAGAATAGCAGGATGGAAAGCGCCGCCCCAAAACCCGCCCCAGAAGAGACACCTAAGATACCGCTGCTGACCAGCGGGTTACGGAACAGCCCTTGAAAAGCGGCTCCGCTGACGGACAGGGCTGCCCCTACCATTATCCCAAAGAAGGCGCGAGGCAAACGGATCTGGGTGACGACCGCATAGGTCTCGCTCGAGACCCCTGCAGGAATCCCCGTGAGCCACTGCCGTATGCACAAAAGCACCTCGCTGACACTGACGCTGTACCTGCCTATGCAGACAGAGGCGATGAGGAACAAGCAGGGCAGAACAGCCAGCAGGATTATGGTTGCGATTTTTCGCTGCGTGGTCATTGCGTGCGTCACTCAGCATCAGACCCGTCGTCGGCCTCGCCGTCGTCAGGTGCACTGCCGAGCTCTGCGTCAACCGGCACCGTACTGCCGGGTGCCGTGCTGCCGTCGGGTGCGCTGCCAGCCGTCTCGCTGCCGTCTGGCGCGTCTTTCTTCTTTTTCTCCCGCCAAAGCGCCACGCCAACACCGGCAAGCCCGATGACGAGAACCGCAGCAGCGCCCATGAGGAAGTAATCCTGACTCCCCCCTCCCCCGAGAGGAGACGATCCGTCCCTTGCGGTGGGCACGTCCCCTGAAATTGGCTCAAGCTCGTGTCCTGTGACGGACCCGTCCTCTGTGACAGGCTCGTACCCCGCAGGGAACTCATATCCGGCAGTGTAAAAACGCAACTCTATCGGCTTTTCTAGATTGCTGCCGTTTTTTGCCGTCAGGGTCTCATCTATCTTCAGTATGTATTCTGTGGCCTCAGCAAGGGGCTCCTTGGGCACGAGCGTGATAAGCTCACGATCCTCGCGCTCCACCTGGTCATCCGTCATCTGGATCTCGACCTCCACCTGCTGGGTGCCTGCCCAGAGGGTGACGGCCTTCTGGTTGTTCTCCTTTACGGCTATGTTCACCACGTTCTTGTTGAACAGCAGCACAAACTTTGTGTCCAGGGGGATATCTTTGGCACCGGAAGCCGGTGTGGAGGACTCAAGCGCAAAAGGCTGCAAGGATCCGCCGCCGGTGCCACCACCGCTTCCATCCCCGCCTGCAGCGTAAGCATCAAGGGAACCGGCAAAGGAACCAATGGACACGAGCAGCACGAGCGCGAGCGCGAGCACAAGGATGGCGGTCGGCTGCTTCGGCTGCACGAGGGTGGCGACCAGCCGCTTCGACTTTGCCAAAATACCCCTTCCCTCCCCTTTGCGATACTTGCAATGCTGTTAGAAGCCCGCGCCGAAACGACGGCACGCGCCAACGCGCTTAACAGCTAAACTTGCAAGTCGGAGAAGCTGTCTGAATGCCCCTTTGCTTTCAACTTTATTAAGTTTATCCTTACTACACAGAATAGCATAATTGAGAAAGGGTTAGCGATGAAGAGCGTGCTGTGCATCGATGACACCGACAGCCTGACTAAAAAGATAAGCACAGGAAAAATAGCTGACTACATTAAAGGTGCCCTCGTTGAACGAGGCATTGGGATATGCAGCGCGATAACACGGCACCAGTTATTGCTGCACGAGGATATCCCGTACACCTCGCACAACAGCTCCATGTGTATGGAGCTTGAGACAGAGGGCGACAAAAGTGCAGAGATCATATCTCTCGGGACCAACGTCCTAGAGGAGCATATGGACGAGTCATCGAGCCCAGGATTTTGCTACTGCATCTCAAACGCACTAAGCGAAACCTCCCGCGGTGAGCTCATAGGCTTTGGCAAACGAGCCAAAAGGGAGGTTCTGAAAAAAGAGGATGCCTATCACCTTGCCGAGCGCCTCGGCCTCCATCTTTCTGAACACGGAGGAACGGGACAGGGCGTGATCGGTGCCGTTGCGGGGATAGGGCTCCGCCTGAGCGGGGATGACGGCACATACAGGGGAAAGATGAAGATAACGCCCACAAGGAGTGACGGCCTCATATCTGTTGACGATATCTGCGCCCAATCCGGGGCCTCAGAGGTAAGGGATATGGAAGGAGCGGTCCTTGGCAGAGGGCAACTGCTCCATATAGGCGAACACGCCAAGGCGATCCGCGTCGACCATAAAAAGGTGATTATGGTTTCTCGGCAGGAGGACGGCTCGTATAGGGCCTGCACCAAAGAAGAGCTACGCGGACTGAGGGATTAGCAGAATCGCCGCGCACGCCAAGCACGGACGGAAAGCAGCAGAATCGCAGGACATGGGAGGGTCGGCAGTGAAATCGCCGAGCACGGGCACCGAGCACAACCAGAGACGGAGGGCAATTGCCAAGCTATTTTGACGCTGCGGGGAAGTTCCTACACGGAGACCAGGACTTTTTGGCGAGCGCTGGATGTGCGCTCAACTGCCTGGCATTCGAGCATGACAACGACGAGGAAGAAGAGGTTTCCGACTGTGCGAGATCCTGCTACAACTGCCTGTATAGAAGGTGGACAGCGGACAGTTTTACCTGCATGAAGCCTATAGGACGCATGAGGCCCATAGGGCATATGCAGCCTCGCATGCAGCCTACAGGGCGAAAAACCTCACCATATACCTAAAGCCGCCCAGATGCGCCTTGCAGTTCCGGTAGAACGCCTTATGGAACGCAAACCATCTGTTCAGCTCGTCCTGGGCAACCTCAACCCCCCCGTAGCTGACTGACACAAAGGTATCGGTCAGCTCGGCGAAATCGACTTTCTTGGCGCCGAAGTCGCCGAAGCCCTCGGCATCAAGGCCCTCGGCGCTAAAGCGCGAAAGTGGCTGCCGCGCCTTTTCTGTGAACTGGAACAGGGTCTCGTCCGGCCTCCGCTCGATCCCAAGCACCTTGAGCTTTCGCAGGTACAGAAGGTAGAGGGCGCGTACCTGCGCATCCCGGCTCTGTTTGGATAATGTCGTGAACCACCGTTTCCGGCTCCACAGTTTCATGCACACAGCGCCGAGCACTCCAAGCACCGCCAGGGCTGGGATCGCGACCAGGTGGTACCAGCTCATCGGGACCATCTTGCCGCTTGGCGGTGGAGGCGGCTCGTTCTTGTTTTGCGAGTCCTTCTGCTCGTCTGTCTCGGTCCCCTTTGGCGAGAGGAGCCGCTGCCCCTCATCGCTCGGCATGCCTGTCTTTTGCTCGTCAGGAGCCAGGTGCTCCTCGGCCACCTCGCCGTCTTGCGGGGTCGTCTGAGCAGACTGCTGCGTGGCTAAGTTGAACTCTCGGGTCGCCGGATCCAGTGGCGCAATCACAGCCCTGAAGACCACGATGCCTAAAGCGACCATGAGCACAGCAAGCAGGCCGGAAACCAAGAACGTCTTACCGAAAGCGCCTTGTGCCGTTGCCGTCTCTGGGGCATTCCGCTGGTAACCCTTGTAGATGAACAGGGCACCCGCGGCCACAACAAACGACAGGAACGCCGTCAGATGCTCCTGTTTGTACAAAAGCTGCATGAGCACCAGGATCAACATGCCTGCTACAAACAGCACGATCGTCCCCGTGCGGGTGCGGGTCAATAAAAAGACCACCAGCGCCGCCAAAAGGGGAAGAAGGTAGAGTGGATAGGCGTTGCCCGGCTCGCCGAGGAGCGTGTTCGCCCCACCCGGCCTTCCCTGGGTCATCGACAAAAGACCAGGCACTATGAGCACGCCCGCTGCGATAAGGCCAGCTACTACAATCACATTTGCCGCCGCCGAGGCCGTTTTCTTGTCGTACGCGCCAGAAAACAACATCAGGCTGAGCAGCGCGGCCAGCACAATCTGAAGAGCCAAGTTGTGCGGTGCCGTCCGATCCGCGTAAAGACCACTGCCTGCCGTGAAACTCACACATACAGCGATCACCGTGCAAAGCAGGCATTCCCAGATGACACTCTTGACATAGCGGGAAAGCATCAGCGCAGCTCCTTGCCAAGCTCAGATGCATCGGCAAGTGCAATCCATGTGACGCCCGTGTTGCTAAGAAGGCGGAGCGGCCGCAGGAAGTCCTCACGCTGCTTGTCTTTCAAGGTCTCAGGGGTGACCGCAAACACCATGGGGTTCTTTTTGCGCGCTTTAAGCTCGGAAACCACGCCGGCGAGCTCTTCGGTGACATTCGCGGTGCAGTAAACGATGTTGCCATGCGCGTAACGAGCCGTCCCCTCCTCCCGAAGCAACTCGATCCCTGTACGCCCTCCTTTTTCTGCCGATACCCCTGGCATGTCGTCCACGAGTTCTGCAAAACCGGTGAAGTGACCCTGGTATTTGCGCTTCTCGCCCGTACGGGCGGTGTAGACGAACGCGTACTCCATGCCGTTCTCGTAGGCGTAATTCCCTACCGAGAGCGCAGTCTCGACAATGCAGTCAAAAACCGACATCAGCGTCTCGGAGTCATAGGACGGCGAAAAGAAATCAAGCACGATCGTCACGCCCACCGTGCCGTACCCCTCAAACTGCTTGGTGAGATAGTTCTCTGCGCGAGCCGAGAGCTTCCAATGGATGGTCTTGATCGGGTCACCCCACACGTACTCCCTCACCCCGATGTACTCTGAGGTGTCGGTGACCGTAGGCACGATCATCCTCTCGCTATCGGAAGGCGTTTTATCCAACAGATAAGGCCGATCCAGGGCGTACATCTTTGGCTCCACGCTGATACGGCAGCGCTTTGTGTTCTCCAGCGTCGTCGAAAAAAGCCCGAGCAGATCGGTAATGACGATCCTTCGCAGACCGGCGCTGTAGGTACCGATATGATCAAAGCGCACCGAGAAACTAAAGTCGCGCTCTTCGCGTGGCGCAAGTGTTATCACCGCAGAGCTGAGCGTGTCGTCCGCCTCAAAAAGACTCGAGACCGCAAACCAGGGCTCCACCTTGGGAAACACCAGCGGCGACCTGTTTTTGATCCTCACCTCAAAGTCAAAGTTGCTTCCCCTCCGGCAACTTGCCAAACCGAACTCCTCCGTATAGGCAAGCGATCTCTTGAGGATCCAAAGGCATGCCGCCGAGAAAGCCATCGAGAACCCGACAACGAGCACCGGCAGGTAGCCGTAGATGGTGTTCAGGAAGAGCGTCGGGACCGCCGCGACCACAAGAGCTACGACACAGACAAGCACTTTAAGGAGTGTCTGCCGCCGATTCCTGGGTGCACGTTGCCCGCTCGCTGCCGAGCGGGCAGGCAGACGGGCGGCGGCGTGCTTCCGCACCCCGAAAGGCACCCCCACGCTTGAGCGTGCGGATGTCATTTATTAGCGCCCGCGCTGGTGCCCGTGTTGGCACCCGCACCGACAACCGGTTTGGTGCCCGTGTTGGCACCTACATTCGCGCCCGCACCTGCCGGCTCCACTACCGGCACCGCAACGCTGTCGAGGATCGAGGCGACCACCTGTTGATTGGTCTTGTTACTGAGCCGAGCCTCATGCGTGAGTATGAGCCGGTGGCTGAGCGCAAAGGGGGCGAGGTATTTCACGTCATCGGGAATGACGTAGCTACGCCCGTGATAGAGCGCGTAAGAGCGGGCAAGGTTATAGAGCGCGATGCTTCCCCTCGGACTCGAGCCTACCTGGATATCTGGATGGTTCCTTGTGGCAGCAACCAGCTGGACGAGATAGCTCAAGAGCATCGGGGCAACAAAAACGCCTTCCTTGTCATCGATAAGCTTTGCGACATCCTCGGCATCGGCCACGGCACCAAGCGCGATCTTGGCCTTCTCGCCCAAGTCAACGACCCTGACTTCTTGCCCGAAGGACGGGTACCCTATCGATATCTTGATAAGAAAGCGGTCTATCTGGGCCTCGGGCAGAGGGTAGGTGCCAAAAGACTCAAGCGGGTTTTGGGTGGCAAGCACCATGAAGGGACGGGGAAGCCGGTAAGTATGGCCGTCCACCGTTACCTGCTGCTCCTCCATGGCCTCCAGAAGGCTCGACTGGGTCTTAGCAGATGCCCGATTGATCTCGTCTGCCAAGACGATGTTGCTGATAACCGCGCCAGGCCGAAACTCAAACTCACGGGTCTTTTGGTTGAAGATGGAAAAGCCGGTGACGTCTGAAGGCATCACGTCAGGCGTGAACTGGATGCGCTTGAACGCGCCGGAGATCGAGCGCGCCATCGCCGAGACAAGGCTCGTCTTCCCCACTCCAGGAACGTCCTCGATGAGCACGTGCCCACCGCTGACGAGCGAGAGGACGACGAGTTCCACTACCTCTCTCTTGCCGATTATCACCGTCTCGATGTTGTCGACGATCTTTTTGATGCACGCGGCAGCGTTTGCAAGCTGTGTGTCGCTAAGCCTGTTCGCGCCACTTGCTTTGCGCACGTCGCCAGACTCGTTTGCGTTACTGGTCTTGTCCACACCACTGACCCTGTCCGCGCCGCTGGATTCGCTCACTCCTCTGGTTTTGTCCACGTTACTGGATTCGCTCATCTATGAGGCTCCCCGCTGAAACATGAAAGGCTTTCGGACAATTTGGCACACGCAAACCCCTCCCCTTGGCTCGATGAGCCATCATTGATGGCCGAAAGAAACATTGGCAAGAAGACGGGTTTCTTTCGCATTAGAGAATATCTTAATACGAGAGGGCAGAAAACTCTACTTTTACCGGTCTTCCCTCACGCGGTTGCTGGTCTTCGGTGACGCAGTCCTTTGCCGGTTGATTTCAGGAAGAACCAGGAAGCCGCCACAAGGGATAGGACTCCCGCAAGTGGTGTCACAAGCTGCGTGAAGGGGCTCTCGGGATTACGAACGGATCCTAAGCCCTCGCTTTTACCGCCATCCATGCTGCTCCCCTCCCCGTTTTTGTCAGGGGACATGGGGTCAAACGTGCTGTCGTTTGATGTCGTAGCATCATGGATCCCCGAAGGGCTTGGTGTTTTTGTATTGCCGCGCCCAATGCCGCCTTTTCCGCTGCCACCACGCCCGGGGCGGCCACTTCCGGGACCATTGCCGTTAGAGCCGCTTACGGTTCCAGTATCGTTGCCGTCACCGGGGCTGTCCGCAGGTGGGGGGTCATCATCCGCATCGGGTGGGGCACCCTCCATTATCACCGTAATGGCGCTGACGTTTTTAAGACAGCTGCTAGCATTGTAGTCGCTAACGCCTTTGGCTCCAACATAGAGCCGTAAGAGAAAATCCTCTTCTTTTAAGCACGAAGGATCTTTTGTAATCTCATCCTGCCTATCTTGTGAGGAACGCCAGCCTCTTAAAGAAAGCAACGGGGGCACCGGCTCTTTTTCGCTCTCCCTCCCAAGGGCGCGATTTGGAAAATAGTATCGCTCTTGAAAAAGGAACTCGTGGGGAAATTCCTTATTTCCCTCGTTATGCATGTACACACAAAGCTTTTTTACCTTGCGCTCATCGAGCCCCATGTCCTGGAGTATTCGTGCCAACTCCACCCCTTGGACGCTATGGGTACTATACGCGCCCTGACTTGTGCCACTCGATGTATTCATCGTGTAATGATATATCCTGCCAATCTCAAGCTCTTTCAGCTGACTCAATGAATATGGTTTGGGAGCGACTTTGCCCTGTGCCTCTTCGTACTCAACGTTGATCTTGAGCGAAGTGGCGGTGCTTCCGTTGCTGCCGTCGTTGTTGGACAGTACGTTTATGTAGCCCCTTTTAGAATCCTTACGAGGTGCGTTTCCGCCTACGTCCTCAAATGAGACGGGTACAGAGACCGTGATTTGAAAATTGCTACCAGCATAGGCCGATTCAAACCTGCCAGTGTCCTTGTTTATAGTTACGCCTGATCGAGGATTGTCTATGCTCCAGGCGACACCAGGAATCTCATCTCCCCGAAAACTTTCTAGGCTAGTGCCGTTGGTCAACTTTACCCGTACGTGAAACTGATAGGCTTCTCCCAATATGATGTCAGCAGATTTGTCACCGAGAAGTTCCCCTGCCTCATCCATGATCTCGGCGGATTCCACATAAACATCTTTTTGTCTAGTAATCGAGATGCTTATCGGCCATGACGTAAGGCTGCCTCTTTCTAGATGCGCTGTGACTGAGACGGATCCGTCCTTGAGCGCGGTGAGCACCCCATGCTCATTTATTTTCGCAGCCAATGGGTCGTCACCAGCAATGAGCCACTCTAATGGGCCATCCAGCTGCTCCTCGTAAGGTCTCGTTAATCCGTTGCCGTCAAGCACCTCGGCAAAAAACTCGAGTGTGCCGTCCTTCGTATCGATCTCTCGGCCTCCTGATCTGGTAGAAATCTCAACACCGATTACAGTCGTAGCTGGATTAGATGTCTCCGCCATCACAGCAGCACACGCTTCAGAGGCTTTCGGGGAGAGTGATGGCTGCAAGGCGTAAGCCCCTGCTGCCAGCGGAGCAAGCAGCAGCACTGCAGCCAAGAGCAGTCTCAATTTTTTCCCAGCCGCAGTTGCCCGCTGAGCCTGTGGCGCACGCACACGAACCCCTCCCCTGATCCAATGACATATCATCGAGACGGGAGTAAAAACATTCCCTTAACGGTAGAGGAAATTTTACTGCATGGCAACTAAAATCCGCTTTCTTCCGTCAGATTCGAGCCAAAATCGGCCAGGTGCGCCAGTTTTGGTGCCCCATGCAAAACGCACGCAAGCTGATCTCAAAGGCAAACACGACACCTGCCACAGTGCCGACTCCCTTCTCCCCGCAAGACACACGTGAGAAGCGTGCTCCGGAAGCGTCTTTGCAAAGCTACAGGGCAAAAAACCTCACCACGTACTTAAAACCACCAAGGTGCGCCTTGCAGTTCTTGTAAAACGCCTCGTGAAATGCCAACCACCTGTTCAGCTCGTCTTGAGCCACCTCGATGCCTCCGTAGCTCACTGACACGAAAGTGTCAGTGAGCTCGACAAAACCGATTTTTTCGGCGCTGGGGCGCTCGGAAGTGCTGGGGCTCGCATCAATGCTGTCCTCAGGGGTGCTGAGGCACCCGGCACTGAGGCCCTCGGCGCTGAAGCGCGAGAGCGGCTGCTTGGCTTTCTCGGCGAACTGGAACAGGGTCTCTTCTGGTCTGCGCTCGATCCCGAGCACTTTGAGCTTTCGCAGGTACAGGAGGTATAAGGCGCGCACCTGCGCATCCCGGCTTTGCGTGGATAGTTTTTTGAGCCATCGTTTCCGGCTCCACAGCTTCACGCTTACGGCACCGAGCATCCCTGTTGCCATCAAGCCCAGGGCCAGGGCCCAGCGATACCCGCTCGCCAGATACCTGAGCGCGCTTAATACCGCACGGTAGCCCCTGCCGAGCAGCGAGAGCAGTTCGGCTCTTTCGCGTTGTTGCTTCGCACGCCTCTCCGCCTCGGCCTCCTCTTCGCGAAGCCGCTCCTCCTCCTCAAGCTCACTCGCTTCCTCTTCCTCGGGGGTCATGCGCCCATCGGACATCCCGCCTTTTTGCTGAGCCTGCAGAACAAGCTGCTTTGTGGCCAGTGCGAGTTCGCGGGTCGACAGGTCCAACGGCTCGATCACTGCCCTGAAAGCCCCGAGGCATAAGGCGACCATGAGCACAGCAAGCAGGCTGGAGACCAGAAACGTCCTGACGAAGACACTTTTTGCCGTCTCCGTTCCTTGGGTGCCTTGCTGGTTCTGTTGATACCCCTTGTAGACGAACAGTGTGCTCGCAGCCACCACAAACAACAGGAACAGTGCCAGCTGCTCCTGCTCGTACAGAAGCTGCAAGAGCACCAGGACCAACATGCCCGCGACCAATAACGCAACCGTCCCCATACGGGTACGCGTCAACAAAAAGACAGCCAGCCCTGCCAGAACGGGAAGGAAGTACAGCGGGTAGAGATCACTCAGCCCGCTGAGAAACGTATTTGTCGCCCCTGGCCTTCCCAGGATCATCAGAAGAAAACCGGCTAGCACAAACACGCCTGCAGCAATCGGGGCCGTCTTCTTGTTGTACGCGCCAGCAAACAGCATCAGGCCAAGCATAACGGTCAACACGACCTGGAATACCAGGCTACGCAGTGTCACCTGATCCGCGTAAAAGCCACTGCCTGCCGTGAGGCTCACGCACACAGAGACCACAACGCAGAGCAGGTACTCCCAGACGACACTCCTCGAGTAGTAAGCGAGCAATCTTATCTCCAGCCGAGCAGGCGCTCAAGCGATGTCACCGTCGCCTCGGAGACCACCGACGAGCTGCCAAGCACGCTCATAGCTTTTACCTCGCCCGCACGCTGAGTGAACGCCTGCTCCCAGACGCGCTTCTCGGCAGGCATCTCATCGACGAGCAGGAGCACGGCTCCCCTCCTGCCCTGCAAGACCCCCCCTGCAAGCGCGTCGGGGAAGTTCTTGCCGGTCGCGACCGCAACCCCGTTGTAGGCAAGATGCCCTTCTTGCGCCGCCCACTCGGCGATTGCAAGCGATGTGGCGTAGCGGTCCGCGCCAGCGAGGCGCGTGACAGCAGCATGCTGCTTGAGTTCTGTCTCCACCGCAGCTGGCACCACGGCAGAACTGCCAACGATTACCACCCTGCTGTAGCTCTGAAGCTCTGACTTCGATGATGCCGTGAGGCCGTTGCTCGGGTGCACCAAGAACACCGGCACCGACGCTTTTGCCGTGTAGGGCGAGATCGAGAGCGCGTCAGGATAGTTGTATCCGGTCGCAACGACAGCCGTCGTGGCCCACGTCCCACGCGCACGCCCGTACGCATATATCGCGTCAGCAGTGGCCTGCCGATCAGGACCGGCGATCCTTTGCACCGAGTCGGAGCCTTTGCCTGCAAGCAGGGTGTTGAGCTCGTTCTCGGCGTTCGTTGATACCGCTGCGCTGCTTCCGACGATCAGGGCCTCGCTCGGGTTCAGAGCCTGGATGGCCGCACGCGTCGCAGCTCCCAGCCCGCGCTCCGCGGTGTCAGCGAGAAGGATCGGGTAGTCGAGCATGCCGGCAAGGCCGCTTGCGGCAAGCGCATCCGGATAGTTGTAGGCGGTGGCGATGATGATGCCGTTTGCGCCGGTCGGGTAGGCTTTCTGCGCGATCGCCGCCGCAGTCTCAAGGCGGTTGGCACCTGCGATGCGTGTAGTGATTCCGGTCGTCGAATCGCCGATGATCGTAAAACTGCCGGTGCTCGTGCCCTTGAAGTTGCCCATCCCAGTAACCGTATAGGTGGCCACCCCCGGATTGGTGTTGTTCGCGTACGTGACCGTGTAATCAGTCCCGACGACCAATGTTTTGCCGTTGAACACCGGCGCGGGGATGGTGATGGGCAGGCCGGTATAGTCCTGCACGGGATCCACGCTGAAAGTAACGCTTGAGATCTCAGCTGGAACGATATCAAAAAAGGCACTTGCCCAGTCGGTGAAGTTCCCACCGCTGCGATACCTGATGGTCACGCAGCCCTGCATCTCATCGGTCGAGACATTGGTGTTAGAGTCAAGCGTCGGACTCACATCGTCCGGATGACCGTAAATATAGGAGTAATCACCATTGTCCCAGTTGGTGGACTCAGTGAGCGGACGACCCAGATAGGTCAACCCGACTACTTGCGGCTTAATCGTCGAGCCCGTGTAAGGGACACTGACCGGCCCCTTAAGACCCAGTAAGTCCTTGTCATACGCATACACCGTGCCACCGATGTTAAAGCCGACGATCTCACAGTCGCGCTTTATGTTCGCCCATTCGATGACAAAGGCGTTCTTCGATGCCGAGTTGGGATCCTCGTAGTACGTGGTGCTTCCCACGTAGTTGGTTCCCGGTTTGGCAGTGGCCACAATCGGATAGCCGTTCATCCGCGTCTCAACGCAGGGAACTCCGGCCTCATACTTCTTAGTCGAGGTGTTGAAGCCGTAAACTTTATAAGTATAGTCGTCCGGGCTGACGACACCCCCAGCAGAATCGTAGACAATCACCTTATCAGGGGTCTGAGCCTGCCAGTTGAACCGCTTCGACTCGGCAGAGACAACGCAGGTAGAGAACTCACCTGGGTCGATACCGTAGCTGACCGCATTGGCAAGCGTCCCGGAGTACCTCCCCATGCCGATGACAGTCGCAAAGTACGGGGTGGCACCGGAGGCGGTGACAGCACGTGCACCTGCCTCGCCTATGACCCGGAAATCCGCGTCCTGCTTAAGTGTGGCCCCGCCGAGCGTGACCGTCACCCGGGGAGCCGGGTCATACGAGGCCGCATACCTTGCGTTGCTTGCGCGCGAGACCGTGGCACCGGTGATCGGCGTGGTCGTAAGCGCAGGCATCTGCTGATAGGCCACCGGGTAGCCTGAGTTCACCGCCGGGGCTTGCAGCCAATAATCCACCCACCCGAACGCAGGGGCGGGTACATTAAGAAGCGCAGTGGCGGTACCGTCCTTCATGGGCTCCTCGGCAAGCATCTTGATGTTTCGCACGATGCCGATCATGCTCGATGTGTTTCCTACCGCAAGATCCTCGTCACTCGCACCGCTCCTCCCTTGAACCGTCCCCTCGAGGAATACGCAATCGTGCACATGTCCATCGTTTCGCCCGACAAGCGATCCTTGCCTGGCGTTCCCGGAAGCAATAGCTTTACCAACGTTATAGCAGGCATAGATCTCAGGCTGGGGTGAAGTGAAATCCCCGCTTCCTCTGCTGGCAAACCTGGTCACCGCACCAGCGATACCGGCTGCATAGTAACCGCTACTTGGCTCGCCCTCTGCGTTGACGCTCATCACATCGCCACGGTTATAACACCAGGTGATGTCACCATAGGTCTCTCCGGCAATACCCCCACAGGTGGGTTTGTTCCAGCGGTTGACACAGATGTCGGCACCGAGGTTGTTCGCGCAGCGCGTTATGGCCACGTACGTCCCAGCGTACCCCACGATACCGCCCACTAGGTGACGACCCTTTATAACGCCGTTGTTGGTGCAGTCGGCGATTTCAAGCGGGTCTTCTGAGGTGCCGTCGTCGAAATCGATGTCGGCATCTGTCCTGTCATCGGTGATCGTTGTCCTGACCGTGCCCACAATGCCGCCGAGACCGGACGCATTGAACACGTCGATATTAGAGTTGTTGACACAAGACCGCACGTTCCCGATCGTCCTGCCAACGATGCCACCGATGTCGGCGGATTGGGGAGAAAGTGACTCCCCAAACCTATCAACGCTGTCCTTGCCTGTTGTGGCAACCGAGATCGATCCGCTGTTCGTGCAGTTGGAGATGTCGCCGTGAACCCCTGTGCCAGGCGCGTCACCTCCGGCGTACCCCACGATGCCGCCAACGTAGGTGATGACCCGGTTCTGGTTCCTGTTGGCATCCGTAGGCAGATTGCTCGGCGATGAGAGGTTGATGGAGCCTGCAAACGTGCAGCCGTCGATATCGCCGTCCACCGAGCCCGCAAGGCCGCCTACCCGGGTGATGTTGGAATGCCTGCTCAAGGTCAACGGTACCGAGCTGCTCATGGTGATCGAGACATCCGCCGTCGCCGAGCAGTTCGCCATCGAGCCGCGATGATCGCCGACAAGCGCCCCCACCTTGCGCATCACCGTTGTTGAGGAGGTACCCTGGGACAGCGTGATGGAGGCGCGGTCTATCCGGACGTTTTTTATGACCGAGTCAGCGCCGGTCGCTCCGAAAAGACCTACCCCCGCGCCGCCATAGGTGAGGATGTTGAATCCGTACACCCGACGGTTATTACCGTCAAGCGTCCCGTTGAATGCCTTGCCCGTGCCGTTGCCGCCAATGGGCTTGGTCTGCTCGGCAGCAGTGTTCGCGAAGTTGATGTCAGCGCCGAGCACGATGGTCTTTCCCGAGAAGTCGCATGCAGGTACCGGCACCCCGCCAGCCCCGACTGCGGTGCCGTTCACGATCTCGGCAAGCCCGACCATCTGCGTAGAGGTGGTCAGGGTGTACGTTGCAAGCGTCGGATCAGCGGTGTACCAGGTGACATCCGGCGAAAACACGATTGCGGGAGCCAGGGCCGGGACGAGCAGCTGTGCCGCCAGTGCCGCTACGAGGGCAAGGGCCATCACCTTTGCCTTCGGGATCTTTGAGCCGAACGTTCTTCGCAATTGCGTAACGCTTTTTGCCCGCCCGCGAAAAGCGCATAAAAGATTAAGCGGCCTTTGCTGTGATAGTCGCCTCATGGCTGTTACTAGCTCCCCTCTGCGAAGAGACCGCCCCGACACGTTCATCGGGGCGGTCTTGGTCCTACTCGGTTAAACGTGCATCCTCCAGGGTTCCCCATGCCCTAAAAGGTACAGCTTAGAATTCCAGGTTTCTTTCTCAGTCGATGAGCATCTCCTTCAGGGTGTTCATGACGTTGTCGGAGAGCACGTTCGACCCGCCGAAGAGCTGGATGTCGGGCTTTGTGCCTGCGTATGCGCCGGGCAGGTA